>CAYWSM010000165.1:0-20204 GCA_964460935.1 uncultured Terriglobales bacterium | reverse complement strand
TACGCGATTTCGCTGAATGGCCCGGCGCAGATGCACTCGAAAGCCTTTGAGAGCACGGTAACGCTGCTGATTCTGTTGCTGCCGATTGTGGCGATCCTCTCGGCCGGCTTGATCTGGCTCGCCGTGATGGCCGGGATGTGGACGATGTATAAGCTGCGCCGCAGTTTTCCAAACGGGAGCCTGGTGGGAGTGCCGAGCGTGCAATCGACAGGCGCCGCGCTGGTGATGGGGCATTTTGCTCCCATGTTTATTCCAGCGCTGTTGATCGTGATCTGGATGCTGCTGATGCTGCGGAGTTAACGGTAAAGTTATACTTCGACCCAAAGACCGGCATCGGGGATATTGATGGCGTGAAATGCGCAGTGCTTGTTAAGGATCCACAACACTCGATTGCGCAATGCGTGTGAGTAATTCACAGGGATCGTGAGCGCATTTCATCAATCTCTGCAACTTAGTCGTCCCCAGACTCATCCACTCGTTTTGCGATGAATCAGGAGGACGATTGCCGCCGGACGACCGGGATATCAATCCATGGATGATTGCACTCGCAGTCATTCTGCCGACATTCATGGAGGTGCTGGACACCTCGATTGCATCGGTCGCATTGCCGTATATTGCCGGAAGCGTTTCCGCTACGGTAGATGAAGCTACGTGGGTATTGACCAGTTATCTGGTCGCGAACGCCGTCGTGTTGCCGGCCAGCAGTTGGTTCTCGCTTCGTTTTGGACGCAAGCGGTTCCTCATTACTTGCATCATCATCTTCACGATCTCGTCGTTCATGTGCGGCGCAGCCAGCAGCCTCGGCATGATCCTGATTGCACGTGCCGTTCAGGGAGCTGGAGGCGGAGCATTGCAGCCGCTCTCGCAGGCGATTCTGCTTGAGAGTTTTCCTCCGAACAAGCGCGGACTCGCAATGGCGATGTTCGGATTGGGAGTTGTTGTCGCACCGGTACTTGGTCCAACTCTGGGCGGGTGGTTGACCGATACGTACTCCTGGCGCTGGGCGTTTTATATCAACATTCCCATCGGCATCATCGCGATCGTGATGATCACTCGCTATGTGCACGATCCGGTTTACATTCGGAAAGCGCGGCCTGGGCGCATTGACACTATCGGATTCGGTCTGCTGGCAATCTGGCTGGCGACGCTGCAGATCATCCTCGACAAGGGCCAGGAGGACGACTGGTTTGGCGCCACATGGATTCGCTGGGCCACCGGAGTGCTGGTCATCTCATTCGTTGCTTTCATCATTTATGAATGGAACAAGTATCAGCCGCTGGTGAATCTGCGAGTGTTCCGCGAACGCAACTTCGCGATTGGATGTCTGTTAATCGCGATGTTTGGCGCAGTCATCTATGGCATGGTGACGCTGTTGCCGCTGTTCTACCAGGAGTTGCTGGGTTACACGGCTCTCAATTCCGGAATTGCCGTAAGTCCGCGAGGCCTCGGCGCAATTATTGCTATGCCCATGATCGGCGTCCTCACCAGCCGTATCGATAACCGTTGGCTCATTGCTTCCGGTTTCCTCATCTTTGCCGGATGCAGCCTGTGGTTTTCGGAGATCAATTTGGGAATCTCGCAATGGACGCTGCTGTGGGCCGTTATTTTGAGCGGATTCGGTTCCGGTTGCGTATTCGTGCCGCTTTCAACCACATCGATGGCGCGCCTTCCCAACGAGCAGATCGGCAACGCGAGCGGCCTTTACAACTTGCTCCGTAATATCGGCGGCAGCATTGGAATTTCGATGATCAATACGTTGCTGGCCCGCCACCAACAGGTTCATCGCGCCGATCTCGTACATAACATCAACCCCAACAATCCGCTGGTTCAGCAACAACTCAGCGGCATTGGAGGCTACCTTCAAACCGCACCGGCGCCAGCTTTGCGTACATCCAGCGAACGGGCACTCGGTGTGCTGGATCAGACGTTGTCGCAGCAGGCGTCCCTGCTCTCATATGTCGACGATTTCCGGTACCTCGCCCTGGTCTGCGTGATTTGTATCCCATTCGTTTTCCTACTGAAGAAAGCGATAGCCCGGAAGGGTGCGGTGAGTTCTGCGCACTAGGTTAACCACCAAACGGGGATAGATCAGTCTTTCAACGGGTTTCCTTTAGGAGCTTCTGGTTTCTTTGGTTCCTCAGTTGGCGCTGACATCGGTTTTGCTTCGTTGTAAATCGAACGCGCAATCTTCCACGTTCCGTCGGGCTGCCGGTTCAGGATTCGCACGACATTCATGAGATAGGTAATCTCATTTCCCCCGGAGAACGGACGCATTCGTTCCGACATCGTTCCCCATTCGTATGCCCAATCACCCTGAATGCGGACTTCTTGCCATTGTTCGTCGAAAGCCATAATTTCCATCTCTTTGAGCTTCGCTGCTCCGGCTTCCAACTTCGCAGCATTTGCTTGGCGTCCAACTACCGGCGGCGCTCCCGGAGCCATAGTTACGATGTCGTCCGTCCATAGAGCCTCCAAGGCCGGCACGTCCAGCGCGAGTGAAGCCTGGATATCCTGGCTGTGCAATTTCTCGATTGCCACCTTGTCGTCTGCGAGCTGCTGCTGTTGTTCCGACGGAGACTGAGCGGGCCGGCGGGTCTTCTGGCCCACGGCAGGTATGACGGTTACGAGCAAAACTGTCACGAATACTGGAATGGAAGAGTTCCGCATCATCACTCCATCAATCGATCTTCATTGTCATGGTGACCATCTTTTCATACCAGCGCCACGGCATCAGCGTCTTGGCGGCTAGTTGCAGGTGCGCATCGGTACCGAGCACGTAGCGCAGTTTCGGTCTCGGACTCTCTGCGATGCGCGCAATAAACGCCGCGACGTCTTTAGGATCGCGCTTCTTGATACCGCCACTCTGCACGAAATCCCGGAAGCGACGTCCTCGTTCCGCATTCGGCGATGTATGCTCGAACGCCTTCCGTCCGATCTTCGCATTGCGTGACCAGATGTCTGTGTCATACGCTCCGGGTTCGATCAAGACAACTTTGATGCCAAGCGACCGGAGTTCCATCCGTAACGCTTCGCTCCAGCCTTCTAACGCAAACTTAGATGAAGAATAGCTGCTCAGCGTGGGTTGAGCAGTCCGTCCCGAGATCGACGTGACCATAATGACGTGTCCGGACCCTTGAGCGCGCATGGTTGGCAACACCGCTTTGGTGACAGCAACGTGGCCGAAGAAGTTGGTCTCGAACTGCTCGCGCAATTCGGGCAAAACGATATCCTCGGCGAAACCTGCCATGGCGAAACCCGCGTTGTTCACAAGGACATCGATGCGAGTGTAGTCACGAACAATGGCCTGGATCGCATCCGCAACAGTATCGGTTTTCGCGATATTCAGACAGCGGACGTCGATGCGATCGCTCACCTGGGCTGCGGTAGCCACTTCGTCCAGCTTGGTACGACGTTCCGGATTGCGCATGGTTGCAACAACGCGATAACCTCGCGACGCAAGTTCGACGGCCGTTAGTAGTCCAAAGCCGCTGGAGCTGCCAGTGATGACGGCAACTTTGTTCACGTCGCCCTCCAAAGGGAAGCAGAAAGCTGCGGTAATACTACGGCGTGCCGGGTAGTCTCTGGTATCCGATTTCCGCGACGCTCGGAACCCGTGAGTGCGGGTGCGCCACGTGGTTCGCGATTCCACGATAGAGCGCCTTGGCAATTTGTTCGCGGTAATCGGGCGACTCCAATCGTGGCTCGTCCGTTTTGCTGGTCAGGTAGGAGATTTCCGCAAGCACAGCCGGCATTTGCGCCTCGCGGAGAACGACAAAGGACGCCTGCCGTACTCCACGGTCCCGCATTGGATCGCGCGGCTCGGCTAATCCCTTGAGCAGGGCTTTGTGGACGTCAGCAGCGAACGCTCGCGCGTCGTCGCTTTCGTTGCCAGGCGCCGAAACCTGCTTCAATGCCTCAACTGGAGATTCGAAGTAATAGGTCTCGACTCCACGCACCGAACGCAGATTACTGGAATTGCCATGAATAGAAATCATGAAGTCCGCGTGCGAGCTGTTCGCAATCAAGGCGCGATCGTCGAGCGAGATGAAACTATCGTCGATGCGCGTCATGATCACGTCGGCCCCAAGGCGGTCCTTCAATAACGACTTCAAACGCAAGGCAACATCAAGCACCAGATCTTTTTCCTGCAGCCCGCTTGGACTTACGGTTCCGAGGTCCTTGCCACCATGTCCCGGGTCGATGACGATGGTGTATTTGGTAGGCACCGCCGGATCGTCCTGCGCGTTCCTGTTGCCCGAGCCGGTCGGTCGAAGCTCAATGATCAGCCGTTCGGGCTTGTCGGCCAACCGGGCCTCGAATGTCGCCGGCTTGCGCAGATCGAATACAACCCGCGTGATGCCGTGGCCGTAATCTGAGAGACGCACACGTGCAATCAAGCCCTCATCGTTCTGGAATACGCTGCCTTTCGCGTCGGTCAGCTTAGTGTCATGCAGGTCGAAGTAGATGCGGTCGGGGTTGGTGAGCTGATAGCCCTCAAAGCGGATCGACTTCGGCAACTGAATCGTGACTGTCGTGTTGGCGCTATCCGAACGCAAGCTCACCGCGGATGTCAGCGCTCTATCTGTTGGGACAGATTCTGTGGCGACCGGTGCTTGAGGTTGTGGCATCGGCTCCGGAGCATGTTGCGCAACGCTCGGTTGCGGGGCAGGCTTTGTCGCCTGCGTAGGACGAAACAGGCGATTGTAGTTCCACCCTATCAACACAATCAGCAGCGTAACGAATACCGACATCAAAGCCGGTACAAGAATGTGCCGTTGCTGATCGTACTCATGAGGAGCAGGTAAGTCGGAGTCCAGATCAGTGACCGATTCATCTATGACCCGTCCCACGAAAGTCGCAGGTGGCTTCGTCTGCGGCTTGCTAGGTTCGAGCGGCGGAAAGGGAACGGGTATAGCTGAGACGGTGGAACTTTTAACCGGTAGTGGCGTGAGAGGCAAATCCATTTTTGCCGCAATAACCGGCTGCTCCAACTTCGGAGCTTGTATCACCTCGGCTGGTTCATCGTTGATGTCGAAGTCCGCACGCCGCAACAAGACTCGTAGCGTGGCGGGATCGGGATCGTTTGCCGATCGTCCAATCGCCTCCTGTACCAGACCTTCGGTGAACCGCAGAGAGGTAATATCGCGCTGCGAAAAGTGAAGCGGCCTGGAAGCAAATACACCGAGTATGCCGATGATCTTTCCCTGAGCCGAGTGCAGCGGGAAGTAAAGCATCGAAGCGACGTTCAACGTGCGGCACGCTTGATAGTTGACGCGCGGATCAGCAGCGGCATTGACGCAAATTGCGTATTCACCCGTGCGGATGCATTCGCCCGAGAGTCCAGAACTGGCGTCAAACCGCGCTCCAATTGGTGGCGCCGATTGTCCGCTGCGGGCCACGCACACCATGGCGTTCGGTCCGCCAAGCGCGATCGCTGCTCCAGTGGCTTCCGTAAGGTTTTGTGCGCAGGCCGCAATGCGTTGTAGGGCCGGGTGCAGTCCTTCCGCAAGTGAATCCGACTGGGCGGGTTTAGTTGTTGTCTTAGAGGTTTGTTCTTGAACGGTGTAGGCAAGTCCGAGGACGACCTGTAGTAGCTCCCACTCTATACCGCGAACTGCCGCGTGGCGGGTTCGGATTCGGTGCAGGTTCCGCGGATTGGGTTTTTCAGCCACCAGCTACTTAGAGGAGGAATGCTGCGTAACTGTGTCATTATTTGTGAGTTCTTCCTTAGTTTCAAGATAGAACCTGCCTGTCATTAGGACAATGACGCTAGTTTCCAAACCTTGGTTAGTTACGCCAGTATTTTAGTAAGTTACGCGCAGCATTAGGGTTCTCACATGGTCCCGTGGTATATTCCGGCGCGAGCATAAAGGGCAACCCATGAATACGGTTTACGAAGCATTACGTACCCTCCTGCGTAACAAGGAACTCGAGATCAAGAAGTTGGAGAAAGAAATCGAGGCCCTGCGCATTGTGCTTCCCATCGTTGCCGAAGCTGGCGAAGCAGGTGTCGAAACTCTTCCGACTTTCGATTCTCCGCGCCCAGTAACGGAAAGCTCTACGGGTAAATCCCAGATCCCAGGTCCGGACTTCGACAAAATGATGGCCCAGGTGAAAGCGGTTCAGTCGAGCCCGGCTCCCCAGGCATCTCCACGATCGAACGCTGCGCCCGAGCCTATTGTGCCGTCGAAACCGCGAGCGAGTTGGCCGTAATCCGGCATTGTTTTTCGTTCGTGAGACCACGCCTGACCGCCATCTCCCGTTACATCAGTAATTTGCGGGGTTATTGCCGGCAACCTACCATGGGCACCGGATGGCCCATCGCAACGAGGAGCGGACCGATCTCCGTCTGACTGCCCTGATCTGGGGCATGGATGGCGACGGACATGTGTTCATGGACCAGGTCCAGACCATGGATATCTCTCCGATGGGTGCGCGCCTCAAGGGACTTAATCGCGACGTTAGCGTCGGAACCATTGTCGGTCTTCAGAACGGCGATAATCAGGGCAGATTCGAAGTTGTCTGGATCGGGCAGCCGGGCACCGACCGTGAAGGACAGATTGGCCTGCGTTGCGTACAGATCGGCAGCCAGAGCAAAAAGTCGATTCTCTACGTCGATGATCAGGATTTTGAACTTGAACGCCGGCGATCATTGCTCGAGGCCTTTGGCTACGCCGTTCATACCGCAAGAACCGCCAGCGAAGCCTTCGAGCTACTCAACTCTGTTCAGTTTCAACTGGTGATGGTTGACGCGCCACTACCCGGCGTAAATGACGTTACCTTCCTCGATCAGATCAAGCGCACACAGCCTAATGCCAAGGTGCTGATTCTATCGGCGTTCCTGTCGAAGGTTCCCGAACACGCATTGGAACTTGCCGACAATTGCGTTCACAAAGGTGACAATCAGAACAAACTGGTTGCTGCAATCGACCAGTTGATCGGTCCCGGCAACACCCTCAAATGGCCCATCACCCGAACCATTCAACGGTACGAAGTAGTGGTCGCGCTTACGGTGAAAGTGTTGCGTCGTGGTGTGAATACAGTACTGATCGGTACTTCCACCGATCTGAGTGAAGCCGGAATTGGCGTCAAGATCGCCGATGGGGAATTGATCGCGGGTGAAATTATTACCGTTGAATTCGAGCTTCCCACTTCGCAGGAGAAACTTCGCATTTACTCCACAGTCCGCCACCGGAAAGGGAACCAATACGGTATCCAGTTTGTCGACGTCATGCCCGAACACCGGCAGGCCATTCGTGATTTGTGCGAGGTTCTGGTTCCAATGAATGTACCGCAGTAGGCGGCCAGTTTTAATTGGCTAGATCTTCTTTCCGAGAATCAGATACTGACCACCCAGAGATAATCCGCGCAGCCATTTTTCTATGGGACGCAGCAAACGAAGCGAGTGCGGGAAATAGAAAAGAGAGTCGGTCCGTAGGATCGTAAATCCCGCTTGTTTCAACATTTTTCGAGCTGCGGGAATGTTGATTGTGATTGCATTTTCGTCAAAGACACAACGAGACATCACGTACTTGGTGCCAGGGTTCCAGGGATTGTTCTCCCACAAAGCAAGCAAGCCACCCGGCCTCAATGCGTCGTAGATAGTAGCAAGAGCTGCGGCACGTTGCTTCGGCTCAATGTGGTGAAATACACCATTGACGAACGTCAGGTCGTAGGAACCATCAGCCAGGAACTTCTCCAGAGGCATGAAGCGGAGCGTGGCAGAGCCGTATGTAGATTCTGCTTTGGAGATGGAGTCGGTCGAGACGTCAACGCCGAGCACCAACTCGGGATGCAGAACGTTGCTCAAAATCGGCGAGTTCGACCCGATACCACAGCCGAAGTCGAGCACGCGCTCCATCCGTGCGTTGAGTTTCGAAAGGCAGGTTGAAACCCAATCAGCGCGCGCTTGAGCATAATAGTCCTTACTTTCGCCTGTTACCGAGAGAGCATTGGCGAGATCGCGATCATACGATCCGGCGTACCTGTCGAATTCAGAGCTAGGAGTTGTGCTCATTGCCTTCAGGTTGGGCTAAGTTCGGCTTGCGCCTGAGTCCAAGGATGCTGAGGAAGAAGCTGCAGCAGATGATCTGCACGCCGAGCACGAGCGAAAAAATCGAAGGCATAACGATGCGCAGCGTGTGTATGGGGTCGAGCGGTCCAAATCTGTGATGTCCCCAACTAGAGAATGCGAAAAGGGAACCGCCAAGTCCGAGCAACGCAAACGTAGCCCCGATCGCAATGCCTGTTTCCAAGGTGATATACCGAAACGCCACATTCAAACGTGGATCTTCCGGCAGCAGCCCTTCGGTAATTGCAAACACCTTTGTGAAAGTTGCAAACGCGATCAACTGAAATCCCAACAGGATCGCCATTAGGCCGTACAACAAAGTGTGAACATCGAGAACGACTTCTCCGAATTGGCGTGGGCCGGGTAATAACCATAAGCTCACGCCAGTGCCGACGAACATCAGCAGGAGTCCGGGGAAGAGAAACAGCCATCGCGGGCTGTACATTAGCAGGAATCGCAGGTGCCTCCAGCCATCACGCCAGGTGCGAAGATGCGGAGCGCGGTTGCGGCCATCGGGAGAAAGTGTGGTGGGCACCTCACTGATCTTCATCCCGAACAGCGAAGCTTTGACTACCATTTCGCTCGCGAACTCCATGCCAGTGGAGCGGACGTCCATACGCTCGTAAGCAGTCTTGCGGAATGCGCGCATTCCGCAATGGAAATCGCCACAGGGTGATTTGAAAAAGATCTGTCCCACAGCGGTTAAGACTGGGTTCCCAAGATACCGGTGAAGAACCGGCATCGCTCCTTTGGCGATGCCGCCGCGGAATCGATTTCCCATAACCAGATCGGAGCCGCCACGGAGTTCCTCGATGAATCGAGGAATATGCCTGAAATCGTAGCTATCGTCCGAGTCGGCCATCAGCACGTACTTGCCATGGGCCGCAGCGATTCCGCCGCGCAAGGCGCTACCGTAACCTTTGTCGTTCACATGGATTACCCGCGCCCCTTCACGTTGAGCAAGCTCAATCGATCCATCAGTCGACCCGTTATCTGCGACGATAACTTCCCCCGCGATTCCATGCTCGCGCATGGTCTCAATCGCCTTGCGAACGCAGATTCCGACGGTCTCGGCTTCGTTCAGGCAAGGGAGGACAACTGAGATTTCAGGTCGAAGCTTAGGCGCCGCAACTACACAGTCGCATTCCACGGAATTGTCCACGACATTGACCACGTGTGCAGTCATCTCGGCAAATACTCCACAACGGCCACGCCGTCATATATTCCCAGCGGTTTTCGTTCGTAGCTACCGGTCGTAGATCGATCAACCCAGTCGAGAATCGAGCTAGAGGCACGATAACCCATAATTAGAAAACGCTGATGGCCAACTATGGCTCTGCTGAGAAATGTATTAATCTGCTTCTCTGCCGCTGGGTTCATCGATCGCGGCAACGGTATCACAGTCGAGTGAAGCGGATAGTAACTCAACGGAGCATAGAGCCAGGTACTCGAAATATCTGATGGTATCGGGCGATAGTCGGCCTCAACGAGATCGCTACAGACTAACACTGGAGCTGAAACATTGGCGTTAGCAGCATTGGCGGCTTCAACAGCTTGTTTCCAGGAATGACCATGAGTTGGAGCGTCAAACTGCACCCGTGCTGACCACGCTACCAACGCGAAACAAAAAACGAATTGGCATACACGGGAATTGATCCGAGAAAGGAGCAAACCCCAACACAAGGCAATTCCAGGCGCGGCCACCAGACAGTAGCGATCGATAAACACATGTGTGGAAGTGTATGTGCTCACAAGGTAGAGGATAGCGAGAGGCAATACCCCCAGCAGCAGACAGGCGACTGGCGCGATGGGGCCTTCGGCATTCTGGTTATCAAACTTTTTAGTTACAGTGGCAAATAAAACTGCCAGGAAGAAAAACAGGAGGGTTGCTCCTGGAGCAAAGGTTTCCACCAGGCTCAGTATCGTTGGTGGCGGGGAGAACACATGCGTTGTGCGATCGTGAAACACACGAACGAACTGAGGGAAGACGGGTGCCAGGAATAGTGCGAATGCGAGCAGTGCATACGCAATATGTTTCCTATACTGAAACAGTTCATGACCACAACACCAAAGCAACACGAGCAGAAATGCCGGGAGAATCACGGCAAACAAATAGTGGAAATAGAAGATTCCGGCAGAAGCAGCGCCCGCCATGAGGGCATAGCGGAGATCATGCAAACGTATCCACCGCAACAGAAAAAGAATGGCCGAATTTAAAACCAGGAGTTCAAAGGCATAAGGGCGTGCATCAATTGCGGCAAAGAGAATGGAAGGATGGACACAGAATAAGATAGTCACAGCAAGGGAGATGGAGCTGTCGAAAAACTCCATGCTGATGCGATACAAAACCCATACCGCCATACACATGGCAAGCAGAGACGGGACACGAAGTGCAATCTCGCTGGATCCAAGAATAGTTTTTGCCGCCCACAGGATGTACGAATATGTTGGAAACATCACTTCCTGTCGCGACCAGATTTTGCTGAATCCCCCAGAAATCTGCCAGTACGATACCGTTTCGTCCAGCCAAAGCGGTGCCCGTATTGCAGCCATCCACGTAACAATGGAACACACTAACAGCGCTGCAAACAGGATTTCGGGAGGAATATCCCATCTCATCCTTAGGCTGTCGGGTTGACCGGACTTAGCATAACTCTTCAGTTCTGTCCGCTCGGCAAGCTTTTGCAATTCGACTCCTCTATTCATGCGGTAACAACGAAGCCGACGAAAATCGATCTCCCTTTGATTCTTGCGCTATTTAACCTAGCGTAGTCACGCAAATGCTATGTCTAGTGTTCAGCCATGTCGATGATGAACCAGTGACGTTCAGCCAATAATAGCTTTGGTTGCGCTTAGAACGACTAAACAGAGTAGTTACCTTGGTTCAAAGCCCCCTATGCGGTTCTTGCGACGTTAGCCGAGATTCACTGATAATGAGGTTCACAAAAGGGTTGCTGTCGCATGCTGAATGGAAGAAAGATCGTGGTGGTAATGCCGGCATTTAACGCCGCAGCCACGTTAGAGAAGACTTATGCCGAACTTCCGTTCGAGGTTGTTGACGAGGTAATACTGGTTGACGATTCTAGTACGGATACCACGGTTCAGATTGCCCAACAGTTGGGAATTGTGACCTTCGTCCATCACCACAACTATGGGTATGGCCGAAACCAGAAAACATGTTATCGAGAAGCGCTCGCTCGGGGAGCTGATATCGTTATCATGCTTCACCCGGATTATCAGTACTCACCGCGGTTGGTTACCTCTTTGGCTGCCATGCTCGCATTCGGCGAATACGATATTGCCCTGGGGTCTCGAATTCTCGGGGTTGGAGCTCTTCAGGGCGGTATGCCGATATACAAGTACTTGGCCAATCGCATCCTGACAGCGTTGCAGAATATTCTGTGCGACTACAAACTATCGGAGTACCACACCGGATATCGTGCGTTTACTTCGGATGTTCTGAATCGGTTGCCGCTGGGAGAGAACACCGATGATTTCGCTTTCGACAACGAGATGTTGGCTCAAGCCATCTATTTCGGGTTCCGCATTGGCGAACTATCCTGTCCAACAAAGTATTTCCCGGAAGCGTCGTCTATCAATTTTCGCCGCAGCGTGAAATATGGGTTCGGGGTTTTATTCACTTCGCTCAAGTTTCGATTGGCGTCTTGGGGATTGGGATCCTTCCGAATCTTTGCAGATTCAGGCAGGAAACTGCGAGAGCAGCAATACTATGTTCTCGCACCCGGCATATCGCTGAGTTCAACTAAAAAAGAGCGGAAAAAAGCTAGGGTTCGAACCTAGCGGTCTCTACGTGATGCGTCTTTTGGCCTCGGCCATCTTGCTTCCACCACCGTTCCCATTCCCCCGCGCGGACGAAACTCACCCTGTACCACGCACCACTTCGGCTTGCAGGCCTTCACCACGTCTTCCAGAATGCGATTGACCGCGTTTTCCTGGAAAATACCGATCCCCCGATAGGCGATCATGTATTCCTTCAGGGACTTCATCTCCAGGCAGAGCTTGTCGGGCATGTAGTTGATGTAAATGACACCGAAATCGGGTAGTCCGGTCTTCGGGCACACCGACGTAAACTCCGGATTGTCGAGCGTGATCTCGTATCCCGGAAATTGGTTTGGGAACGTCTCGATATCCGGCAGAGGCACATCGAGGCCCGATTTTGCATGCTCCGGGGTGTAAGCGGGATTCTTCTTAGCCATTGTTCTAATTCTAAATGCTGATAGTGCGATTCTCGTCGCGCGACCGTCCACACGCTTGGCTGTGACATCTCCTCTAGCCGAGCCGAATACGCTCTGCGACAATCAAATGTTCACCATCAATGCAGCCATCCGCACAGGACGAGCAGTTCATACGTGAGGCGCTCGATCTCGCACGCCAGGGAACTGCGCTCGCGTCGCCCAATCCGCAGGTGGGAGCCGTGATTGTTGACCCGCACGGCAATGTGGCCGGCCGAGGTTTCCATACCTACGAGGGTGTGAAGCATGCCGAGGTGCTGGCGATTGAGGAGGCAGGTGAAAGCACGCGTGGCGCTACTCTGTATCTCAATCTCGAGCCCTGTTCGCATCAGGGACGCACCGGCCCCTGCGCCGATGCTGTCATTGCGGCCGGCATCAAACGCGTGTTTGCCTCTATGGAAGATCCCAATCCGCTGGTGAACGGACAGGGAATCCAAAAGCTTCGCAACGCTGGTGTCGAAGTTCATGTCGGTCTTTTGCAGGAAGAGGCGCAAGACTTAAACCAGTCGTTTGTGAAGTTTGCGCGTACCAAACTTCCGCTGGTGACGCTGAAGGCGGGCATGACGCTCGACGGTAAGATCGCGCCCCCAGCCGGTGACCCACTCGTACCGATTGCACCGGGTGGTGGAACGAATGCATGGATCACCAGCCCTGAGGCTCGCACGCACGTACACCAACTGCGCCATCAGTCCGACGCTATCCTGGTTGGCGTGGGCACGGTGATCGCCGACGATCCCCTGCTTACCGACCGCACTGGCCTGCCAAGGCGTAGGCGCCTTCTGCGTGTTGTTCTAGACTCTCGCCTGCGGTTGCCGCTAGAATCGCGCCTCGTCAGAACGGTGCAGGACGAGGACTTGATGGTCTTCTGCTCGTTTGCGGAAGAGAAGCGCAAAACGGAACTGGAAGACCGCGGCATCCGAGTATGCCAGGTCGCCATGGCCAAGCAGGCGGGCCATCCTGATCTCGAACACGTGTTGCGAAAACTTGGCGAGTTGAGCATCACCAGCCTTTTGATCGAGGGCGGCGCTAACGTCAACTGGGTTGCACTGGAAGCAGGACTTGTGGACAAGGTGTTTCTTTATTACGCGCCCAAGATATTGGGCGGCAATAATGCTGTGCCGCTCGTCGGCGGACGAGGTTTTCGCAATATGGACGAAGCGCCCGTGGCAAAGAAGGTCCGTCTGCATCGCTTCGGTGAAGATTTCGCAGTTGAAGGTTATTTAAAAGATCCTTATTCGGAGTAAGTCATCATGTTTACTGGAATCGTTGAAGAAGTCGGCAAAGTTACAAAGATCGAAACCACCGGCGGCACCCGCAAGATCACCGTCGCGTCGAAGCAGCTTTCAAAAGAACTGAAGATGGGCGACAGCATCGCCGTGAGCGGCGTCTGTCTCACGGCCGTTCGAATCAAGCCCGGCGAGTCATTCGGCGCTGATCTTGCCGACGAAACATGGGCGCGTACCTCGTTTTCTCGCATTCGCGAAGGCGCCGAGATCAATCTCGAATTGCCCATGAAAGCCGACGGCCGTTTTGGCGGGCACGTGGTTCAGGGCCATGTGGACGGAACCGGAAAGTTCCTCGGTCTGGAACCTATCCCCGGCGCGCAGGACTACTGGCTGCACATCGAAGTCCCGGCGGAACTTGTACGTTACATCGTGTACAAGGGATCGATCGGAGTGGAAGGTATCAGCCTGACCGTCGCGCGGATTAACGGCCAGAATCTGACCATTGCGATCATTCCTCATACCACGGAAATGACCAACCTGAAGTCACTCAAGCCTGGCGATCCGGTCAACCTCGAAACCGATATCATCGCCAAGTATGTGGAGAAGATGATGGGCGGAGAACGTGTGCAGGGCGCGATCGATCTTGATCGTTTGGTGGCCCAGGGCTTCTAAATCAATTTCAGGTTTCGAGTTTCAAGTCGCAGTGCATTGAACTCGAGACTCGAAACCTGTAACTCGAAACTGCTTTATCCCATACCCTGTACTTTTTCTGCCCGAACCGTATATAGCACCCTTACTTCGCCAGGTTGCGCAAATGGATACTTATCCTTATCCAGATACTTCTTTGCCATCTTGTCGATATGGGCTGTGGCGCCCTCCTGCGTGATGTCGGTTACCCGTCCTCGAACTTCGAGATAGCGGTAAGGGTTTTCCGGGTCCATGATCGTCAGCGTCACCCGCGGGTCGCGCCGGACGTTCTTGTCCTTCTGCCGCCCACGCGCGGAATTGAACATCAGGTTCTTGCCGTCCCAGTCGAACCACACGGGTGTGACTTGCGGAGTGCCGTCCGGCATTAACGTCGCCAGCGATGCAAAGGCTTTCTTCCCGGTCAGCAGATCTTTGTACTGATCAGGAATGGTAACGGAGTCTGGCATGATGTCTCCTTCAAAGTACATCAGTTTATCAGTTTCATCGGTATGCCAGTTACACGCCGAAACTGTTGAACACGGCTAATCAGATATCCAGCTAACCAGATATTCAGACGGCTCTTTCCCTGAATCTCTCCAGGCCGTTTTCATCGAGCGTCATGAACTCGCGGACGATTTCGACGTCGCTGTTGAGCATGTCGGCAGGCTTGCCAAAGAAAGCGACTTTGGCTTCGTGCAGAAACACCACGCGGTCTGCCACCTTCTGGGCAAGCCGCATATCGTGCGTGACCACCAGGCTGGTTAGCTTCAACTGAAACTTTAGTTTTTTGATCAGATCTCCAAGCAACTGCGCCATCATCGGATCGACGTTCGTAGTCGGCTCATCGTAGAGAATCGCTTCCGGCTGCGCCGCTAATGCGCGCGCGATGGCGACCGACCGCTTCATGCCGGTGGACAACTCGGAAGGGAACTGCTCGCGCATCGACTTCACTCCGACCATTTCGAGAAGGCCATCCACAATCTGATAGATCTGCTCTTCGTCGAGGTCGCCGCGTTCGCGAAGTGGGAAGGCCACGTTTTCTCCTACCGAAAGCGAATCGAACAGCGCCCCATTCTGGAAGACCATCGTGACTTTCTTGCGAATGCGCTGCAGATCGGATTCGGAATAGTCGGTGATATCTTCTCCAGCCACGATCACCCGTCCGGAATCGGGTTTTAAGAATCCCATGATGTTATGCAGCGAGACCGATTTCCCGACGCCGCTTCGGCCAAGAATGGCAAGCGTCTCTCCGGGCATGACGTCGAAGCTCACGTGATCGAGCACGACGTGCGAGCCGAATGCTTTACTCACGTCCTTGAACTCGATATACGGGCTCTTGTGCTGGCCGTTGCCGCTGCTCATCGATTCGCTACCCCGAAGCGCTCCTGCATGCGCTGCCAATCCTCAGGTGTGTTCACATTATCGAAGATATCCGCGCTGAAGCCTAACGCTTTCAGTTCGTCTTCCTCAATCACTCTGGTTCGCACTTCCGAGAAGAGTGGTTCGATCTTGTTCCTTCGTTCGTGCAGGGCTCGTTCCGCCACCTCGCCGAACTCTTTTCGGTACACTGCGCAAAGAGGCTGTATGTGTCCGCCACAACGCGGAGCGGTTACGACAGTACCGGTCTCCCATGCGATATTCAAGATGTACTTTAATAATTTCGCCGAAACTGCTGGCATGTCGACGGCAATAACGATATTAAGAGTCTTGGATGTATCGGATTGCAATGCTGCTTCGATGCCGGCCAGTGGTCCCTGCCCGGGGTAGCGATCTTCGACAACAAGTCCAAAGTTCTGGAGCCGTTGCTTATCGCCGACAAGCGCCACCGTTTCGCAAACACCCTTCAGCGTATCGATTGCCCGTTCGATCAGGGTGATAGAGCCGAGACGGAGAAAAGCCTTATCCGTTCCCATGCGGGAGCTTTGCCCGCCCGCAATGATGAAGGCTGCAGTGTCCGGAATCAAGGAGGCCATCATAAGTGCTTGTCACCCGAGCGGTAAACCCGGTTGCGGTGGAGTGCCAGGTTGACTACCATCCACGGATGAACTACGAGATCAAAGTCTAATGCGCCGCTTCCTGAAATGGCTGATCATCATCGTATTTTGTGTCGCGCTTTACTACGGATTCACCGAGTACCGTTCCCTGCGCATGCCCGGACGTTCGTATGCCGGCACCCTTGAGCCTCTCGACAATTTCCAGTCGCGCGTTCGCGATCATTTGCACGAACACGTCCTCGCTCTCTCCCAGCAGATCGGCGAACGCAACCTTCAGCACTACGACCGGCTCGAAGCCGCGGCAAGTTACATTCGCAATTCCCTGCAACAGCAGGACTATCAGGTTCAGGAGCAGGATTACTCTGTCTCAGGCAAGACCTGCCGCAACCTTTACGCCACGCTCGAAGGCACTGATAAGTCGAAGGGCATTGTCGTAATCGGCGCTCATTACGATTCAGTGGCCGGATCGCCCGGCGCCGACGATAACGCATCCGGTGTCGCCGCGGTTCTTGAACTCGCGCGAATCCTGAAGACGGAAGCGCCCACACAGTCGATCATGTTCGCGTTCTTCCCAAACGAAGAGCCGCCGTATTTCCAGACGAAAGACATGGGCAGCCTCGTTCTAGCCCACGAGTTTGCTTGGAAGAAGCTTCCCATTTCAGCGATGGTGTCCATCGAAAGCATTGGCTACTACTCCGATCAGCCCGGAAGCCAGAAGTATCCGAGCGGAATAGCGTCGTTCTATCCGACAACTGGAAACTTCATTGCCTTCGTAAGCGACTTGCACTCGCGTCGGCCGCTCCACGCCGCCATCAGCGAATTCCGCCGCAGCACGCACTTCCCATCGGAAGGCGCGACCTTCCCTTCGTGGGTAGAAGGCGTTGGCTATTCCGACCAGTGGTCGTTCTGGCAGGCTGGATATCCTGCCCTCATGGTTACCGACACCGTACCTTTTCGCTACCCGTACTACCACACCGCCAACGACACACCCGACAAGCTCGATTATGACAAGATGGCCCGAGTAGTGGTCGGTCTGAAGCACGTAGCGATGAAGCTCACGGAGTAGGGAGATTCCGGACGAATCCGACGGCAATTGCAGCAACTTACCGTGATAAAATCGCGCTCTCTTCGACACGAATAGTGATCACACATGCTTTGGGCCAGCGGGGAAACTAGCCTTCGACGACGTCTCCTATACGCGCTGTTGACGCTCATCTGCGTCATGGCAGTGTCGGTCTCCGGGTATCGCATCCTGGGCGGCCATGACGTCGGATTCTTGCAAGCGTTGTACATGGCGATCATCACGCTGGCCGGGGTCGGCTACGGCGAGATCGTTGACACTAGCCACAGCCCGGCACTGCGTGTGTTCAACATATTCGTGGTGCTGATCGGGGTAACGCTCACGGTTTATGTTTTTTCCGTGGTTACCGCCTTCCTCGTGGAAGGAGAAATCCGCAATATCTTCTGGAGACGCCGGATGGAACGTCGTATCAGCGAACTTAAAGACCACTACATCGTTTGCGGACTCGGCGACACCGGTCGCTACTGCATCGACGAACTGGCGAAGACCGATACTCCCTTTGTCGCTATCGAAAATAATCAGGACAACTTGAAGCGCTTCCAGGAACTCGTAGGATACAAGGATGTTCTGTTCGTGATGGGCGACGCGGCCGACGCCTTCACGCTGGAGGAAGCCGGTATTGGCAGGGCAAAAGGCCTGATCGCTGCGCTACCCACCGACAAGGATAACCTCGTCGTCACCGTCGTGGCCCATCAACAGAATCCATCTCTACGGATCGTGGCGCGCTGTCGCGATCTGCAGTTCTCCGAGCGTCTTCTCAAAGCGGGAGCGAATGCCACGGTATCACCCAACCACATCGGCGGATTGCGTATGGCGAGCGAAGCTCTTCGCCCTCACGTCGTCAATTTTCTGGATCTGATGCTGCAGGAGAAGTCGCGCACTCTGCGCGTGGAAGAGATTGCAGTACCCGCCGGAGGCGCTTGGGTCGGACTCAGCATGACCGATCTCGACCTCCGACATCGCTACCACCTGCTGCCTATGGCGGTGAAGAACGGACCCGGCAGCAAGGATCATCACTTTGTCTTCGATCCGCCGGATTCATATCAAATCAATGCTGGCGATGTGATTGTCGTCATGGGTGATGTCCACGAAGTTCAGAAGGCCCGTCACGACGCGGCTCACAACCGCATCAGCTCACTGACGGCCGCTGCGAAGCCGTAGATTTGGATAAGAGGAAGCGCCCGAAAAGATTCGGTTTCGATCATCCGATCACCAGATTGTCAGATCATCCGATAAGTTCAGCCCTGCGGACTCCACAGCAGTTCCATCCCCATGATCCGCCCGGAAATGTCGAGATCAAGGTTCGCGGCAGCTCTGATAACGGCGTCACCGCTCTGTCCGGGGAAATCAATGAAAATTCTGGGAGCGATGTAATTGACCCCGTGTTGGCGGCACAGGAAGGTCAACGACTGATCATTCCGCAACACCTTCGGCAGTTCGAACGAGCAGTCGGCGATCTCGCCACCTTCGCTTAACGACACCGCTACCTCTACCGGGATCCTCTGGCGCACATCGCCACCTTCTTCGTTCATGTGGGGCTTGAAGTAGAGATAGTACTGGAAGCCCACCGTGGGATCGTAGTCCGACTTTTCCACCTGGATCGACATTCAAGTTCGGTTCGCGGTATACGAACCTTTCAGAGCCCGGATTTTCTATCACAGACACGGGTCGCTACGCTAGTCATCTTGTGCGAATTGGAAGTGACTGTACGGAAAAGGTTGATTTTGTGCCCGAATGTCATGAACTGCACTGTCCACCGGGCACTAACTACCGGTCACTGACCTTAGGGACGGTCCCCTCCAGCAAAGCCCCCAACTCTGCCGCCGGACAGCGCACGCCGACGACGAACGACCCGAATCCCGCATACACGGCGCTCACTTCGTCGAAGCGCATTTCGTAGATCAGCTTCTTGAACACCAGCGGATCATCGGCGAACAGATCTACACCCCACTCCCAGTCGTCGAAGCCGATCGAACCGGTGATGATCTGCCTGACCTCGCCTGCATACCGTCGCCCGATCATGCCGTGCTCGTGCATTTGTCGCTGGCGTTCCTCGATCGGCAGCGTGTACCAGTTTTTCTCTTCGCCGCGCTTGCGATCCATTGGATAGAAACAGAGATATCGTGCCTGCGGCATTTCCGGATACAGCCGCGAACGCATCGCCTCACGCTGGCGATCAAGCGTCGCCTGGATTTCTTTTACCCACTCATCGGAATTCGGTTCAACTCCGCGCGCCACGAGCGACTCATAGACCTTCACGCTCGAGTCATACAATCCGAGCTCCACCACGGAGACATACGACGAAGTCGGCTCAAGATAATCCCACAGCCGCAGCCGAGCCATCTGCAGTTCGACATGATTCAGTTCATCGAAGGAATGGCGGAAGTGCACAAACAGCAGATCGCCTTTATGTCCCAACATGGAGAAGATGGCGCTCTGCCGCGTAGGAATGTTTTCCATCTGCTCGAACACGGGAGTCGCTTCGGAAACGATCTGGTGACGCTCGGCGTCCGACAGCTTGCGCCACTCCGACCAGCGGAAACGCATCATCTGGTGGAGCACGCTCGCTCCCTCAATCGTCAATGGAACCGCCGGCATCTGTGCGCGGCTCACTTCCGCGTGAATATCGCTAGCTGACATAAAAGACCTCACTCTAAGTGCCAGTATTGTAAATGGATCGAACGAACTCACCCCACTCGATACAACCGCGCCCGTCAACTCAGCTCAGTTATCGCGGAAGAAAATCATCAACCCCACTGATTTCTGCTCACGATTGGGAACATTCGCCCGTCTATCGTCGTATCTGATGGCAGGCCGAGTCATAGCCGTACGTTTATGAATCTGTTCGAGGTGGTTAAACAGACTTTCGCCACGCTTCGCGCCCACAAAATG
>CAYWSM010000164.1:0-3375 GCA_964460935.1 uncultured Terriglobales bacterium | reverse complement strand
GCCGAAATCGTAAATTTCCCATCACGGCTGGGATAGTGCACCAGGTAAGGGGTAACCATGTCGTTAGGATTGATGGCTGCCGACATGGAGTGCGTAACCTGTTTGGACCGTCGAGTTGCCGGCGAATACACCCACAAGTCTCCCGCTGCTGTGGGGCTGGAATGCGAATACAGGATGTGCAGCCCGTCCTTACTGAACGCATTTGCCGACCCAGCCATCATGTTCACGCCCGCCGGAAGTTGCAGTTTCGCGGCTTTGTGTGTCAGCAGGTTGTACAGATAAACATCCACGTTACCGTCAACGTTAGCGTCGAACGAGAGATCTTTTCCCGTTGGGGAAAATTGCCCTGACTGCAGGTCCCACTTTTCATGCGTGAGCCAATCGAGCTTCTTGGTGGCGACATTCAGTAGCGCAACAGTCTCGAATCCGTTTTCGGCGTTCGACGTGACCAGCAGCGTCTTGCCGTCCGGCGACCAACCCGTGGCGGCAAATCTCTTCTCGTCCTCGTGCGACGTCAGATTGACAGACTTGCCGCTCTCCACATCGACAACGAACACGTTCGAATCGTGTCCGCTGGCATTTTCCTGCGTGTAAGCGATCGACTTTCCGTCCGGCGACCACAAAGGATCGGTATTGCTGACGTCTGCCGGAGTATTCGTTGTCAGGTTGCGCGATTTGCGCGACAGCACATTCAGCACCGCGATCTCGTAAGAAGGCGATGTTTTCGGACGTGTAACGTAGGCCAGGTCCTTGCCCGTCGGAGACCACGTAGGCTGTTCCTCGGAAATCTCTGGAGTCCGCGTGAGTTGCACCACCTCGCCGTTCGCTGGCGATACCAGGAACAAGTCCCAGTACTCATTGCCATCGTAGTCAGACTGGTAAGCGATCCATTGTCCATTGGGAGACCATGCCGGGTGAGACTGACGTTGATCGCTGATCGTTAATTGCTGTGGCCATCCACCGTCGGAAGGCGCCACCCAGATATTCATGCGGCCCGCAAGATTGGTGACCACAGCGATTCGCTTGCCGTCCGGCGACCACGAACTGCCGCCAATCTGCCCCGTCATAAAGAACTTATCCAGCGAATAAACGGACAGGTTAGCGTTCATCTTCGCGATCACATTTTGCGGATCGGTTTCTGCTTTCGGAGATGTAAGAAGTTGGCCCAGGCAAAGGGAACTTAGCAGCAATACGAATGCCGTCAGCTTGTAGAGCATGTTGCTCGAAAGTTTAGACGAATGGGAACCGATGACGCTACTGCCAGCCAGAGACAGGAGAGAGCCCCAAAAGTGCGCCACCACAATTCAGGGCCTCCCATTTCGGAACCAATCCGAACATTTATAAGCACATCACCTTGATAGTTCTATTGTCCGTCCTCAAACTTCATTCGGAAGGAGGGTCAGATGATCTCAAAATGCAGACGTGCCTTCGCATATGCGGTGCTGTGTTGTTGTGTGTTGAATGCTCAGACGCGTAAACCCGTTGATACTGAATCAAGTGATCAAATTGCAAGCGCCAAGGTGGTGGGCCAGGAAGTGCAGCGAGCGCTTCAGCAAGCGAATTCAACAGGCTTGGCGGGACTTCGGGTCATTGAAGCAAACCTGAAACTGGAGACTGGGTCAGAGGTGAGTGATGATGTTGAATTTAACTTCATCATTTTCACGATTCAGCACAAAGCAAAGAAATCGCAAACCCAGACTACAGATCTCGTCTTCTCACTTCCGAAACAGACTTCTGTATCGAAGGCCAACCTCACTGATCCCTTGGCACAAGCTGTCGCCAATGCCGCAACGACAGCATCTCAGATAAATGTTCTCCCACTTACGAAAGCGACAATCTCGATTGATTTCGCTGTTTCAAAAGACAATTCTGGAAAGATAAGCTTCACAATTCTTGGGACTAAGCTCGGCGGTGGCGTAGATCTAACAAAAACATCGAAGAACACCCTGGTCGTCACTTTCGGGAAGTGAGCAATCACCTAACCCCTAACTCCCAACCCCCCAACGAGCGAACACCTTTTTTGCCAAAAGCGCGAATCCGATCAGCGCGACAGCATCGAACATTACCTTACCTATCACGTCGATCTTCGGCCAACTGGAGATTGTCATGTAAGGAGCCGCCATGCAGGCCAGCGTTGCGCCGGCAGCAGCCACAAACCGATGCACGTTGCTCCAGGTCGAGCGCGATGACCACCAGACGAATAGTACGAAGGCTACCGCCGCCCAAGCACACCCGGCCACGATCCCGATCCAGAACGGCTCAACCGGCTTGGGAATGAAGTTCTGACTGATGAGTTGGAACCATGCCACTCCCAGTACAAAGGCCGTCAGCCCGGCTAACCACGCTGGAACCGTTTTCCGTTGTTCTTCGGGCCGGGGCTTACCAAAGTCGCGAACAAGATAAGCCAACCCTATCAGCGCCGCGATCGCCGCAAAGCCCAGCGCGATCATTCCCATGGGCGGGTGATACGGAGCCGCATGGAGCCGCGGTCGTGCCTGCTGGGTCCAACCGTACCAGGCAATGCGGCTTCCCAGAAGGAAAACGATACAAGCCGCGATTATGCCGCGCCACCGTAACCAGGGTTTTCCGGCATGATGAGGAAAGAACAATTCCGTTATCTGCACCGGAACCAACACCACCCACACGCTTTCGTAGCCCAGCATAAACAGCAAATAGACGAGGTTTACACCCCACATGCGGCCATAGTCGGCGTGCGAACCCGGAAACGGCAACGGAGCCAGCGAGGTCTGCTGGATGATGAACTCCTCCGCAATAGACAGACCCATTCCCAGTAGGAGCAGGCTCGTGCCGCCTGCGCGCCAACGGCGAACTAGTTCGCGACAGAACACAGCTCCCACGCCCCACACCATAACTTCAGGAATGAAGACATACAGGATGCTGGTACGAGTCGAGCCGCTGAGCACCTCGGCGATGAATGGCGCAAGAATAAGCAGCGTCCATATGGGACCTGCAAACCGCTGACGAACAGGAGACGGCTGCCTCTCAGGGATCGCGATACTGTTCATCGTTCACTTCCTCCGTTGGCTTGCCGCTTTGCGGCTGGCTGCTGCTTCCCGCAGGATCACCTTCAAATCCCATTTGAGCTTTCCTTGCCGAATCTCCCTTTCCAATAGCCATACCCAGTCACGTTCGGCTTTGAGCATGAATAGCAGGTACTCGCTCTCAATCAGGTTGATTCGCGCAACCTGAGCCATGGCGTCTGCGAGTCCGGCGGTGATCCGCGCAATTTCGGTTTTGAGATTCCGGGAACGCTCCTCAAGAAACTGGCATGCTTCCTTGGCATCAAGATGGACCAGGAAACTCATGGCTGCCATGAACTCAGATGACTCGCGTCTCGGCGTGGCAACGATTTTG
>CAYWSM010000163.1:0-22230 GCA_964460935.1 uncultured Terriglobales bacterium | reverse complement strand
GCGAGCCCGAGAATGAGCACCCGCGCATTGGGATCGCCGAAACCGGGCACTGGTTTTGCCCAGTAGGTCCAGTCCATGTAGGCACGGCGCTTCTCGCGTCCGATACGCTCGCGATACTCGACGAGACGCGGACAGCGTCCGCAGGCGACAACTTCTTTGTTGAGGACGGTAAGAGGAGAACCCATTGCAAATATCTTAACGGGAACTCCCGGAAGTTGCTTTCTCCGCGGCAGCGAGAGCTTTCTGATAGTCGGCATCCGCGGGATTCAGTTTGACCGCCTCGCGTAAGGGAGCGAGAGCTTCGTCGTACTTGCCTTGTCCGCTGAGGATGGTGCCCAGCGCAAATTGCGCGCGCGCCAGTTTTGGATCGATCTGCAGCGCCTTGCGGATGTGGGCCAAGCCTTCGACGGAGCGATTGGTGGCAGCAAGTGTGACACCGAGGTCAGTAAGCACATCCGCATCGTTGGGATCGGCTTGCAGGGCCTGCCGCAGAACTGGCTCCGCAGCTTGCCAATTAGCGGAAGAGGCGTAAGCCGTTCCCAGCCGAGCGGCAATATCAGGATCGTCCGGATCTAGCTGATGCGCGACCGCGTATTCCTTGGCAGCGTCTGCAAATTTCGATTGGTGAAGCAAAACCTCGCCTAGTGCCACGTGGGCAAGCGGATCTTTCGGACGAAGCTGCACGGCCTGCTGCGCGCGTTGCAGGGCCAGGTTCTGGTCACCGGTCGCGAGCGCGTAGAGCGACGCGTGTGAAAGCAACCCGGGCAGGCGCGCGTGACGAGCCGTTGTAAATGCCGTCGCCAGCACAATCACCGATGCTGCTGTCACCTTCCAGAGCGTCGATTCGTGATCGGCTCCTTTGACGGCGAGTTCAACAAAAACTGCACCAAGGATCAGTCCAGCGATGAGGCCGCCGACATGGGCAGCGTTGTCGATCACAGAGATCGATGCGCCGATGATGAGGTTGATGACGATCACTGTTCCGATGTTGCGGAGCATGGAACTCATCACCGCGTGCGGAAGGCGCAGGCGCTTGCGGTAGAACGGCCAGACCAGCGCTCCAACTACGCCGAAAATTGCGCCAGACGCTCCGACGCTGACGGTAGGCTCGGCATGCCAGGCGACGCTTGCGAGGCTGGAAGCGAGTCCGGTGACGAGATAAATAACCAGATAGCGGCCGCGTCCGTAGATCCGCTCGGTGATCCGGCCGAATGCCCACAGTCCGTACATGTTTGCGGCAACGTGAATCAATCCGCCGTGCAGCCACATGGAAGTGAACAGCCGCCACCACTCACCGCCGAGCGCCAGCGGGCCGTAGTCGGCGCCAAAGCGCAATAGCATGCGTGAATCGAAATCCATTGGGCTGCCGAGGCCAGTGACAACGCTCATCACGGCGCAGGCAACGTAGATCGCGAGGTTGATCCCGACAATAGCGGCGGTGACAGGAAAGTCGCGCGCGCTCTCGAGCAGGGTTGGCTTGTGGACGACCGGCGCAGCAGGCATCGCCTGTTGCTGACGGCGGCAGTCAGCACAGAGATCGGTCTGCTCGCCAACCGAGAAAGAGGGCAGTTCCCGTCCGCATTGAACGCAGTTAGCCATCAAAGATAAGGATAACAATTGGCAATTGGGTAATTGGTAATGAAAACCAATGCGCCCCCGGTCTGTACCACCCCGATAGGATACCCCCTCCCCCTATGGGCTAAGAATAAGATAAAGCAGCAGTTACAACGCGCAATTGCAAACAAAGAACTTAGCCGTTTTAGGACATATTGGCCGGTATTTTTGTTTCAAAAGTGAGAGCTTTATTCGTTCTTGAGTATCTTCCTCCCATTGTTGAGTATGGAACGGTTGGAGAGGTTTTACCGCCAAAATTGAGAATTTTATATTTTACTTATAACCAACACGTTACAGAGAAATTGTAAGTTTTACATGCTTGACAGAAAATGCGTAAAAAGGAGGGCCGGTGAACTCAACGGGAAAGAAATCAAGCGTGCAGTCTCAGCCGCTCATAGCCGTGCGCAATGTAAGAGCAAGCAGCCGCTGGTACGCGGAACTGCTTGGGGCAGACCCGCTGCCGGAACACAGTCACCGTGACGTGTATGACCGGATTTCGTGCTCGGGTCAACTGGTCCTTCAACTGCACGCGTGGGACGAAGAAGATCATCCCAACCTCGTCAACCGAAATGCGGCGCCGCCAGGGCATGGCGTCCTGCTGTGGTTTCATGTGGACGACTTTGACTCTGTTGTGGAGAGTGCACGGGCATTGCACGCGGAGATCGTCCTGGAGCCTCACGTCAATCCGCGACCTCAACATAGAGAAATGTGGCTCCGCGACCCGGACGGTTATGTGGTGGTAATTGCGAGTCGGGATGGGGAGGTGAGTTTGTAATTACGGGAACATTATTGGGGAACGTACTTCTCGTCGATGTTCACGCGCGCTGTAACAGGGAGCCGATCGGCAGGAGGTTTGCTGGGAATGGGCCTGTACCAATAACCGATCTTGAGAGGCTCAATGACAATCTCGCCTTTCGTTAGCCCAGAACTATAGCGAAGCAAAACTCTACCTCCGCCGGGGTTCTCGGTCGAAACGATCTTCGCACCTGAATTCAAGAGCTGTTCTGAGGCATCTTGTATCAAAGCCTTCGAGATGGCTTCTGTATCGCCAGATTTAATGAAGAAGTTGACATAGAATAGCCTCTGATATGTAGCCAACCCTTGACCAGAGCCGGATGATTGTCCGGTAGAACTTGAACTGTCATCATTCAATTTGAAGGCGGCAATTGTGCGGTCCGGGGAATAGGTTTGTAAGAACCGGCTTTGAGTCTCTGGCGTTGCGTAGACAGTTCCGGCGGTTACGATGACGTGCTGAACGACGGCTACGCCGACAAGCAGGACCGCCAATCCAAATACTCCGATCACGGCCCATTTCAGCACACATTTCAAAGTCATATGTAACCTCGCGACGGCTGCATTGTACCCCGCTTTTGACGTTGTCCCCTGCTTTTTTGTGAACCTTTGCTGTTCCGTGGTCGTGTGGGAAATGCATAGGTCCTTCGCCGGACTTACGTCCGGCTCAGGATGACCTATTTGCTTTCGTACCACTTCTGCATCACGTAGAACGCCTTCTTCTTTTGGCCCTGATCGGAGACCAGGCCTTTGCGGTTGTAGAAGTCCTGTACGCCGGGAAGCCAGCGGCGAGGGGAGCGGAAGTCCATCAAGATCCAAGGCGTCGTGCCACGGAGGAAGGTGATGCGGTCGAGCATTTTGGTCTGATGTTCAAAGACGGCGGCCTGGAATTCTTCGGTCCAGCGAGTGTCGGCATCGCCATGCAGGCCGTAAACCGCGCCGGCGCCGAATTCGCTCATCACCAGCGGCTTGTTATAGGGCGTCTTGTAAACGGCTTTATCGATGTCGTCGAAGCCGCCTTCGTACCAGCCGATGTACTCATTGCAGCCGAGGACGTCGAGATCGGCTCCGAGCGGATCGTCGAGGATGCGTGTGTTTCCCTCGACCTTGTGGACCTGTAACGCTGCGCTTACCAGGCGCGTGTTGTCGAGTTTGCGGACGGTGTCGACCATCTGGTGCATGAAGGTGTTGCGAGCGGGAAGGATGGGCGTCTCATTGCCGACCGACCAGATGATGATGTTGGCGCGGTTCTTGTCGCGCGTGATGCTGTCCGTGATCTGCTGCTCGGCGTTGGCGAGCGTCGCCGGGTTCTCCCAGTCGATGGTCCAGTAAACCGGCACCTCGGACCAGACCATCAGGCCCATGCGCTCGGCCATGCGGACCATGTTTTCGTTATGCGGATAGTGCGCGAGGCGAACGTAGTTCGCGCCGAGTTCCTTAGCCCATCCGAGAAGAGTGCGGGCATCGTCGTCGCTGAAGGCGCGTCCAGAGCGGTATGGCGCCTCTTCGTGAATCGATACGCCCTTCAGGAAGATCGGGCGTCCGTTGAGCAGAATGTCCTGTCCTTTGACTTCGATCGTGCGGAAGCCGATCTCGTCTTCGACCTTGTCCTCGCCGGATGCGATCTCGACACGGTAGAGCTTGGGATCTTCAGGTGACCAGAGCTTCAGGTTGGTGGCGGGGAATGAGACTGGCGCGACGCCATTCGCGTCCGTGGTAACCGTTTTCTCCAGCGAGGCTTCTGGGATGCGAACAGTAACAGGCTTCCCTGCTGTGGGGTCGCTCATTTTCACCCAACCGGTGATCACTTCCCCACTCAAGCCAACAGAAGGCTTGAATGGGGCACCCAAGTGCAGTGAGAAATCCTGAATAAACTGCTGGGGAACTTCCACGAGTTCGACGTCGCGGGTGATGCCGCCGTAGTTCCACCAGTCGGTGGAAAGCGTGGGGACGTTTTCCTTCCGGCGCACGTCGTTGACCTGGATGACCACGAAGTTTTCGCCATCGTGGAGCAATGATGTAACTTCGCAATTATAAGGAGTAAATCCGCCCTGGTGATCGCAGACGACCGAGCCGTTTACTCCGACACGCGAGAGGTAGTTTGCTGCGCCAACATATAAGAAGACGCGCTTGCCCGGTTGCGGATGATAGGTGAAGTTGCGCTCGTACCAGATGGTGCCCTCGTACATCATTAGTTCTGGACGCTGCGTATTCCAATCGCCCGGAACCTTCAATATCGGACTGGCGTCGAAGTTGTACTCGACGAGGTCGCTCTTCGATCTTGGATGAGCGTTGCGGAAGAAACTGTTCTCGTTAATCTTGCCGTCGTAGGTGAACGAACCGCTATCGTATGGGTCGGCGACGAAATGCCATTGGCCGTCGAGGGAAACCGTAGTGCGATACGGGATGTCGGTGATGAGCGGCGCCGGTTTTTGAGCAAGCGCAAGGCTGGAGAAGAGCAGAAGAAGGACCGATATGTGCAGCTTCATAGGACGGCAGCATGGTAGCACTCGCTAACGCCGGAGGCATAAAATGGAGGTGTGGAGGTGTTTGATGGCGACCATGACGGAAGCCGTGCGTTGGAGTCATGACGTTGACGCCGCGCTTCAAGAAGCAAAACAGAACAACCGTCCGCTACTGCTCGATTTCAGTGCTGCACCCGCCTGAGGCGCATGCGCTCGGCTGGACGCCGAGTCGTATTCCGACCAACAAACCGCCGATTTCATCAACGACAACTTCGTTCCTGTCAAAGCTCACATCAAGGAACATCCGGTGTGGTTCTCGCGCTTTGACGCCGCGTGGACCCCGAGTGTCATAGTCCTGGACCCGAACGGAAAAGAACGCTGGCGGAACGAAGGATATCTGCCGAAAGATGAATTCACCGCCAAGCTGATGCTCGGTCTCGCGCGGGTCCCATTCATGCACAAGAAGTGGCCGGACGCGGAGCGCTGGTACAACGAAGTGTTGAAGCGCTTTCCGCAAACCGCCGCCGCTCCGGAAGCGCTCTATTGGACGACCGTCGCGCAATATAAGCGGACCAACGATCACAATGTACTGGGAGAGTTACCGGCTCGCATGCAGAGGGAGTATCCCGAAAGCATTTGGGCGAAGAGCGTAATTCCCTGGGCTCACTGACACTCAGAAAGTGTCCGTCAATAATCGAGCGCCGGCGATGACGCCTAGCGCTACCAACCAGCGCAGTCGTGAGGAAAGCCCTGCGCCGGCGAACGCGTCTTCGATATCTTTTTGTCCTTCGGTGAAATGCTCCCAGCCTTCGAAGTGAAGCGGCACGATGGTGGCGTCAGGAAAGGCGTGCGCAAAGGTTACGGCTTCCTCGGCGGTCATCGTCAGATGCCAAGGTCCGACGGCTTCGACCTTCGCGGCTCCGAGGTTGAGCAGCGCGGTACGAATGTGGAAGCGCGAAGCGACTTCTTCCACTCCTTCGTACCAGACGGTATCGCCGGAAAAATAAATAGAATTCTCTGGCTGGCTGATGGGCGTGAGAACGAAGCCGATCACCGGTCCACGGTCGAGATGCGCTGGTCCGTGGCGAGCCGGTGTAGCTGTCACGCGAACTACACGATCATCGGCTGATCTCACATCCATGGCCTGCCAAGGGGCGAGGCCGATCGCGTTTCCGCGGAGGCGTTCGGCTCCCGCGGGCGTGGTGATCACGATCCGCGATTGCTTAAGGAACTCCCGTCCGGCATTGTCGAGATTGTCGGGATGATGATCGTGAGAGAGAAGAACCGCATCGACGTGACCGAGCGATTCCGGAGGTTGCGCCGGTCCGAGTGTCTTGTGCAGAACGCCCGCTGGATAGGGATAGTTGGTTGGAGCGAGGTCGAACGTCGGATCGGTCAGGAAACACAGACCATCTAAATGGATTACTGCTGTAGGGCCGCCGACGTAAGTAAGTTCAACGTCCATGCCATGTAGATTCGCTGCGAGGGTAAAACGTCGCGGCGTGTTCCACCGAATCGAATACGCCGAGCCGCTTCTCAGTGGTCGTTAGCTTTTCCATGGCCGCGTCGATCACCTGGTACTCCTTGGCGAATCGAACACGGAATGCCTCATAGGAACGAAGATCGTTCCAGCGGTCGATAGTGATGTAGCGCGCCAGCTTCTCTCGGTCGCGGAGCAGGCTTGTACCTTGGAAGGCCGGGTCTCGGCGGAACAGGTCCACCCAGGTACCTTCCGGGCCATAGTGCTTTTCGAAATCCCGTTCACATCCCGGGGCGACTTCGAATTCCCAGACGATCTCGATCATACCGTCCTCTTCCCGTCTTGGCAGGGCTAAATTGGGTTCCGTGAAATTCCCTTTTTGGAAGCCCAAACCAAGTTGTAACTAACGTGCAAAAAGTGCCGTCGGTTCGTTTGACCGGGTATCGCTCTGTCTCTTAATATTCAAGATGTTGCAGCATGTTTACCTGCTGCTGAATCGAATAGTAAGGACGAACGTGGCAGAAACCACCACCAGCTCTACTCAACGCGAAATCGCGGTCGAAATTCCTGCGGATATTGTTTCCCGCGAAACCGAAGTTGTCATCCAGAAGTTCCAGAAGATGGCCAAGTTGCCGGGATTCCGTAAAGGGAAAGTTCCGGCCAGCGTAGTTCGGCAGCGCTTTGCCGAAGACATCAAGACCGAAGTGGTCGAGCAGCTCGTTCCCCGCTACTTCCGTCAGGAAACAGAGAAGCAGGGGCTGCACCCGGTTTCGCAACCACGGGTAACGGACCTGCACATCCATGACGGCGAGCCGATGAAGTTCACGGCAAAGTTTGAAGTCCTGCCCGATTTCGAAGTGCAGGGTTACAAAGAGATTAAGGTCGATCGTCCGGACGTAACTGTTACCGACGAAGAAGTTGAAAAAACTCTCGCCCAGTTACGCGAGCAAAACGCATCTTATACCCCGGTGGAGGGGCGTCCGCTGCAAGACGGCGACTTCGCGCAAGTAGCGTTCAAGGGCACTCCGCAGGAAGAGCCAAACGCTCAGCCCGTCTCCATGGACGACGTCATGGTAGAAGTCGGCGGTTCCAACACGATCCCCGAATTTACCGAGAACCTCCGTGGCGCCAATGTCGGCGACGAGAAGACGTTTGTCGTAAAGTACGCGGATGACTTCTCCGACGAGCGCCTGCGAGGGAAAAGCTTCGACTACACCGTCAAGGTAAACTCGATTAAGACCAAGTCCCTGCCGGAGTTGAATGACGACTTTGCGAAGGAACTTGGACCGCAGTTCACTACGGTAGATCAGCTCAATACGGCAATCCGGGAGAACCTCGAAGCTGAGAAGAAGCACCGCGCCGAACACGAAGTGAAGGACAAGATCGTGGATGAGCTGGTGAACGCCAATCCGATCGAAGTCCCCGAGGCGTTGGTTGAGCACCAGGTCGATCTGCGGCTGGAACGCGGGTTGCGAGCCCTTGCCCAACAAGGCATGAAGACGGAAGATATGCGCCGCATGGACTTTGGGCGTCTGCGTGCTGGACAGCATGATGCGGCCAAGAAGGAAGTGCAGGTCGCGCTGCTGCTGGAAAAGATTGCGGACAAGGAAAACATCACGACGACTGATGAGGATCTTGATAAAGAGATCCACATCATCGCCGCGCAGTCCCAGAAGCCGGTCGATGCAGTACGGGAGCAGTTGATCAAAGAAGGCGCGCTGGAGCGAATCCGGAATAGAATTCGTACCGACAAAACGCTGGAGTTGCTTTACAACCAGTCCGCTTAGGTTAAATGCCCCACTCAACCCCAAAAAAGGGTGAGTTGGACACAAGAAGATTTTAGAAAAGATTAGAGGACAGAGCCATCATGCTAGTGCCAATGGTTATCGAGCAGACCGGACGAGGCGAACGCGCCTACGATATTTACTCCCGTCTGCTGCGCGATCACATCATCTTCTTAGGAACTCCGATCGACGACAACGTCGCCAACCTGATCATCGCGCAGATGCTGTTTTTGGCGGCAGAGGATCCGGAGAAGGACATCCAGCTTTACATTAACTCTCCCGGTGGATCGATCACTGCCGGCATGGCAATTTATGACACCATGCAGTACATCAAGCCGGACGTGATGACCATCTGTATCGGACAGGCGGCCTCGATGGCGGCGACGCTGCTCGCCTCGGGGGCTGCCAAGAAGAGGTTTGCCCTGCCGAACTCACGCATCCTGATCCATCAGCCGATGATGGGCGGGTTGTCCGGGCAGGCGACCGATATCGACATTCACGCTCGCGAGATTCTGCGTATGCGTGAATTGACAAATCAGATTCTGGCCCGCCATACAGGCCAGTTGCTGGAAAAGATCGAGAAAGATGTCGAACGCGACTTCATTATGAATGCCGAACAGGGGAAGGAATACGGCATAATTGACGACATCATCTTCCAGCCGGCGGCAATGAAGGCGGCCACGTAGGTTTTGTACGAACAGGTGTTCGGGCGCCACCTGCCCGCGATCAGTAAGGGGACACGGGAGTCAGCGTCAGGGGTGTGAGGTTAAGGAGTATATGAAATCCCGGACAGGGTCTGATGAGCTTTTACGCTGCTCGTTTTGTCACAAGTCGCAGGACGCAGTAGCCAAATTGATTTCTTCGCCTAGCGATTATCCGCGGGCGTATATCTGCGACGAGTGTGTTGCGGTCTGCAATTCCATCCTGGAAGACGACCGTACCGAGACGCATGCTGCGGCTGCGCCCGATCACCTGCCGAAACCGCAGGAAGTAAAGGCGTTTCTGGACCAGTACGTCATCGGTCAGGACCAGACCAAGAAGAAGTTGGCTGTCGCCGTCTATAACCACTACAAGCGCATTCACATGAACCGTCAGCGGAACGACGGGGTCGAACTGGCCAAGTCGAACATCATGCTGATCGGTCCTACTGGCACCGGTAAAACGTTGCTGGCCCAGACGCTCGCGAAGATGCTCGATGTTCCCTTCGCCATCGTTGACGCCACCACGCTCACCGAAGCTGGATATGTCGGCGAGGACGTCGAGAACATCATCCTGAAACTGCTGCAGGCAGCGAACGGCGATGTGGGCCGCGCTCAGACGGGCATCATCTATATTGACGAAATCGACAAGATTGGCCGCAAGGACGAGAACCCTTCGATTACCCGCGATGTCAGCGGTGAAGGCGTACAGCAGGCGTTGCTGAAGATCCTGGAAGGCACTATCGCGAACGTCCCTCCGCAAGGAGGGCGCAAACATCCGCACCAGGAGTTCACTCCGGTGGATACGACGAACATCCTGTTCATCTGCGGTGGAGCGTTCGTGGGACTAGAGAAAATCGTCGGACGACGCGTGGGCAAAAAGACATTGGGCTTCAAGTCCACGGAAGAAAAGGCGACGCCGATCCCGACCACGAACAAGCGGGATACAGAATTGCTGCAACAGGCCGAACCACAGGACTTGATCAAATTCGGGCTTATCCCGGAGTTTGTAGGCCGCCTGCCCGTCGTTGGCATCCTGAATGATCTAGACGAGAACGCGCTGGTGGAAATCCTGACTCGGCCGCGCAACGCCATCATCAAGCAGTACCAGCGTCTGTTCGAGTTCGAGAACGTGCGGTTGAAGTTCACTGAAGAAGCTCTGCACGCGATTGCCCGCGAGGCCCTGAACCGGAAGGTCGGTGCCCGCGGCTTGAGAATGATCCTCGAAGAGTTAATGCTTGACTTGATGTATCACCTGCCAAGTCAAAAGAAAGTAAAGGACTTCGAGGTCACGCAAGATATGGTCGAGAAGCGTGATATCTCGCTCGCCGTGGCCGAGAAGCAGGCTAGCTAGGCAGTTCTCAGATAGATCAAAAGCCCCTGAGCGCTCAGGGGCTTTTGTTTTGAGCATGGCACTTCCCCACCTATGCAAGTTGTTGCGGTATCAGGCTAATGCTTTAGCCCTAAATATTTTTCTTTTCAGTGACTTTCTCCGGAAGCCTAATTGCTTTGTTGAAGCATCACAGGTGTGGGAAAAGGCCTTAAACATCTTTCTGATCCTGCCGATAAGAAGGTGTGAGTGCCATGCGACGGCGTCCATACACTCGGCGATCTCTTGTAACGGCGGCATGCGTTCTGTTGCTAGCTTGCGGCGGTTACGCTCAAACCGGCCGGGCAAATACGAATACCGGACAGGCAGTCCTGCATATTCGCGTCAACGTGATCCCCACGACCTTCACGCCATCGCAACCAGTACGTGTAGCGGAGAACGAAGGCATCAGTTATTCGATACCCACTGGCGTGCTGAAACAGGAAGTGAAAACCGAGGAATCGGAGTTTCATGCGGCACGCCCGGAAGCCTGCGCCACCCAGCACTGCGAGACGACGTTGCGGACAACCACCATCGTTCCGCGATAACCTTCCCCTTTTGATAAGCCCTAGCGACGGGCAGCCACAGCGGCCGTTCCTTCTTCCTGAACTTGCCTGGCGGTCTTGCCCACGAGGTACTTCACCAATTCAGGGCTGCTGATCACAATCGTCGCACCCTGGACTTGCACCGGATCTTCGGGCATGCGTACCCGGCCGCTAGGAACCTTCAGGCCTTCCGGTAAGGGTTGAAGCGGTACGAGTGTGATGGTCAAGTTGCCGGCCGGGAGTTCGCGCAGAAGGAATTCGCCGTTCTTGTCCGTCGTGGCGACGCCATAACCGGCAGTGATCTGCACGTTGGCCATGGGTACGAGTTTCGGCTTTCCTGATTGCCCATTCTCGCCGACCTGGAGATAGACTGTCCCGGCGATTGAGCGCAACGCACGTACCGGCACATCTTGAACCACCGTGGAAACAGGCGTTACGGTCACCGGGAAGGTGGAATTGAGAAGGCTGTAATTCGATGGAATCGATGTCGTATCCACTGTGAGCGTGTATTGTCCCGGAGGCACGTCGTCAATCTCGAAGTCGCCTGTGCCGTCGCTTATGAAATTTCGTTTCCAGTGATCGTTTGCGAGAACCATCTTGATCTCCGGCAAACCCTTCGCATCGGGCTCCCGCATGTTGTGGAAGCGGAGATCGTTGAAGACGTTACCCATCACGCGAGCGAAGTTAATGATTCCGAAGCTCGCCACGGCCTGCTTTTCGCGAATCAGGTCCGCTTCAAACATGTTCGGCGTGGTCATGCGGACGGGATCGTGGAACTGATCGAGGCTGACCGATACCTGGTGCAGTCCGGTACTAACCCCATGGAACCGGAAGTGTCCATTCCTGTCGGTCATGGTGGTTTCGCCATTATCCAGACGAACTTGTATGCCCGCGAGGCCCGGTTCATCTGCATTCAGCACACCGTTGATGTTGTTATCGCGGAAGACCTGCCCCTCGATGCTGTGCCCATGATGTATTGGGGTAAGGCTTAACGGCATCATGCTGAACGTCTTGGTGACGCCAAACGAAAATACCGTCGTCCGCTGTGCCTTGAAATTCCCGCTGTTCACCACCCAGACATTGGTCATGTTGGAGTGAAACTGCACGGTCGGGCGGATCTGATATCCCAACCCATAACCGAAGAATGGCGACCAGGATTGGGCGCTGCCATTGCTTGTCCGCGCAAACGAGAACATGGGGCTTAACATCAACTTCTCACGGATGCGGAAATCACCAGCAGCCGTCATACCGGTGCTCACTGGCTGCGATGCTTCCACGAGCGCACGTATTTCAGGCGGAAGGTTGTTCGATTCGACGAATGACACCGGATCTTTCAGGAAAAGCTCTTGCAACGCCGGACTAAGCAACGACAGTTCCGAATTCACCCGCGAGACCAGCGACGGATTCGTCCGGCTGTGTTGAAAACCAAACATCAGGCTTCCGCCCTTAACCGGCATTACCAGCGAATCGTTGAACATGAAGCGATCTTCTGAATTCAACTGCAACGGGTCTTGCAACGAACCAACGCTGACCTGGGCGGCGTTCGAAACTCCGTGCGCGAACTGTGAGTGCAAATTGACATCAAAGCGATTGCCGGTAGAGCCACCGCTGAGAAATCCTCCCGTTTGCCGGCTGTAGGTGTAGTTGAAGTTGATGTCCTGTCCCTTCATGAAGCGCAGCCAAAATCCGGGGGTTAGGTAGTCGGAACTTCCGCCGCTCACAACCGATGCCGCCGCCTTCGTGATGGAATGCTCGTAGAAGAGCGATTCGCCCATCCAGTCCGAGTTGCGGAACATCCAGCCGGTTTTGATGTAGGACGTTCCCGAAAACAGAGACTGCAACTGATTCAATGGAAACATGGACGAAGACGTCGACGCAGCGGCGAACGCCGTCATGCGATGACCTGTGTAGTCGACTTCGCCCTGGCCCAAACCACCATGATTGCTGACGCCGCCGGTGGCACGCATATACCAGGTATTCCGCAGGCGATAGGCCAGGCCGGCGGTCTGCATGAAATTGTTGATTCGGCCCGACTGCAATCCGAACACATCAACGGGCGCATTGACGTACGTGGAATTCGCGTAGAGCAGCAAGTTATCCGTCTGCTTCCGCTGGAAGCTGAACCCTGCCACGTCGCGAGTAGAACCAAGCACGAGGTAGTAGTAAGGAATGGTCGTCCCACCAAAAAACGAATATCGATTCTTCTCTCCTTTGAAGGTGACGCTGACGCCACGCAAGTCGGCCGTGTCGTTGAAGGAGAACTGCGAAGCGTAGTCCTGCGGACCACCCGTGAGGCTCACGTCAAAATCGAAGGCGTGAATGTCGACGCGAGGGCCAGTGTATAGCGCGGCCGCGCGGCGGATATTGAACGCGTGGCTCTGCACCACGCTGTTGGATTCGAATTGACTGCTGAAATCAAACCGGCGGTTCTCGCCGAGGTTCTGCGACCAACCGAATGCGTTCAGGATAGAAACGCTCGATCCGGAACTTCCGTTGTTCGCAATTTGTACCTCGGAACTGATGCTGCCGTGAGCCATCTCCTGGGCTCGCAGCATCAGGTTGGGGTCCACCGGAATTGCCGGACGCGCAACGACGCGCACGCGCGTGCTCATCTGCTTGCCATCGAGGGTCAGGAGCACAACCGTTTCACCGCGGCTTACACCGACAACATCAATGCGCTCAGGAGTGACGTTGACTTCTGCGATATCGGGATCAAGTACTACTACGTTCGAAGCTCCCTCGACGGCAACACTGCGGTTGGAATTCCAGTACACCTCTATGAGCGGAGGAAGAGAGTTCGTCGCCTGGGCATAGCTGGGGACGGCAGTTAGCACAAGAACGAAAAACGACAATACGAGGCCAACGGCTACTCGTAACAGCGCGAATTGGCTTCGTCTTAGGCTCATTGGTTTATGTCGCGGGAATGATGAGCGGTATCGTTTGCGTTTCGATCCGGTCCTCTCCGTAAGAGATCGTCAGCACGGCGGTGTAACTGCCGGGATCAAGTGTTCCCGCCCAATCGACGTGCATCGTATCTTTCTGTCCGGGGAGGAAGCGTTCCATTTCGGCTTCTGCTTTTGCCACTAGTTTGTGGTGTGAATCGAGGATCGCAAGACGTGGCAACGGAAATACGTGCGTATTGCCCTGGTTCTCGATGGTGAAGCCCAGGTCTAGTCCGTGTGCGGTCGAGGGCGGAGTCAGTTTCAGGTCACTAACCGCGATTTTGTATTGCTCGGTGTTTTCCGCGCTCAGCAGAACGAGGCAGCCGATCCGCATGTTGGTGAAAACCGATTTGCCATCCTTGCTCTGGTTGAACGAAAGTTGGGGTTTCGACTTGATGAACAGCACAGCGTAGTAGCCGCCCTTCGCGTCTGCGGGAGGCGTTACGATCGCCTTCATTTTTTGGCTTCCGTGCGCCGCTACGTTGAAGTGCTCCGGAACAAACTGAATCCAGTTGGCGGCTGAATGCGGCGAGGTGCCAGGGGCGCCGAACGTCTTTTCGTTCTTGTCGTTGTACCAGAGATCGGTGATCTCTACGCTCATCTCGACAGGCGAGGTCCCACTGTTGGCTGTCGTTAGCTCGAACTGGAATGGCACGCCAGGCTTGAAGGTCTGTACCACCTGCGCTGGAGCCAGCCCAAGCGCCTGCGCATGCAGCGATAAAGGCCAGGCGATCGATGCCAGAACCATTACAAGTGCGTGCAAGGAGAGTTTGTATTTCATTACGGCACCGTTAGCGTGAAAGTTAGAGTTGCTGTATCGGTCCCATTAAATGCAGTGGGCCCGTTTATGCCCGATACGTAAAGTCCCAGATGGCGCGTGATCGATGTCCGATTTGCCGCGGTTGTTGTAATTTGTGTCCGCGAAAAAACGCTCTTTGAAATTGCGGTATAAGGTCCATCGCTGGCGCTGGCATCCTGCAAACTCAGGATGGTCGGGTGCGCAAAATCATCACTGACGTACACGGTGATGGTCGCCGTGGTGGACCGGAACGCAGAGAAAACCGGATTGAGTAAATACGGCGTGTGGTAAATCATTCCTCCCGCCACCGGGATCGTCGCTAGACCGGAGGCAGGCCCGATACCGAGGCCATTCACATTTCCGAAGTTAAGGTTGAAATCCGAAGCGGGCGTGATGGTCACTCCGTTGGGAGCGGTACTCAAGGTGAGCTGCACTGCGGTTTGTACCGTCTGTGAGGTCAGCGTCAGGGTTACCGACTGTCCCGTCCTCCTGCCGGTGTTGTTGTCATACAAGTTGAATGTGATGGTGGCGTTGTCCGTGCCGGCATAAGAGGTATTGCCGTTGTTATCGGGAATGAATATCGCCAAACCGGCGGTCACGGTTTGGTTGTCGACACCAGGCGCCGGAAGAATCGTAGAAGGATTTCCTGCGACTGTAGAGATGGCCGAATAGCCGTCCGATGTACTACATGAATCGTTAACGGGACAGCTTTCCGCGACCAGAGCCGCCGGATGCCCGAAATTAGAACTCATGTACGCCGTGACGAATCCTTTATGGTTTCCCGTCATGTTAGGAATGATCAGGTGGAAGGTCGTGTAGTACAGAGCACCATTGCTGAGCGGGATGTCCGTGACGCCGGTGACACTAGGGTTTCCAACCCCCAGTGCGTTCATCCTACCGAACGAGGTGGAGTAGTTATTGCCGCCGCCAGAGACGATGGAGATGCCGCCTGGTGCAGTTCCGAGCCGTAGCTGCTGAGCCGAAGCTGAAACTGACAGGGCCAGAATCAGAGCAATGAGAACCGGACGCCATCCGCGGTAAACGAATGAGTTACAGCTTGCGGCACGGGGCAGGTGCCGGTGTTGTATCCGGATATGGAACATCTCTCTCATCGATCCAATTCAGACCCATGTCAGTCGTGAACTACTTGTTTTGGCTGAACAGCGTTGACTACTTAACGGTCAGCGTGAAAGTGACCGTCGCTGTCTGAGCGTCCTGAAGGACGTTAGTGCCGTTGTCGGGCTTCACGGCCACACCGATGAATCGGGTGAGCGCGGTTCCGCTCACGACGCCGGGGGCGCCAATCGTATCGGCAGAGCCGGTACCCATCGCGGCAAAGTCGCTAGGACCAGTCGGAGTGGTATTCGACGTAGCAGTGGCCGAACGCACAACGAAGATGTTGTGGGGCGCGGCAAAGTCCGTCGTCACCTGCGCCGTGATATCGGTGCCGGCAAAGACCTTGTGGCTGGTGAACACCGGCAAGAGCTGGTAGTCAGACCAGTAGATCGCGTTGTCGACGCCCGGAGTGGTCGGCGCAAACTTGTTGCAGCTTCCGTCATTGATCGCCAAAGCGTCAACGTTGCCGAAGCTCATGGTGTAATCCGGAGGATTGCCGCCTGCTGCCACGGCGCAATGCGAAATACCAGCCGTGTTGCCGGTAGAAAGTGTGAGAGAGACTGCCTTTTGAATGGTCGCCGAAATCTGCAGTGTCGGAGACACTGTGGTTGTGTTGGCTGCTTGGGTTCCCGCGAAGGCCCCCGTGGACGTCGCAAGCACGATCGCCGCGACAAGAAGTAGAACCTTTTTCATGCTCTTAGCTCCCGAATCTCCCCGCGCCCCCGTAGAGGACAACGTAGGCTGCAGGATCCCGGAACACTGGCGGTCTCGAACCTTTGAGGCCGTCCTTTCCTGGTCCGGCTCCTGCTTTCGGCTTTATCTAAAGCAACTTCTCTGCCAGACCGGACAGCCAGTTCCATTTTGTCGCCAAAACGCTATCGCTAATGTTTTTCGTGACTTACAGGCAATTCCCATTTATGGAAAATGACAGATTCACTGCCTTCTTTTCAATTTGCGACAAGGCTTGGACGTTATGTCTCAGGCTTTTTGTCACTGAGACAGAATGGCGCGCCTTTTGTCCAATCGAAAATCGCCGCTGATCCGGCATTCCACGGCATTGCTTTAGCCAGGAAATCGAGAAGGAAGAACTTAACTGGACCGTGCGTTCTTTGATGCGTGCCGTTCCTGCTTCTCCCCAGTGGTTTCCTCGCTTGTGCGTTGGCCGTGTTGTGATCTAGGCTGCGGAAATAGCGCTGGCGGGTAACACTCTCAAGTGCATCGAAATTGATTACTTCCGAGCCTCGCCGCGAGGTGCAGTGCGGCAGATATAATGGAAAGAGTCGGCCTGCCCCGCTGGGGCCAGCGGCCTGCAGTTTTAAATCAACAGGTGAAAATTGAGCCAGGGAAAAGAAAAGTTCGATACCAAAAGACTTCCGATGATGCCCATCCGAGACGTTGTCATCTTTCCATACATGATGACGCCCTTCGTGGTGGGCCGCGAATCCAGCGTGCGCGCGCTCGAAGAAGCGCTCGCTTCGGATAAGAAAATCTTCCTGGCAACCCAGCACGACGCCAGCATCGATGAGCCGAAACCGAACGAGATCTACCAGGTCGGCACTATCGTCAACATTGTCCAGAGCTTGAAGCTTCCCGATGGAAACATTAAGGTCCTCGTGGAAGGCGTGGAGCGCGGCAAGATTCTCCAGCTTGTGGACACCGACGGCTTCTTTGAAGCGACTGTCCGCACAGTTAAGTACACGACCGAGGTTACCCAGCAGATTGAGACCGCGATGCAGCGCGTCACGTCATTGTTCGAGCAGTACGTGAAGCTCTGCCAGTCGCTGAACTACGAGACGATGATCGCCGCGGTAAGGATGGAAGATCCTTCGCGGCTCACGGACACGATCGCGGCAAACCTGCAGCTTTCGATCGAAGAGAAACAGGAGCTGCTGGAGATCTTCGATCCGGCCGAGCGCTTGAACCGCATCGCCGATGTGCTCGATATTGAAATCGAAAAATTGAACATGGATCGCGCCATCCAGACCCGCGTAAAGCGGCAGATGGAACGAGCGCAAAAAGAGTACTACCTCAACGAGAAAATCAAGGCTATCCAGAAGGAACTTGGCCGCGGCGAGAAGAGCGAGTGGGACGAGCTCAAGAAGAAAGTCGATACCGCCGGCATGCCAAAGGAAGTTCACGAGAAGGCGTTGCAGGAGCTGAAAAAGCTGGAAGCGATGCCGCCGATGTCGGCCGAATCGACCGTATCGCGCAACTACCTCGACTGGCTGCTCGCGGTGCCGTGGAAGAAGAAATCGAAGGAAATCCGCTCCATCGAGCACGCCGAGAAGATACTCAACGAAGATCATTATGGGTTGGAAAAGATCAAGGAACGCATTCTTGAATTTCTAGCCGTTCGCCAGTTGGTGAAGAATCCCAAAGGCTCAATCCTTTGCTTCGTCGGACCTCCGGGCGTTGGCAAGACTTCGCTGGGTATGTCGATCGCCAAGGCCACGGGAAGGAAGTTCGTTCGCATGTCGCTCGGCGGCGTGCGTGATGAAGCAGAAATCCGCGGTCATCGCCGCACCTATATCGGCGCTCTACCCGGTCAGATCATCCAGATGATGAAGAAGGCCGGCACAAAGAATCCGGTGTTCATGCTCGACGAAGTTGACAAGATGTCGATGGACTTCCGCGGCGACCCGTCGGCGGCGCTGCTGGAAGTGCTCGATCCGGAACAGAATTATATGTTCGTGGACCACTACCTCGACGTCGAATACGATCTCTCGCAGGTCTTCTTCGTCGCCACCGCGAATGTGATGCACACGATTCCGGCCGCTCTGCAGGACCGCATGGAAGTGCTCCGGTTGCATGGCTATACTGAGCCGGAAAAGTTGGAGATCGCTAAACAGTTCCTCGTGCGAAAACAGCGCGAAGCCGCTGGACTCGACGAGAAGAGTTCGCTCTTCACCGACGATGCCCTTCTAGCAGTTATCCGTAATTACACGCGGGAAGCCGGCGTCCGCAACCTGGAGCGTGAGATCGGCAATGTTTGTCGCAAGATCGCCCGTCGTGTGGTGAAGGACAAGAACTACACCGTCACGGTTACTTCGGAACTGGTGGAAGAGTTGCTCGGCGTCGCAAAGTTCCGCGACACCATGGCGAATGAGAAGTCGGAAGTCGGACTGGTCACTGGCCTAGCGTGGACCGAAGTCGGCGGGTCGATCCTCACGACGGAAGCGTCAGTTGTCGAAGGTAAGGGCGGAAAGCCGATCCTCACTGGCAAGCTCGGCGACGTGATGCAGGAGTCGGCGCAGGCTGCGATGACGTACGTCCGTTCGCGCTGGCAACAGCTCGGACTGCCTCGCGACTTCTATCGTAGTTGCGACATCCACGTGCACGTTCCGGAAGGCGCTATTCCGAAAGATGGTCCGTCGGCGGGCATCACGATCGCCACGGCTATTTCGTCGGCGCTCAGCAAGATTCCGGTTCGCCGCGATATCGCGATGACCGGCGAAATCACGCTGCGCGGCAAGGTACTTCCTATCGGTGGCTTGAAAGAGAAGCTGCTGGCGGCGATGCGCGCGGGAATCGCCGAGGCGATCATCCCGAAGGATAACGAGAAGGACCTTACCGAGGTTCCGGAAAACCTTCGGACAGCTATGAAGATTCATCCAGTCGATACGATGGATGAAGTGCTTCGCATCGCGCTGGAACGGCCGCTGCCGGAAATCTCGGAAGAAGAGCAGGTTCCCCAGGCGATTCCTCCAATTCCGCCAACGGCGGAAGGTCCGACGGCGCACCAGTAAAGCAGTAAGTAGTTAGGAGTTAGCGAAGCCCGGTCTCATGCGAGGCCGGGCTTTTGTTATGGCGGTCAGAAAAAAATTCCGCACACCTTCCAACGGAATCAATAACTTACAGACTCGCAGTTGCAAGCAAGGAAATTAGCCGTATCGGTTTACTCTCCAGAGATTTACAAGCACTCCACCCAACGCGGCACGAGCCAAAGTTCCATGAAAACGTCAGCGCGCTTGTAGGGAGACTTCATCACCCGCTCTTCCGGGACGTCGGTAAAACCCATTGAGCGGTACAAATTGATGGCGGGCGTGAGCGTGTGATTCGTCTCAAGATAGAGGCGGTGCAAACAGCGGCTGCGTGCCCAGTCTATGGCTGCGGCGATGAGTGACCGCCCGATTCCCTGCCCGCGATAGTCCTCGTCCACGGCCATCTTGGCGAGTTCCATCGTAGTGTCGCTCATTTTGACCAGCGCGACGCAGCCGACGGTCTCCCCATCGACCAGCGCCATGAAAATCTCGCCGCCCGCCCCGAGGATGTACTTCTGCGGATTCCCGAGGGTCTCGCGGTCTTTCTCCTCAATGCGGAAATACTTCGAAATCCAGGCTTCGTTCAGCTCCCGGAATGCAGTTTCATCGCCGCGCTGAAAAGGACGTACGGTTCTCCCCAAGCTCATTTCGGTCATCTGCGGTTGTGCGCTCACGACGCCTCCTCACCTGAATTGCCGTTACTGTAGACATATTCAGAAGAGACGTCCAATATATTGATCATAGTAATTGATACTAATATCATATGAACATTGATATCGATCTTCGTCATCTGCGGTATTTCGTAGCCGTTGCGGAAGAGCTGCATTTCGGACGGGCGGCGCTCCGACTGCACATTGCGCAGCCGCCACTCTCGCAGCAGATTAAGCAACTGGAGAGCAATCTCGGGCACCCGCTATTCGTTCGCACCTCGCGTGCGGTTTCGCTCACAGCCGCCGGGAAGGAACTGCTCGAACGTGCTCGTAGGATTCTGACACGCATGGATGAAGATCTCGCTGCTGTGCGCCGGGTCGGACGTGGAGAGGTAGGTGCGCTCACAATCGCCTTCACAGGATCTGCAATCCTCAGCGATCCGCTGCCGGAAGCAATTCGCACATACCGGCGGCGTTATCCCGAAGTTGACCTGCGCTTGCGCGAAATGGGAACGATGTTACAGATTGATGCGCTTCGCGACGGTTCCATCGATCTCGGGTTTCTGCGCGATCCCGGGCCATTTGATGGACTGGTAATCGAAGAACTCTTGCGCGAACCGTACGTGGCTGTACTTCCCTCGCGTCATCCGCTGGCAAAATCGAAAGTCGTTGCCGTCGCGAAGCTGCGCGGTGAGCCTTTTATCTTTCACCGCCGCAACATCGGACCGCTCGCCTACGATCGTACGATGGCGGTATGCGAGCATGCGGGATTTCTGCCCGAAATCGTTCAGGAGGCGCCGCAATGGCCGACCGCGATACGGCTGGTGGAATCTGGCCTGGGAGTTACGATTGCCCCAAAGTGCGTGTCGAAGCTGGAAACCATGGGCGTAGTGTTCCGTCCGATTGATGCCAAACGGGCGTTTACGGAAGTGTCGTTGGGGCATCGAAATGAACCGCTAATGCCGACGGCGACGGAGTTCGTGAGAATGGCGAAGGAGGCATTTGCGAAGTAACCGACGATTCTTCACTTTGTGGCCGACCAATACGGCTCACCTGTTGAAGCGGACAGCATTAGTGGACGAAAGAAACCGTGTGAGTGAAAGCCCGAATGCAAACGAAAAGCCACCAATGAATGTCTCAATTTGCGTAGGCTGTTTGCCGTGCCTGCGAAGAACGAATCCAATCAGCGCCATCAATGTACCCGTTACAGTGGGACTTAAGATCAAACTGATGCCGTGTAGTTTTGATGGAGCGATAATCGGGTGCGGAAAAACAACGAAGCTCAATGCTCCTGCGATCACACCGAAGAAACCCAGACCGATCGCGAGAAGAGACGGACCGGCAGGTTCCTCGGTATCGAGTAGCACACCCATTGCACGAGAAAAGAACGACACAAGAAGCTCTAAGATGAATTCGCCGAGAATCTCGAAGAGGAACCCGATGAGGTCTTCCATTATGTATCGGCCAGACCGTAACCCTGAAGTTCGATTGCTGACAAGTAATATTTGCCGTGCTTCGCTCCGGACGAGAGTCACATCTTTGCGTTAAACTGCTCGCAAGTAGGCGAGTGTTCTACAATTCCTCCGCCATGATCCGCAAACTTCTGCTGTTTGTTCTGCTATCCACTCTTTCTCTGTTTGCCGCTACCCCGCGCACCATGCGATTGGATTATTACCATACCGGAAATGACCATTCGGAAATGTTCAGCATGGGCGAAGTCGTCCTCGAACCGCTGCCGTGGCCGGGCAATCTTGCTAAGTCTGTCGATGACACCAATCTCGGAAAGTACTACTTCGAGGTTCGTGATCGCGATACGAACAAGGTGATTTACTCGCGAGGGTTCGCGTCCATATTTGGCGAGTGGGAAGAGACCGATGAAGCCAAGGAAATTTCGCGCACATTTTCGGAGTCGCTGCGCTTCCCTGCTCCGGAAAAACCAGTGCAGATCGTGGTCAAGAAACGTGACGCTCAGAATGCATTCCGAGAACTTTGGACGGTCAACATCGATCCGAAGGACAAGTTTATCGACCACGCAGTTTCGAAACCGCCTGCGCAGTTGATCAAGCTACAGGATTCGGGTGATCCGACCACACATGTGGATTTCCTGATTCTAGGCGATGGCTACACCGCGGCTGAATCGACGAAATTTGAGAAAGACGCACATCGCCTAATGGACTTGCTCTTCAACACCTCTCCGTTCAAGGAGCATCGCGCA
>CAYWSM010000162.1:0-1899 GCA_964460935.1 uncultured Terriglobales bacterium | reverse complement strand
TGTCGCAGGTCGAAGCCGCGAAGTCCCTGGGCGTGTCGCAGCCGAAGGTATCGGCACTGCGCAACTACAACCTCGAAGGATTTTCGGTCGAACGCCTGATGACGTTCTTGACCGCACTGGACTTCGATGTTGATATCGTGATTCGAACGAAGTCGGACCGGAAGAAGCCCGGACGAGTGACGGTTGTGGCAGCGTGAACTGCTCGTGATCTGAGCACCTTCTTACCCCACCCTATTCGCCAAAAGAGGGCGAATGAGGATGGGGCACCCGTAGTGGTCGTGTGGGCCACCCGCCTAGCTCCAGAAGGGTGAAAGTTCGTCCATATCGCTTAACCTGCCGACGCTTGAGCCTCGCACGCCACGTTCACGGCACCGTGTCATCTCCGGTCCGGAACTCAGAACCAGTGGCTAGAGATTCGTGATCAATGGTTAGAGAAAAAAGCCTGGCCGGAGCCGCATTGGTCTAACCAGGCTCTCTCATCACCTCCGGTCAGAACTTTCGTTCCGACCCAGAGCTTGTTTTCGCCGGGATATGAAATCCCGGGACTACCAACCGCGCTAAAGCGCACGGAGGGAGATAAATTTTTGCCTGTCCGTAACCCGGCTCTTACGAGCCGGACTATGGAATGTCGCCCCTGCGGGGCTAAACTCGCGCTTCGCGCGAGGTGGACAGGGACAGGCAAGAATGCCTGTCCCACATTTCCTAGCTGCAACCCGAGGTCGATCCGCAGGACATGCAACGGAAGCACGATCCGTTGCGCGTCATGATTGCGCCGCAGACGTGACAACTGGGGGCGTCGCCCATGTCGACGATATCGCTCAACGCATCAGCAGCGTGAATAGCGCTGTTAGCTTTTAGCTCTTGGCTATTAGCTAAAGGCTTATCGCTAAGAGCTGCATCCGCTGGCGCTTCTACTTCGACCACCGGCTTGCGGTTGAAGTTCGCGAACAGTTCGCCTTGCTGGCCGGTGACGAAACGGAGTTCCAGCCAGCGGAAGATGTAGTCCATCATCGAGCTGGCGTAGTTGATGTCGGGATTGCCGGTCCAGCCGCTGGGCTCGAAGCGCGTGTGCTTGAACTTCTCGCACAACAGCTTGAGCGATACGCCGTGTTGTAACGCGATCGATATGGCGGTGGCGAAGCAGTCCATGACGCCGGAGACCGTGGAGCCTTCCTTCGCCATGGTGATGAAGATTTCACCGGGGTCGCCGTTGGGATAGAGGCCGACGGTGATGTAACCCTCGTGGTTGCCGACCTTGAACTTATGAGTCAGCGACGCGCGCTCGGCGGGCAAACGATGACGCGTGGACGACGGCGGATTCTGTGCGTTGTCGCGGTCGATCGGCTGGTTGAGCAGCTTCGCCAGCTCTTCCTGGACGGCGTCCTTGAACTCCTTGCTGGTCCGATCCAAAGCGATCTTGCCGCTCGAGGGCGAGCGGCCTCCATCTTGATTTTCTTTACTAGATTCGGCGGTTTTGGTTCCGGCGGCAGAAAGTGGTTGCGCTTTCTTGCAGCCATCGCGGTAGATCGCGACCGCCTTCAGTCCCTGCTTCCAGGCCTGGATGTAGGCGTCGGCGATGTCGTCGACCGTGGCGTTCTCGGGCAGGTTGACAGTCTTCGAGATCGCTCCGGAGATGAACGGCTGCGTGGCGGCCATCATCAGCAGGTGGCCCATGTAATGGATGGAGCGCGTGCCCTTCGCCGGCTTGAAGGAGCAGTCGAAGATGGCGAGGTGCTCGTCCTTGATGTGTGGAGCGCCTTCGATGGTGCCGGTGGCGTCGATGTAGCTGACGATGGCGTTGATCTGGTCTTCGCTGTAGCCGAGCTTGAAGAGCGCGGAAGGCACGGTGTTGTTGACGATCTTGATCATGCCTCCGCCGACCAGCTTCTTGTACTTCAC
>CAYWSM010000161.1:0-2458 GCA_964460935.1 uncultured Terriglobales bacterium | reverse complement strand
GCCCAGCCATTGCTTGACTTCGTCCGCTTCTTCCGGAGAAGCCTTCCGATCCAGTAGCTCTGACGTTTGCCGAAGCGTGTTTAGGGCTGATTCCATAATTGCGCTGGCCCCTCCACCCTCGGGGCGCCGGGGCATCGTCATTGCCTGCTTCAAGTCTTGCGTGAGCGCCTGTAGCAATGGCGTCCTCGCATTCTGGGCACTGTCGATGACCACGCGACTGGCAGCCATTGACTCTTTCATCAGGCCCACCGGTCCGCTTGGACTCGCCGCCGCAATCACCATGCTCGAAGCCAATGGCGCCTGCCGGAGCAAGTCCCACTCTTCCACGCTGAAATCGCTTTTGCCTGCCATTTACATTCCCTCCCGTGCTTCAAGAATCCGTGGCTTCTGATTCTCCAGAGGGACCGCAGGATGTTCCCCATTCTGCTGCAATTTTCTCGAAGATTCTTCTTCAGTACGCAATCCAGCCATGCCGGATCAGCATCAGCGACGCCACAGCCACTACCGCCCAAAGCAAGATGCCCTGCGCAAATGGACGCCAGCCCACTTGCTTAATGGTGCTACGTGAAATGCCTGTGCCGATCAGAAACAATGTCGCCGTCAATCCAACTTTTCCAAGCTGGCTTAAAGACATCGTGACCTTTCCCAATTGCGGCAAATAGGTATTCACTACTGCGGCGAGACAGAACAACGCGATGAACCAGGGGATCTGCACACGACTGCGGTTCTTCTTCACCGCCGCCGTCGCGAACGACAGGGGAACAATCCACAAGGCACGCGCCAGTTTCACCGTTGTTCCAACCACCAGCGCAATCGCTCCATACTTCGCCGCTGCGCCTACAACCGAGCTGGTGTCATGAATCGCCAGCGCGGCCCACAAACCAAACTGCTGCTGGGACAGATGTAGCGCCGTCCCGATCAGGGGAAAAAGCAGCAAGGCCGCCGAATTCAACACGAATACGGTCCCCAGCGAGACCGCCATTTCCTCGTCGTCCGCCTGCGCAATCGGCCCGACCGCTGCGATGGCACTCCCGCCACAAATCGCCGTTCCGGCAGTAATCAAGAACGACGCTGTGTCTTTCACACGCAGCAATTTGCCCAATGTCAGGCCGAGCGTGAGGGCAAACGCAATGCTGACTGCGGTATATAGGAAGCCGGTACGTCCGGCCTTTAAAACTTCCTGCAGATTCATACCGAAACCGAGGGCAACCACCGATGCCTGCAATAGAAACTTTGCCAGTTGCTTGCTTTCAATGTGGAACGGGTGAACAAAACTCAGGCCATAGACAATGCCGAGCGTGAGGGCGACGGGAGGTGAAATCAGGCCGCTGGCGGCGAGAATAATCCCGACAAAGAACAGGTTCTTGCTGTTGAAGTGCATCGTTCTCTGACTATGCGGTCTCGATAACCACGCCGTCCAAGCAGTAATCTTAATTGCCGATGAGTTTCACTTATCGCGCTTCTGCGACTTGTCGCGTCCCTTTACGCCGCGCAGAAACGTGAGGAACACCTGTGGCAGACCGTTTGGTTCCGGGCGCCTTCGATACACGAGAGAAAAATCGCGCACCAGCGACAAACCATCCACTGCAACTTGGCGCAGCGTTCCCAGCTTGAGTTCTTTGTGAGTGGCACGTAAGGGCACAAATCCTACTCCCAGTCCCGCCTCGACAGCGAGTTTGATGGCCTCCGTTGAATCTAGTTCCAGTGCAATCTTCATGCGCTTGGGACTCAGTCCAAAGCGCCGCAATTCACGTTCGATAATCCGCCGCGTGCCGGATCCTTTTTCGCGCAGGATCAGCGGCTGTTCCGCAAGGTCGCTCGCCTGGATCTGGGTGCGACCAGCGAACGGGTGCCGTGGAGGCACGATCAACATCAACTGATCTGAAAGGAACGGCTCGATCTTCAGGTCGCGCCGCATCGCAGGCCCTTCCACCAACCCAACATCGACCGCATTCTCGGCGACTCTTTGCACTACCATGTCGGTGTTGCCGGTCAGAATGCCAGGTCGAACTCGCGGATGCAGCGCGAGGAAGTCTCCCACTAGGGTCGGCAAAACATATTGTGCGATGGTTGTGGATGCGGCAATGCGTAGCTCGCCCTGTTGTTCCCCAGTAAGTTCGCCGATCTGGCTTTGCGCCTCCGCGGCAATCGCGGCCAGGCGTTCGGCATATTCACGCAGAAGTTGTCCGGCCGCTGTCAGCGCGATGTTCTGTCCCGCGCGATCGAAAAGCTGCACGCCCAATTCTTCTTCGAGCGCTTTGATCTGCAACGTAACTGCCGGTTGCGTGAGAAGCAATGATTCGGCGGCCAGCCGGAAGCTACGCTTTTCGGCAACCGTGCGGAACACCTTTAACCTGAAGTTTTCCAGGGACATGAAGCGCGTCCAGCATACACCGTGGCATTCATGTACAACGCCAAATCAGTGGCGCGGTCCGCTCTTCTTATAGGGATCGTAGGT
>CAYWSM010000160.1:0-3364 GCA_964460935.1 uncultured Terriglobales bacterium | reverse complement strand
GTTCTTCCAGCATCTCCTCAAACCACAGGCTGTAGCCGCTGCACTCCAGCCCCACCCGCACCGGACGCGGCAGGTTCTGGTAAAACTGCCGCAACTGGTCCCCGGTGTGTCTGAGACGACCTTCCCAGCGCCGGCCGGTTTCTGTATCCAGGGCTGCCACTTGTTGTACTCCGGGATGAAAATCGCAGCCTATAATCAACATCGTTCGGCTCCTTTCTTCCCGAACCTTGGTCGCTTGCAGCTCCAAAGGTTACTGGGTCGGAGGAGCCGACGTCGTTATGCAATCAGAAATGTGAGCACCCATGGGGTGGGTGAGGAGTTGTCATCATCTAAGATTACCGCCATCTATATTCGCCAACTGCTTGGGGCGACTGGTCTTCAGCATGTTTCCGACCGCTACGAAGGCGATGGGCGAGGGAAAACGCACTTACAAGGATTAACAAGCCAAACCAAGGACGTGGCGTGGCATTCAAGTAAAAAGTTGTAGCGAACTGTTGAGACGCCATCACCAGGAGGAACCCTAGTGCTGCGTAGCTCAATAGATTACGAATTTCGATCAAGACCTTTCTGAGCATCACAAAAACCTTTCTTCTCTCGCAGCTGAACTGTACCTCAGTTGGGCGGGTGGCGCAGACAAGCTTAGCCGCCTCCCGGAAGAACTGTACCTCAAGTGCCGGGCAGATCGCTCTTCCTGATAGTGCTGTTCCAATTTCCGGAACGTTCATCGTGCGCCGAGGCGGCCGTTTGGGTGCCCCACCCTCTAGCCTTCTTTTGGCGTAAGGGTGGGGTGAGATGCAGCCCTTATTCTGAGATGCACGTCACATTCAATCGCGAACTTCGGCGTTAGGCTGCTGACGTGCCGTCCCATCTCAAGCGGTATCAGCACTACGGATCCGATCACTTCATCACCTTCAGTTGCTACCGTCGGCTGGCGCTGCTCGATAGCGATCGAGCGAAGCTGACATTCGAGCGGACACTGGAGAATGTCCGCCGTTGGTACGGCCTCCACGTGTTCGGATACGTCATCATGCCCGAGCATGTTCACCTGCTAGTGACGAGCCGCGTGCGGACGAACTAAGCGCGGCCATCCAGATGCTGAAGCAACTGGTAGGGCGGCAACTGCGGCAGGGAACAACAGAGGCTCCCTTCTGGCAGCCGCGCTATTACGACTTCAACGTCTTCACGCGGAAGAAGTGGACGGAGAAGCTGCGCTACATCCATCGCAATCCGGTGACGCGCGGGTTGGTGGCGGAGCCGGAACAATGGAGGTGGAGCAGTTACCGACATTGGGTTTCAGGGGAAAAAGGAACGGTAGAGATCGAGTCGCACTGGACATTCCGGGAAAGGGAGAAGATGGGAATTCATCCTCGCTTCACGAGCGAACCGAAACAGGCGTCAGCTCCTTCTCCCCCCCACCCTTACGCCAAAAGATGGCTAGAGGGTGGGGCACCCTTCATGGTTAACGTGAGAGTTTGTCTGCGCCACCCGCCAAATTAGAGGAAACCCACAGCCGGAAATATTGTTGTGCAAGGAAGCTCTACGCTGGGCGTGCAGAGGCCATGTGGGGTTCAGTTCCCAAAGCGCAGCAAGTTAGCTGTTTTGAGCAGCGCGTCTGCCGAGGTGCGCAGCGACGAAAATCTGATGAAGCGGGGTTGTTGCCACTACGGCCAATCTACTGAATACACCGAAAAAATGCGATAGGGGCCTGGTTCCGAATTGTCGAAAGCTCCACTTTCCAACGTATTTTTCGCTTGTTCAAATGAGTCAAGTAAGCAGTGCGAATTTGTGCGTATTTCCTTCGCCAGATAATTGCAGGATAGAGGAGAACACTCTGGCGATGTGTGGCACCAAAATGTTACAACATCGAAGCCCTCAAGACACTTTCGTGTGGGTACGACTATATTGGTGCCGAACGACGGTTCAGGAACAAATGGCTTCCAAGCTTTTTCATCAAACTCAAGTCCGTACACTTCGTAGTAGAACAGGCGGGTATCATCAAGCTGTGTTTTGCTCTCAGCAGCCACGGACCGTATCAGTTCCGGCGAGTCGAACAACCAATACCCATTGTGCTTCCAGAAAGGGATGTAATCAGTAAAGTCCTCGTTAACATGGTCGCTCACTGAATAGATGTCCAGCACATTGGCAGTACCCAGCCAACTGGGATGTTTGCTAACACGTTTTGCCATATAACCAGCCGGAGTCATCATCAATTTAGGAAACCTGAGTCATTCTAAGCCCTACCATGCAACTTCGTTCACGATTTCGCCTGATATCCTGAAGATCCGGACGATCACCAGATCGCCTGATCACCAGATTCGACAATGCCTCCTCTCATCAACGCCCAGCAGATCTCGAAGGCTTTCGGCGCGGCGCCGCTGTTTGAGGACGTGTCGTTTACCGTCGATGAAGGTGCGCGCATTGGGCTGATTGGGCCGAATGGGTCGGGGAAATCGACGCTGCTGAAGATTCTGGCGGGCGCGATTCCGCCGGACACGGGGGATGTTGCCATTCGCAAGCGGCTGCGGTTGAGCTATCTAGCGCAGGAATCGGAGTTCGATACCGGGCAGACGCCGCGATCGGTGATGAAGCGCGCGCTGCGAGAGGCCGCGGTTCCCGAATCGGATTGGGAGAGCCGGACGGCCGAAACGCTCGGGCGCGCCGGGTTCGAGGATTTCGACGTCGATGCCCGTTCCCTTTCCGGCGGATGGCGAAAGCGGCTGGCGATTGCCGAGGCGCTGGTGCAGGATCCCGATGTCCTGCTGCTCGACGAGCCGACGAACCATCTGGATCTCGCCGGGATCGAGTGGCTGGAAGAGCTGCTGGAGCAGGCGCCGTTCGCAACCGTCGTGGTGAGCCACGATCGGTACTTCCTCGAGAACGTCGCGACGGAGATGGCCGAGCTGAGCCGCGCTTACCCGAATGGCCTGCTACGCGTGGACGGCAACTACAGCAAGTTCCTGGAGCAGAAAGAAGAATTCCTGCACGCGCAGACGCGGCATCAGGAGGCGCTGGAGAATATCGTTCGCCGCGAGATTGAGTGGTTGCGCCGCGGGGCGAAGGCGCGCACACGCAAGTCGAAGGCGCGGATCGACAAGGCCAATGAGATGATCGGCGAACTGGCAGACCTGAATGCTCGCACGCGTAGCGGATCGGCTCGCATCGACTTTTCGGCCAGCGAGAGGCAGACCAAGCGGCTGATCGAGTTGGAAGGCGTGTCGTACGCGATCGGCGAGCGCAAGTTGTTCGACAATCTCGATTTCACCATCACGGCGGGGATGCGCGTGGGGCTGGTCGGTCCTAACGGCAGCGGTAAGACCACGCTGCTGCGCCTGCTGCGCGATGAACTTCAGCCAACGTCAGGAAC
>CAYWSM010000159.1:0-2657 GCA_964460935.1 uncultured Terriglobales bacterium | reverse complement strand
CAGCGACACCGAGCAGAAGGATATTTTCAATCGGTTGGTCGATCAGGAGTTGCTGCAGCAGCAGATGCGCGGATACCTCTTACAACCGATTCCGGAAAGCGAGTTGGAAGCGCGCCTGAAAGAAGTGCGGACGCAACTCGGTGGTTCGGAGAATGAGCAGTGGCAGGCACTTTTGGCTCGATCGGGTGTCACGGAGGATGAAGTTCGCTACCACCTACGCCGGCAGATGGAACTGGAACGGTTCATTGACGTACGCTTCCGCGCAGGTATCCGCATCGAGGATCGTGCCATCTCGCATTACTACTACAACGAGTTCCTTCCAAAATTGCGTCAGGCAGGCGGCAAGGATGTGCCGCTCGATCGGGTCTCAGGGAGGATTCGAGAGATTCTGGTGCAGCAACAGATAGCGGAGCAACTTTCATCCTGGATGCAAACATTGCGCGAACAGGCGGAAATCCGGACGCCTCCGGAAGTGAGTGCAGATTCCAGCGACATTGAGCTGACACACAGCAAGTGAGCGGAACGAGTCCCAACCCGGTGCGGAAACGGCGAGTCCCCATACTGGCCGCCATTGCAGGGGTGATTTTTGCCCTGATCATTTTTCTGGGATGGTATCTCACCAGCCCGCATTTTCACGATTGGGCACGGAGGCGCCTGGTTTCACGGCTGGAAGCGATGACAGGCGGCCGCGTGGAATTAGGACGTTTCGACTGGAATCTCTCGAAGCTGGAATTCGATGTCCACGATCTGACGATCCACGGTCTGGAAGATCCGAACGAAGTTCCGTATGTGCATGCCGATCGAGTGCTGATCGGTGCCCGGATAGTGTCTCTGTTCCGCAAAGAAATTGCGCTGGATAGGGTAGAGGTGGACCGTCCGATCTTTCATCTGATCGTGTACCCCGATGGGCATACCAACCAGCCCAAACCGAAGGCCGAAAGTACAGGGGCAACCACACAATCGTTGTTCGACTTGGCGATCGGGCATGCGGAACTTCGGAATGGGCGACTGATCCTGAATCAAACAACAATGCCGGTAGATGTCAGCGCAAACGATTTGCAGCTCGGAATGAAGTATGTGCCGACGAAAGACCGCTATGACGGCGAGTTAAAGGTATCCGTGGAGCAGGCGCGATACGACAAATACCTGTCCTCCAATGCCAGCATCGATGTCGCGTTTAGCCTGCTGGCGAATGAGCTTGACATTAATGGTCTCCACCTGATGTCCGGCAACTCCAAGGCTGATGCGAGTGGAAAGCTGGTCGATTTTAATAACCCTTCTGGCACGTTTACCTATCGAGCCTCGGTTGACGCCGCGCAGATTGCGCGAATCATGCGCGTTCCAGAGCTTCGGCGGGGACAAGCGGATCTGAAAGGAGAACTGCAGTACTCGCAGGGAAAGCTGACAACATCAGGCAAGCTCGTCGCTCGCAATGTGGAATATCGAGCACCGGAGATCTATCTGACGGGTGTTGATGCTGCCGGCGATTATTTCGTTGATAACAGCAAACTGAGCATAACGCGATTGGTAAGCCGTGTAGCGGGAGGAATTGCGAAGGGCGATATCGCTGTAGTTTGGGCGGGGAATCCTGTTCCAGGAACGAAGGGAGTACCCGAACAGACTGGAACCGTCCGGCTGAGTCTGGATAATGTGCCAGTGGCGATGGCGGCGCAGGCTTTATCATCTCCTCAGTTGCGATTGACACAATTGCATCCGGTGGGAACTGGCCGGGGCGCCCTCAACGCACGTTGGCGGGGAAGTGTGGCGCGAGCCGTCTTAGATTTGGATGTCAGCGTGATACCGCCGCAAGCGGTTGGTCCGTCAGAAACGCAAATAGCAGGGAATTTAAAGGGAAGCTACGACTTAGCGAGCCAGCGGCTGCGTGCGCAAGCTCTCAACGTGAATTTGCCAACGTTGACGCTGTCGGCCAATGGCACTCTGGGCTCGGAACGCGATGTTCTGCACTTGTCAGTTGGAATTACCGATCTGTCTAGCCTGAAACCGCTGTTAACAACGGTCAATCAGGAGAACAGCAAGGCAGCGGATTTAGCGGGTCGGCTGCATTTTGATGGCACGCTGAGCGGCAGAATCGCTGTTCCTTCTATTGCCGGGCACGTTCAAGTATCGGATCTCACTTTCCCCTTGAACGCGATCTGGACGCCTCCACCGCCGCTTGAAGTGGTGAGCACCTCAGCACCTCGTCAACCTCGCCCGAAGTACATTCATATCGATTCCGGTACAGCAGATATTGCGTATTCTCCGAACAATTTGACGATCAGAAATGGCGTGATCAGGCGGGCTGGAGCGCAGGCGCAGATCGACTTCAATACCGGTCTGACCCGTGGAGAGTTCACTGATGCCAGCCCTGTTAGTCTGCACCTGGCGATTCGTGACGGTTCGATAGCGGACCTGCAGCAGATCGCCGGCTACGATTATCCGATCAGCGGGAAACTGGCAACCGATCTCAGTATTCATGGCACCCGATTGAACCTGCAGGGCGGTGGGCATGTGCAGATTGCGGATGCGCTCGTCTACGGACAGACCGTACAGTCGGCATCGGCCGATGTGCGATTCGTGAATGAAGAGGCGCAGATTCACAATCTGGTGCTGAGGCACGAACAGGCGCAGGTGACAGGGTCGGGCGCCTACAACCTGAA
>CAYWSM010000158.1:0-1533 GCA_964460935.1 uncultured Terriglobales bacterium | reverse complement strand
ACCGGAGAACCCTTCATGTGATAGATCTCCCAACCGGCGAAGAAGGGACCATTCACCGTCCACTTGTCGCGCTTGCCATCCGCTTCCAGAACGAACGCGCCCTTGCGCGTCCCGACTAACACTCGTACTCCGCTCATCCATCACTCCTGAGTTGATTTAAAGGGTGCAGCTTCATCTCGCCGAGTGGATCCAATCCCGAATACTTCAACTCCCGCTATGCAATGGCTCTCGGCTTTCCCACAATTCGCCGCATAATTCCCGTTTGCCCCACGTGATACGCCTGATGAAACGCAACCAGCGTCAGCAACGACCGCACGGTCTCTTTCGGGTTTTGCGACGGCGAGAACGGTGCGGGAGCGTCCAGTCGCTCCGGCGTAAGCGATGCCAGCCCGGCATCGAACCGATTTGCCGCCTCTTCACACGATGCCAGCATGTCACTCAGCGGCAAGGCTTCTCGCGCATCCTGCAGCGGAGGCGTGCCGCGCCCGTAGCGCTGCAGCAACTCCTTCGGCATCACTGGCTGTTGCCCCACAAACGGCAGCACCTCGTTATACACGCACAGCAAATGACCGACAATCCAGTTAAGGCAATTTCCCGCGGGAGGTGGGACGAGGCTCTCCTCATGTGTGATGTCCTGCAAATTCATGCGTAACACCTGCTGCGTCGTACGAAAGGAATGCCGCAGTACTTCAACTTCACCGAGCGTTGCCGTTGCGGTAGACATGATTTACCTCCAACTCCAATCCTTACCGTTTGTGATTCAACACTGGGTGCTGGGTGCCCCATTCAAGCCATCCTTTGGCTTGAGTGGGCTTTTTGTTCATTTGTCATCACGAGCCGACGTCAGTGCTGAACAACTAACTAACCCCCAACTCCTAACCACTAACCACTAACCACTGATCACTAATCACCACTCGGCAAATTCCCCAGCTCCACCACCGGCCTGATCTCCACCGTTCCCTTGCGCGCGCCGGGAATTCTTCCCGCTATCTCGATCGCTTCATCCAGGTCTTTCGCGTCGATCATGAAGTACCCGCCAAGTTGCTCGCGAGTTTCTGCGAACGGGCCATCCGTCACTGACCGGCGGTTGTCACGGACCCGCACGCTGGTCGCCGTCGTTACCGACTGCAAAGGCGACGCCGAAATGTACTGACCTTTAGTTGCCAGCTCGTGGCACAGTTGCGCCGACTCGCCATAACAAGCCTGTCGTTCCGGTTCCGTCCAGACATTCTCATCGGCGTAGATCAACAGCATGTATCTCATGAGTCCTCACTTCTTAGTCGAACAGCCGCCCGTCCAATCGACAGTCAGCCGATACAGTTTTGTTTATTTTGGTTGCGTCGCCCGGAACCGCTCCGCTCGTTCACGATGTTCCGGCGTCATGGCATCACTGAAGTCTTCCAACTCGAAGATTTGCCGCAGCTCGATCTCACAATCTTCCTCGTGCGGCTTCGGACACCGCTTCGCCCACTCAATCGCCTCTTCTTTCGACTTCACCTTCCAGATCCAGAATCCCGCGACCAGCTCCTTGGT
>CAYWSM010000157.1:0-17568 GCA_964460935.1 uncultured Terriglobales bacterium | reverse complement strand
GGCTTGATCTGCGCGAGCCAGTTGCGCCGCTTCACGTTCGCCAGTTGCATCTGCTTTTTGCCGGCTTCGCCGTTGAAGGTGTAGGTGAGCGAACTGTCGGTCGAGACCTTGTTGAAGACGCGCCCGTAGAAGAACTTCAGGATGTCGGTGGTCGCGTCAGGGTGAATGGCGTAAATGGCTTCGTCAACCACGCCGAGGCTGAGTTCGGCCGACACAGGTTTGCCGGTGGAGTCCTTGGCGGTAACGGTGTAGCTGGCGGCTTCTCCGGGTTGGAACTGCGGCTTGGAGGGTTGTACGTCCACTTGAAGTTTGAACGCGTTTGGCGGCACGCTGACGGATTTCGAACCCTGGTGGAGCGTGTTGTCCTTGATGTACGCCGCACTGACGAAGAAGTTGGGTGCCTGCTGCGCCGTGATCGGCACCTGGACCGTGATGGCTCCGCCCCTGCTGCGGATGATCTGCGGATTGCTCAGCGCCATGCCTTCGGTTGTAACGAGGACGGTAGCGGGATCGCGGCCAGTCATGATCAGCAGCTTGGCTGTGTCGCCCGGCTTATAGGATTTCTGGTCAGGAATGATTTGGATGTTCTCGCGTGCACCTCCCCACCAGTCGTAGCTGTTGTCGGCGACCCAAAGGTATCCGGTGGCTTCCAGCGTGCGATTTTCGACGGTGTTGGCGGTGACCTTAACATGCAGGTTGCCGCCGCGCGAGATGGGGACGCTGACTTCGGCACGTCCGCTGGAATCGGTGGAGCCGTTGGTGGAGTACAGCGTCGTGCCCGACTTCGATTGCCAATCCCACTGCTGCAGTTCGAGATGGAACGGCGTCTGCACCGGCTTGTTGTCATAGTCGCGCGCTTCGACGATGATCTTGCCGGTGCTGCCAACTTCGTAAACGTAAGCCGCGGGGCGAGCGCCGATCTGGAAATTGCCGTAGGTCGCGAGCACGTAGGTGTGGCCCGAGATCTCGCGATTGCCTTCGTCGGTGACGCGCGCTTCCACGCGATAGTTGACGTCGTAGTGCTTATCGGGATCGAACGAAGTGGGCAAAGTGATTTGCAGGCGGCCATTTTCGTCGAGCGTGCCGGATGTTTCACTGGTCTCGTCGCCTGAGTAGTAATTGTCTCCTTCGCCTTCGCCTTCGCCTTGACTCTCTTCGGCCTCTTCGCTGGTGTCCTGCTCCTCCTCGTCGCCATAGAAGCCCCAGAACCAGGCGCGGCTTTGATGCACAACATACGTGACCTTGGCTCCGGCAACGGGCTCGCCAAAGTAGTACTTGGCCTCGATGGTGGCCTTGATGGGCTGCCCCTGGATAACGCGCGTCTGTTCGGGAATTACGCGAACTTCGTATTCGGGCTTCTTGTATTCCTCGATGATGAAGCTGCCGCCGTAATTGCCGCCGATCTGGATGGAATAGTTGCCAAGCGACGCGTCTGACGGGATCGTGTACTCGCCATGCAGCGTGCCCATCGCCGAAGACTTGGCCTGCGTGTTGAGAACGACCTTGGCTTCCTGATCCTGGATCTGGACGGTGTAGTCGGTATTCGCGGGCGGTTGGTAATTAAGCCCGCGCCTGGTGCGAAGGATTGCCTTGTAGTGGACGGTATCGCCGGGGCGATAGACCGGGCGGTCGGTGTAAACGTACGCCGTCAAGTTTTGGCCCGCCTCAGTGCTCATCCAGTACGACCACGGAGCGCTCACTGCGAAATCATCTTTGGTGCGCGCCATGACCATTGCGTCTTCCGGGCGAGGTTCGGTGACGGTGACATGGGAGAGACCGTCGGCGTTCGATGTTTGCGAGGCAATCTGCTTCTTGCTGACGAAAAAGTAGGTATCGGCGTTCGCAACTGCAGCACCGGTCTGACGATCGGCAACGAAGGCAAGAATCGTGCCGGGAGCCGTCTTGGTGATGATGGCGATCCCGGTGACCATCACGATCGTGTACGCGCGCAGCTTGCCGTCGGTGGCTTCCACGAGATATACGCCGCGCTCGGTAACGGGAATGGTAACGGTACTGCTCTCCCAGTACTCACGGCCGCGGTTCATCGGCTCGCGCCACGTCGCGACGAGTTGCTGCGAGTTGATCAGCGGAATTTGCGCAAAGATCTGGGCAGGCGCTTGCGGTTTCTTCTTCTCCTCGCCGCTGGTACGGGCTTCGCGGATGATGGAACGATTGTCGGCCGTGAACTGGTGGCGGAAGAAGTCGCGGATCCAGGCGAAGATGCGGTGCTTCCAGTCGTGGAAGCGCTCCAGCCAGGTCTTGGTATGTGGCGGTTGAGGCACGCGACCGCCGAACTGGTGCGGGTCGGCAAGTCTGCTGAAGAACTTCACCGGATCGTTCACGCGATAGACGCGGAACTCGAGCTGGTCCGCATGCGTGGCCCAAACGCTGATGGTCGGCTTCTGGCCGGGCGCGTAGGTCTTGTTGCTGGTCAGCGAAAAATAGCCGCTCTCTTCCTGCGCAAACAGGCAGCAGGCGAAGAGCAAGAACAGCGGGACGAGAACTGCGCGATGTGCGCGCATGTTAGTTGGCCTCCCGAAGGATGTTCCAGCGATAGACGCCCAGGAACGCTGGGTTCTGCGGCACCGGCCGCCAACGGGCGTCGGGATGTTGCTTCAAGTCATCAATGGTGACGCGGCGAATCTCGCCAGGATCTTTGCCTGCCGGTCCGGTGTGGTAGATCACCCACTGGTCGCCGTCGCTGAAGTAGCTGTGGCCGAGATAGATCATCGAGTGAAACGGGCTGTGCTCGCCGGACTGGCGATAAAAGATCAGGTCGCCTGGGCGGGCAGCACTCAGGTCGCGGCTGACGAAATAGGTGTTGAACCGGCGGAGAGTTTCGGCGTCGGCAAATTCGGCAAAGGCTTTGGAACTGAGGTCGCGAGGAGTGAACGGGCCGGGTTCCACGCGAAACAGATTGGCTGCAAGCGGCGTGTACGGATATTGATACTTCTGAATGGATGCAGCTTTTGGCGTTGCGGGCAGATGCAGATCGTTCGCCCACGATCCTTCGTGCGACTTCAGCGCTTCGCGATAGGCGTAACGGATGAGCGCGGCGCAGTCGGCGACTTCGGTGGGACGGTTTTTTGGATCCTGGACGTAGGTGGATTCGGCGAGAAACGTGAACCAGCGGCGGAATGATTGCCGGTCCGCTTCGTCGAGCCGGAGGAAGTCGGGCGTGCCGTCGCCGAATTCATCGGAGGGATCGAGCGCGGTGTGGACGATAATCTTCGCGGTCGGAAGCTTGGGAGCCTTCGCCTGGAGAACAATGTTTCCGGGCTGAACGGAGCTTCGCAACAGCGCGTGTGCGACGGGGCCGTCGTTGCTCAACGTAAGTTGTGCGATGCTCCGACCTTCCACGGATTGAAGCTTGAGTCCGTCGAGATCGCGTCCGTCGGTTGCGCGAAGTTCGATGTGCGCTTCCGCATGACCATCGGCAGGAAGGAAGTCGTGGTCGATGGTGATGACCAGCGCGGCAGGTGTGCGGTGCAGATGCGCGCCGAAAGCGATGGTCAGCGCTGTGGTTACACACACTCCCAACAACAGCCAGCGAATTGCATGGCGGCTGAGCACTTTCTTGTCCTCGCGTGGGTCGCGGCGGATTATAACGCTCTAAACGATGCAGTTCAGTTACCAGGCGGGAAACCGCGCAAAATGCGTGTATTGATTTGGGAATGTGTCAGAGGAAATACAGAGGAGGAGTGTCGGTGTGTTGGGCGGGACACGCTAGGCGCGCCGTTTTCGCTCTGTCTGGTCTTCTACCCTCTGTGAATGCGGAGTGATCTTTTCGAGTTGGCGGCCCAGCTCGGACTTGGTTTTTCTCACGTCGTAAGAAGATTGCAGGTTCATCCAGAACTGCTCGGAGGTGCCGAAGAAGCGCGCCAACCGAAGAGCGGTGTCAGCCGTGATGGATCTTTTTTCAAGGACAATGTCGTTAACTCGCGGTGCGGGCACATGAATTTCTTTCGCGAGCTTATACACGGAGAGGCCCATCGGCTTGAGAAACTCCTCACGCAGAATCTCGCCGGGGTGGATAATCCACGTTTGCGCTTTGCTGGCCATGCTCACTCCTCAGTGATAATCCACAATCTCCACGTCGTATGCATTGCCTTCGCGCCACACGAAGCAGATTCGAAATTGGTCGTTAATCCTGATGCTATGTTGTCCCTGCCGGTCGCCCTTCAAAGCTTCCAACCGATTTCCCGGAGGCGCAAGTAAATCATTCAATTGCGCGGCCGAATCCAGCGTTAGCAGTTTGCGCAAAGCTACACGCCGCAAACCGGGAGGAGGAACCCTGGAGCTTTTGCCCGTTCTCCAGAATTCTTCCGTAGAACGATCCGCAAAGCCCAGAATCATGGGCTAAATAATAACGCTCTATGTTAATAACGTAAAGCGTTAAATCTGGATGAGCGCCAGGTGTTCCCCCACTTCTTCGGACCGTCGCTGTCCGGTTCGCGAACGGGCGAGTGAGGTTCTTCCGTCGGAGCGTCGTCAGGCTCTTTGACGGGCGCGACCGGCGTTTGTTGCGGCGGTTTCGGCGGACGCGGTTCACCTGGAGAAGCGCCCCACACAACATTTTGCCGGCTGTGTGGGGTGACAGGGTATGCACCAGGCATTTATGCGACTCTCTGCACTCTCGGGCTCCTCTCCCGAGAGGAAGTTATTGTTGCCCGCCCCCGGTTGCCGCGAGATTGATGTTGTCCGCGTGTGCTCGCCGTGCGACTTCCCCGCGTACTGCCGCGTCCGCCCGGAATAATTTCTAAACGGGGCTGTCTCGACTGAGTCGACCGTGAACTGCGCTGCTTTGCCCTCGGCCGTGAACTCGATGCGATCGTACGCGTACGCGAACGGGTAGAACGCCGTGTCTTCGCCCGTGTGTTCCGCGAACGAGTAGACGCCGCTTTTGCCACGGTGCGACGACGAGAAGTCGCAGGGCGTCTCGCCGTTGTCGTTACCCGGCGGCGAGAAACCGGGGTACGCCGCGTTGTTGTCCGGCTACGAGTTGGGGCCAAGCGCCTGCGCGCAGTGCTGGTGCGCTTGCGGGTAGTACGTGTGCGGCGCGTCGCAGCAGGGCGCGAAGTGGAACGACGGCGCGTGGGACGAGTTGTCTCCGAACGCATAGTGGCGGTACGACGTTTCCGCGTTGTTGTCGTCGCCGGCCGGCTCACACGACGCCGCGTCTGCCGGGTGCGACTTGCGGACTTCGTGCGTGAGGTGGAAGTTCCACGCGAACGTCCGCGATGCACGCCGGCCTTGCTTTCGCCTTCCGCGCGCGATTCCGCGGTTCCTCGTGAAATCAGTTTGTTGAAGTTGCTTTTTTGACCCTGCGCGGTGGTGTCCTGGTGCAGCAATGCCAAACCGCGCTCGTCGAACTTGTCGAACCAGTCATCCCAGGATATCTCTTCCAAAGAGGTTTCTCCGCTGTATCCGGGGAAATCGAGGCGCAACATGCCGATGTCGCCTTCACCTCCCGTGCCGCGCACGTGCGAAGGACGCGCGCTCCTCTCTTCGGCCCACTGGCGGATTTCATCATGATCGGTGGTAACTTTCGCTGCCGCACGTGTTGCCATCTTTGTTCCTCCCTTCGAAGTGTCCGATGCGCACTGGCACGGGACCGCTCCTATTGACGGATGCCCGACACATCCATCGGGTTGGTGTGATGCAACACCCGGTTAGAACGCCAACCTCACATGTGCAAAAACTTAATCAGAACACCAAGAACAAGTCCGAAAACGGCAACGCCAAAAGTAAGAAAGGCGACGTAGTCACCGACGTGACCCGTATGGAAGTTGCGCAGGAACTGCATGGCATGCAGCAGCGGCGTGAAAGCTTTGTTCTTGCGTGGATACCATGGCGCTAGCGCGATCCACGCGAGTACCAGAGCGGTCGCGGTTGCTCCGAGCGAACGCGCCAAACTGCCTGCGAGCGGCAATGATTCAGGTTCGGGTTCCAAATCAGGCAATGATGAATCGTCCATTACTCTTGCCTGGTATCCGGCGCGGTCGGCCATGGTGAAGGCTACCGCCCGCACGTGTTGTTCCAGATGTGGGATGACACCGATAGCAAGTGCAAGTAGTAGCAGCAAGAGCGCGGGAATGAACATGACTGCCGGCACGCCGCGACGATTGCCACTGGTCTCGCGTTCCTCCTTGATGCCGTGGCCGCCCGAGCCAGGCTCGTCGGACTTCGGTCCCCAGCCGAGAAAGACACGTCCGGCCACCCGAAAGACAGCGGCGGCGGTGACGGCTCCGGCAAAGAAGAAGACGATGGCAATCCACGATCTGCCGGTGATCTCCGCCGAGTGTTCGATCGCATGATCGCCGAGAAAGGTGCCGAAAGGAGCCATGCCGGCAAGTCCAAGTCCGGCAGCGAAGAAGATGATTCCGGTCCACGGCGACTTACGTGCGCGACCTTGCAACTGGTATTCGTCAACCGTTCCATACCGATGAAGCAGAATGCCAGCCACGATGAATAGGGCGGACTTCACCATTCCGTGACCAAGAGTGTAAATCGCTCCACCCGCCAATCCATCCGGAGTGAGTAGCGCGAAAGCGATGACCAACAATCCCACATGACTGATCGTCGAGAAGGCGAGCAGGCGTTTGATGTGGCGCTGTCCAAAACACATGATCGCGCCCACAACGGCCGTCACCGTGCCGACGGTCAACAGCAAAGCGCTCAGGGCCGGACGGTGCGCCGCAAAAGGGCCATCCATAATCGACCAGTACACGCGCGCAACGGCATACACGCCGAGTTCCACCATGATTCCGGAAAACAGGATGCACACGGGTGTGGGCGCTACCGCATGCGCATCGGCGAGCCAGAAATGGAACGGGACAGCGGCAGCCTTCACGTAGTAGCCGCACATGATCAACACGAAGGCGACGATGATGGTGGCATCCATTTGTGCTGCGAGCGAACGGCCGATCTGCGCCATGTTGAGCGCGCCAGTACGGGAGTAGAGCAAGGCAATACCGATCAGGACGAGGAAGGCTCCTATCGTGTTCGTGATGGCAAAATTGAGGGCTCCCTGCTGGGCGCTCTCTTCTTCGTTTTTGTACCCGCAGAGCGCAAACGCCGATGCACTCATGAGTTCGAAGAACACAAACATGTTGAACAAATCCCCGGTGAGCGAGAACCCGCACATGCCGGCGAGGAATCCGAGCATCAGCGCGTGATACAGGGTTCCTACGGCCTTGAAGTAACGAAGTGAGAACACCAGAGCTGCCAGTGTTAACAAGGCGGCGAAAGCGGCGAGGCCAGCTCCAATTGGATCGATCGTGAATGAGATCCCTATCGCCGCGCCACTGCGTGGCGTCCATCCGCCAAACCAGTACAGGATGGGTGCGTGGCGCGACAGGAGCATGAGTTGGATCGCCACACTAAAAGCAGTGGCAGACGCGAGAATTGCGGCAGCGTCCGCAACGCGACGGCTGATGTGTTCATTGAAGGCGGCCAGCAAGGCAGCCATGCCAAGCGGGATGACAACCGGAAGCGGAGCCAGGTAGCTCATCAGCCCTGCAGTTCCAGCAGCTTATCCGGATCGACCGTACCCGCAGCTTTCTGAATCTGAACCGCAAGGGCAAGCAGCAGCGCGACCACCGTAGCTTCGACAACAATGTCGGTGAGCATAAGCGCCTGCACCACGGGATCGACAGCCGGCGTTCCAACCGGAATCGACGCAAACACGGGTGCGACTCCGCCGACCTTATAGCCAATCGTCAGCAGCAGAACATAGGTTGACGACTGCACGACCGCGAGACACATCGTGATGTGAACGAAGTTGCGGCTGCTGATTACGCCATACAGACCGACGATGAATAACCATGCCGCCACCAGATAGGGAAAGATGCTCACTCGTTGCCGCCCTCCATGCGCGTTTCCACGGTTTGTTCGAGGAATGCATAGATGGCTGAGACCATCCCGCCGGCCACGGCCAGGCCGGTTGTGAGATTCAGCAACGGAACAGTCCCTCCGGAAAGGACTGATCCTGTCGTTCCATAAGGCAGCACGTTTTGGAGAAATTGCTTCCCTGAAACAAGGCCGAACGTACCAATCGCGATAAATCCAAAAATTCCGGCGGCTTCGCCGATTTCCACGAGGTAGTGGGTCACGATCTTCTTGAATGTTTTCAGGTCCCCGGCGAGATAAACGAGGAGCGGAGCGGTGGCGAGAATGACTCCCCCCTGGAAACCGCCACCGGGCGTAAGTTGTCCGTGAGCAATTATGTAGAGACCATAAACCACGAGCGGACCCACGAGTCCCAATGTCACTGCCTTCATGGCCTCGCTGGCCTCGGGAGCCTGATAGAGTTTCTTTCGCTCTTTGCCGTTCTTCCCGCTGTCGTCCTCTTCTTCCTGTTCTTCTCCTCTTTGGCGGCGTAACAGCATGGTTACGCCAATAACGGACATGAAAAGGATGCTCTCTTCACCGAGAGTATCGAACCCACGAAAATCGAAGTTCACAGCCGTAACCGCGTCAGTGATGTGGCGCTCATAGACGGTGGTTTGGTTGATGATTTCTCCGTAAGGTCCACGATAGTGACCAAACGGGGGCAGGTCGCGCATGGCCCACCACAAAAGCGCGAACAGCACCACGGCGGAAGTAAAGAAGAGGAAATGCCTGCGCGTGCGGTTCATGCAGCTTCTTTCTTTTGCTTGTCTTTTTGTTGTTCGCGCAGGCGTTCGTTGCGACGAATCTTGGTGAACGCAAGCATGAACATCAAGGGAAGGGTCACGGTTCCAATCACGATCTGTGACAATGCGACGTCAGGGGCCTGGTAGATGAAGAACATCAGCGCTAAAAGCAGTCCATAGAAACCAAGGCCGATTACCTGGTTCCGCGGATCTCGCGTCAGCACGACGGCTGTTCCTGCGATGGCGACAAAGATCAGGATGCCCATCTGCATCAGCAACATGTCACTTGCCCTCCTTCGCGCCTTCGATGTTCTCTTTGGGCGTTGGAGTCCACTGCCCAAATTGGCGGACGCGAGCTGCGCGAGCCGTTGCGTGGGTGACGACAGCATTGATTAACAGAAGCACCACAAAACTAAGAATGACTTTGATGGCAGCCTGCCCGGCGCCTTCCTTGATTACCACCGCAAGCAGAAGAGCGAACGTGGAGACCGTTGTAATTGTGCTGAGATAGTGCAGTCTTTCGAATGCGTCGTGGAATAAAACCAGCGCCCAGCAACAGATTGCGCTGACCACAACGGTCACGCCGAGGCAAATATCGACAGCTATATCCGCGGCGGTCATAACCCGCGCTCCAGAAAGCGTGTGAATACCAAGCCGCCACCAAACGCAAGCAGAGCCATCGTTAAACCTATGTCATAAAAGTTTGGTTGGCCGAGCGCCTCTGCCAACACCAGCAGGAACATCGTCGAAACAATGCCCATCATCTCGAGCCCAATCAGCCGCTCGATGGGACCGTCCTTGAAGCAGGTGATCCCGCAAGGAATCACGCAAGTGAGAAGGCCGATGGCTACCAGCATCCACGGGTTCATCCCTGGATCCCCAGTTTCTTCGCGATGAGAGGAATTGGAGCCGGTTGCATCTCGTGAATAAGTACCTGGCCCTTGTCGCGGTCGATACCGACAATGATGGAATTCGGAGGGATGGTCAGGTAAGCCACTGCCAGGGCACGCTTCGCCGCCGATCGCGCGTCGTTACAATTCGCTTCGTAACCGGCTACCTTGAATTGAGCCTTCGACTTCTTGCCCATCAGCTTCTCTGCCATGGCCTTCAGCGTGGCCCAGGTTCCGTCGATGGCATACCACGGTTGCCACCAGATCAGCATTAGCCAACTTAACTTCGGCCGGAACCTGGCAAATCCTTGCGCTTCGACCACCATATTGGCAAGGGCGGCGGTTGCGGCCACGACCACACCGACCAGAAGCTCATCTTTCTTCCACTGACTGACGAAGAGAAACCACAGTACGAGGAGGATGAGCCATATAATCCCGCTGCTCAGCCCGATTTTGAGTGCGCGCGGCATTCCCTTTCATCTGAGGAACTTCTCTCAGTACCGGTTGCCCTAAGTCTGCCGCAAGACACTCCAAAGGAAGATGAGGTTGGCAACCACACTTCCCCCAATTGCGCCCCCTAACCAGAAGTTCTGAAACCAGGAATTTGGCTCTCCGACAATGGTTTTGTCGTTGGTGAGCCGCAGGATGTGCCACAGAATCGGAATGACCAGTATGCCCGCCATCACCTGGGACCAGTAGAGGATACGAACCGTGTTGAGCGGCGCGAAATTGGTAACGACGGCGATGAACACCGCGCCGGACAGGAGCATGTAGAAGAAGCGAGCCTCCCAGGGATTCTGGCTCAATCCTGACTGCCAGTTCACCGCTTCGGCGATGCTGTAACACATCGACGCAACCAGGATCGGCAAAGCAACCAGTCCGGAACCAATGATTCCCAGAGAAAAGAAAATTGGTCCCAGCATGCCAAGAGGCGCGAGAGCAAAAGCGGCGGTTCGGGTCGTCAGATCCCCCGGATTGTTTGCGTGCAGAGAAGCTGCGCAGACCACCGCCGACAACGACACCAGAGCAGCAACAAAGGTTCCGAAATGCGCATAGTTACCGACAGCCGTAGCCCTATTGCTGTCGCGTTGCGAACTGGTTTGCCATACGATCACGTCCGGCGTGAGCAACGATCCAAACAGAGCGATGGCTCCGATTGCATATTCGGGAGTGTTGGAGATGTTCGGCAGGAAAATGCCTCGAAGCAACGAGGTGAACGACCGCGTTGCAAGAACGGCTCCAGCAACGTAAGCAAGCTGTGCCAAAGCGAGTACGCCGAGAACGCGGGTCACCCGCTGGAAGCTGCCGCGAATCAGAATCCACCAAACACTGAAAGCTACCGGTACCAGAAAGAACTTTGGAGATTGTTGCAGAATGACGGAGAACGCATCGCCGACCGCGCGCAAGTCGGCAATGATCATCGCCATATTTACTGAGACCATGCCGATGGCGACGACGGTAGCGGCGGTCCTGCCCCGCCGCATACGGACGATCTCAACCAACCCGCGCCCGCTGCGGTGACCTAACCGCGCTGACACGGAGAAGACCGACCACAGCACGGGAACACAGGCGATCACCACCCAGCCAATGGAATAGCCGAAGGAAGCGCCAACCACAACGGCGGTCATGACTGCCGCCGGATCAAGGTCCGCCGCACCGGCGATGATCCCGGGCAACACCTTCCCTAAGGTTCTTAGAGCCTTCAATCGATACTCAACCCCATTGATAAGAAGGCGATCCAGAGTAGAAGGTTGGCGTTATGGTTTGCACACCTCCCGCAGCGTGCTGGGCATTTCTATGCCGAAACGTCCGATTGCCAGCGACGATCGGTTTCGTCACGAGTCAGCTTGTTTGCCGGAGTCTGATTCAGTTCATGCGCCGCTTTGCGGCCAAAGTGCTGCAGGAAAGAACGCGTAAGTCGATTTTCGCTTTCGTGACCCGAGTAGCGCTCATGCCGATCACTCGTGTCTGAATTCGGCAACAGCCGATTCATGATTCCCAATGCATTGGTGGTGATTCCCGGAAACAATCCGTGCAGCCAGATTCCGAGCTTCGCTTGCGGCGTGATGATCAGTTCCGGATCGCCGTGACGCACTGCGTCGATAATCTTTCGCGCCGCGCGATGCGCATCGATCGAAACCAGCGGCATGGTGGCGCCGAAACTGAACCAGGTAAATTCGCTACGATGCTTTCCCTTAAAGAATGCGTTCAAGTGTGAGCCCGTGCGCATGAGACCAGGACAAATGGTCGTCACCTTGATGCCATCCTTCAATAATTCGGATCGCAGTCCCTCGGAAAAGCCGACGGCGGCGAACTTGGCGGCGCTATAGGGAACCAAGTGCGGAACAGAGATCTTTCCGCCGATGGATGCCACGTTGGCGATCCGTCCACTGCGTCGGGCTTTCATGTGCGGCAGCAATGTCAAAGTTGGATACACCACCCCCCAATACATGACGTCCATGGCTTCCTGATATTCGGTAAGTGTCTGCGACTCAAGAGGGCCGACACTGATGATGCCGGCATTGTTGATCAGAACGTCGATTTGTCCGAAGCGCGACAGCACCGCGGTGAGGAACTCTTCCACGTCGTCATTGTTCGTTACGTCGCAGACCTCCGCGAGAACTTCTACTCCAAACTTACGCTGGATTTGCTGCTGGGCAGCGTCGAGTTCGCCGCGGTCACGAGCACAGATTGCGACGTTTGCTCCCTGAGCGGCGCACTCTTCCGCGAGGGCCAGGCCCAAACCTCGCGAACCGCCGGTGATAACTACGACTTTGCCGAGAAGATCGATCCTGCGAGCGCGGCGAGCAGCATAGGAAACAGCGGTAAGCCCAACTCCGAGCCCCGTGCCAACTAGCACTGTTTTTTGTGCAATCCGGGCAGCTTTTCTCAGTTGGCGAACACGGCGCGGCAGCTTTGTCGCTGACTTCCAGACTGACATGGGAGGATCTCCTATAGTCTGGGTAAGAGAGGGATTTATCGGTACCGAGTTGCAAGGGAGCTATGGGATAAAGTTCTTCCCAATGGATAAATTGCTACCCACTTAAAAAGGAAAACGCCGGGCAGCTTCGCCCGGCGTCCTTTTTTATGTCAGTCGTCTCAGATACGGGACGACGAATCTCGTAACCCGCTTACATCACGAGTGCAACGGCTTCGAGTTCTTTCTGGATGGCAGCAAATGAGCACCCCGCAGCGCCCATTTTGCTTGCCGCGTCAAGAGCCGCGTTCGGCGAAACACCGTAACCGCGACCCATGAGGAAGATTTGCAAAAGCTCAGCAGCCTCTGAAGGATCGAGCATTCTTTGCATCAGCTCGTTCCTCAGGGCCGATACTTCCGCGATCGTGAACTTTTCAGTTGCCATCTCGGATCACCTCCGACCCCACTACTTATTTCTTTAGACTGCGCTACCCACCATTTTGTTTCAGCAATTACATTGCCGAACCGGGTGTTTGCCTAAAGATTTCTTTCACTTATATACAACCCGCTGAACTCGAAGGAGTTGCAGGGATTCGTTTGTAGCCGGGCAGAACCGAAGTACGCTGTCCGCAAGGATTGGAATCGCCGCTCCAGGTATCAGTTGTGTCAGAAAACGGCGCTACTCCTCGATATGCGCTTCATCAATCAACAACACGGGAATGTCGTCCCTTACCGGGTAGACACGGTGGCAGGTTCCGCACTTGAGCTGGTCTTTCTCCTCGTTGTAGGCCAGCGGAGTTTTGCAGGCGGGGCAGGCCAGAATTTCCAGCAGGTCGCGGCTAATCATAATGACGGACATTTTACCGCCAGCGTGCGCTCTGCAGAGCAAAATCGAGTGTTCCTGATGTGGATTCCCAAGTAGTCACCGTCAATTCCTCTGCGAATAGGATAGGATTCTCAACTACTTACGATGAGCGCTCGCATACTCGACGGAAATCCGATCGCCGCCGCAATCAAGACCGAAGTGGCGCAAGAAGCCGCTGGACTTTCTGCACTAGGCATTCGGCCTGGACTGGCTGCGGTACTGGTTGGAAACGATCCGGGATCCGAGATTTATGTCCGTAATAAGGTGAAGGCCTGCCGCGAATTAGGCCTCCACAGCGAAGAACTCAGGCTTCCAGAAAACATATCCACGAGCGAACTTCTACGCATTACTGCAGATCTGAATTCGCGAAATGAGATCGATGGCATTTTGATACAGCTTCCGCTTCCCAAGCACATTGACGACCAAAAGGTGCTGCTGTCAGTCGATCCCGCAAAAGATGTTGATGGCTTTCATCCAATGAACGTCGGTTATCTTTCGACGGAACGCCCCGGTCTGGTCCCATGTACACCAGCAGGGATCATGGAAATCCTTACACGGAGCCAGATTCCAATTCGAGGCGCGGAAGCGGTCGTAGTGGGGCGTAGCGATATCGTCGGAAAGCCGACTGCCATGTTGTTGCTGAACGCCGATGCGACTGTCACGGTTTGTCATTCGAAGACAAAAGATCTGCCGTCCGTCTGCCGCCGAGCCGATATTCTTGTCGCGGCAGTCGGCAAACCAGGCATCATCACCCGCGAGTATGTGAAGCCGGGCGCAACGGTTATCGATGTCGGAATTAATCGCGTAAGCGATCCCAAAATTTTCAAACAACTCTTCGCCGAAAATGTAAAGCGCAAAGAGACATTCCGAACCAGGGGTTCGGTGGTCGCGGGCGACGTGCATCCCGAAGTAGCCGAAGTTGCGGGAGCCATCACACCCGTTCCCGGCGGAGTAGGACTGTTGACCATTGCCATGCTGATGTCGAACACAGTCAAAGCTGCCAAGCTACGGCGAGGTGAAACTTGCTGAGTTTGGGCCTGACCGGGGGAGTCGCTTGCGGAAAAACCACTGTTGGAGAAATGTTCATGTCGCTGGGCGCACATTTGAAACTCGCGGACCAGATCGCGCACGAACTAATGGCGCCGGGCCAGGATGTTTACTGGAAAGTGATCAATGCCTTCGGCCTCGACATCCTCAATCCTGACGAAACCATCAACCGCGGAAAACTTGCCGACGCCGTTTTCCCAACCGGGAGAATCGGCGAACTGAATGCGATCGTCCATCCGCCCGTGATCGACGCCCAGGAACTGTGGATGCGCCAAGTCTTCAAGGAAGATCCCAAGGCGGTTGCGATCGTGGAAGCGGCATTACTGCTGGAATCGGGAAGTTGGAAGCACTTCGACAAACTCATCACCGTGACCTGCTCGTTCGATCAGAAGGTTGAACGATTCGCCAAACGCCATGAGATGCCCCTCGATTTGGCGCGTGCCGAGGTCGAACGGCGCATGAAGGCGCAGGCGCCAGATGAAGATAAAGTCCGCGTCTCGCATTTTGTCATCGACAATTCGGGATGCCTGCAAAAGACGCGCGAGCAGGTGAACCGCATCTGGCCCGAACTGAAGACGCTTTCCATGCAGAAGGCCTTCTCCCGGTAACAACGAAACTGACCAGCGGCGCTGGTTTTATTTATCATTCCTTCAGTTACATCGGATAGAACTCATGCGCACGCTTCGACCGCTGATCCTTGCCTTTGTTATTGCCGCCGCATTTTTCATCTACACCTCGTCGCACCGACCTGGCGGGGGCAGCCCGTCGAGTTCCACCAGTTGGTTCTCCGGGGACAAGAATCTTGAACTGACGCAGGCCGCCGGACCGGGAGATCTCGATCCAGAAGAGACTGTTAACGTCAACGTCTATAAGAAGGCCTTACCGTCGGTGGTGAACATCAAGTCGCGCGCGGTGAGTTACAACTTCTTTTATGGAGCGGTTCCGGAAGAAGGCCAGGGCACCGGATTTATTCTCGACAAAGAAGGGCACATCCTCACCAACTATCACGTCATCGCCAATGCGCAGAGGGTGGAAGTCACGCTTTACAACCGCAAGACGGTTACAGCGCAGGTGATTGGCGCTGATCGTCATTACGATCTGGCCATTCTCAAGATCGATACACCCAATCTCACCCCGGTGACGCTTGGCGATTCGCACGGCTTGCAGGTCGGCATGAAGGTGTTCGCCATCGGCAATCCCTTCGGCCTTAGCGGCACCATGACGCGAGGTATCGTCAGCTCGATCCGGTCGGTACGCGGGCCATCCGGCGACTCGATCGACGAAGCGATCCAGACTGACGCGGCCATCAACCCCGGGAACTCCGGCGGACCGCTGCTGAACTCGCGAGGCGAGGTGATCGGCATCAACTCCATGATCTTTACCGGAGGCGCCGAACAGAGCGCCGGGATTGGATTCGCCATCCCGATCAACACGGCGAAGCAGGTTCTCAACGATCTTGTTCAGTACGGGCGAGTTCGCCGGCCGACGCTGGGTATCGCCGGATTGCCCATCGGTCCCGAATTGGCGGACCAGATCGGGCTGCCGGCTGACTACGGTGTCCTGATTATGCAGGTGTCGCCCGAGGGAGCTGCCGCACGGGCAGGACTTCGCGGTGGGAATGAACGGGCCTTGTTGGGGAATACGCCGATCCTGCTAGGTGGGGACCTCATCATCGCCATTAATGGCCAGACTGTCGAAGATATGCAGGATCTTTCCCGCGAGCTGAACAAGCACAAAGCCGGCGACAGTGTTACGGTTACGATTTATCGCGGGAAAAAGAAACTGGATGTAAAGCTGACGCTGGGAGAGGCGAGAACCGCGTAAGAATTTGGTAAATGAGTAATTTAGTAATTTGGTAATTGAAAGAGCCGACTGATGTGGTTTTCAATTACCAAGTTACTAAATTACCAAATTACCAATTTCAATGTCCGTTGATTTCATCCGCGCGGTCTGCCTGTCGCTTCCGAGTGTAACGGAAGAGATACAGTGGGGAGACCACTTGCTGTTCAAAATCGGCGGCAAGATGTTCGCGATCACCTCCCTCGGACCGGAGGGAGCGCGTTTGTCGGTGAAGAGCACCCCTGAAAAGTTCTACGAACTGACGGAGATCGATGGAGTGATTCCCGCGCCGTACATGGCGCGCAACTTCTGGATCGCCCTCGAACGTTGGAACGCCTTGCGGTGGAATGAGATCGAAGAACTGGTTCGCGAATCGTATGCGCTTGTGTTCGCCAAGCTGCCTAAGAAAAAACAGGCGGAGCTTTCGGCTCCACCGCAAAACAAGAAGGCCGCTGTTCGAAAGAAAAGCGCTACTCGCTGAGTTCTCTACGCTGCTTGCCTGGCGGCGTTCTCCAACGACTCCCACTCCGCATCACTAAGCCGCAATTCCGCCGCGGCAACGTTCTGCTCCAAGTGGCTTACCTTCGAGGTTCCCGGTATCGGCAGCATCACCGGCGAGCGATGCAGCAGCCATGCAATCGCCACCTGCGACATCGTTGCGTCATGGGCCTTTGCCAGTTTGTCGAGAACACCGCCCGGCTTCACGAGCGCTCCGGCGCCCAATGGAAACCATGGGATAAAGGCAATCTTGTTCTTCTGGCAGTACTCGATGACGTCCTCGTAGGCACGGTCGGTCAGGTTGTACTTGTTCTGCACGCTGACAACCTCCACGGTCTTTTGCGCCCGCTGGATATCGGCCACATTGGTTTCGGAAATTCCGATGTGTCGGATCTTGCCTTCGTTCTGCATCTTTCGGAGTTCCCCGAGCGATTCTTCCACCGGCACCTTGGGGTCGAAGCGATGGAGCTGATAAAGATCGATGCGTTCCACCTTCAGCCGGCGAAGGCTCATCTCGACCTGTTGCCGCAGGTACTCGGCACGGCCCACGGGAATCCACTGGTTCGGGCCCTGGCGCGTCAGTCCACCTTTGGTGGCGATCACCAGTCCTTTAGGGTAGGGATGGAGAGCCTCGGCGATCAGGTTCTCGCTGACTTCCGGGCCATATGAATCTGCTGTATCGATAAGGTTAATGCCCAGATCGAGCAAACGCTTGAGCACGCGCTTGCATTCGGCTGGATCTTTGGGGTCTCCCCAGATTCCATCGCCGGTGATGCGCATGGCGCCAAACCCGAGGCGATTGACCGTCAGATCGTTCCCGATCATGAGCGTACCGGAACTAGCCGCATTCGGTGTCTTCATGCCCGATTGGATTCG
>CAYWSM010000156.1:0-7315 GCA_964460935.1 uncultured Terriglobales bacterium | reverse complement strand
AAACGAAGCCGCGAAATTCGCCCACTTTCCCCGGCAACTGGAACCGAACCTCTTTTTTGTCACTACCGTGAAAATCTACCTCGTAGCCGCCGATCCGTGCATTCCACTCTGGGTTACGCCCGTCTACGACAAGTAAGCCGCGAACAATCGGACCCAGCATTTCCTCGCATCCCCAAAGGCCGGCCAAATCTGCTGCGGGTTTCGCTGTTGTTTGCGCGGATACGATTCCAGCGCTAAGCAAGATATAAATGGCCAAACTTCGTTGCGCAGATCTCATAGTCAAAATGTCTCACGACAGCCATTCATGGTGATTGTCATGGATAAACAGATTTGTCAGATCTGAATCCGCCGTTTCATCTGTTGGCGGCGGTATTCTCCCGGCGTTACGCGAAAGCGAGAACGGAATGCTTTCGACATTTGGCTCTGGTCGGAATAACCCGTTGCCAATGCAACTTCTGCCAGCGGCAAGCCGGTGGTGGCAATCATCGACGCCGCCTTGTCAGCCCTGCACACGCGCAAATACTCCCCGGGAGTGCATCCAAAGCATTCACGAAATCGCCTTACAAGGTACACGGGGTGGACTTCGGCAACAGCGGCCATATCGGAGATTTGTATCCGCGCGCTGCAATTCTCACGAATGCTCTCGCGAACGTCGTAAAGCCAGGCGGGCGTTGCTTTATCGATGTATTCCTGAACTCGACCGGCATGTGCCAGCAATTCCCAGCACAGAGCTTCCGAAAACAAGCTTGCACCATCCGCCCATTGCCTGCACTGACGTGCGATTCGTCTGGCCGTTAGCAGAATCTCGCCGCCTCGATAGCAAGTCGCGCGATCGGGAAGTCGCACGGCCTCTGCTGCGTGTTGCAGATTCCCGTGGGAGATCGAAATACCAAGGAACTGCGCGCCCTCCAGTTCGCGAAAGCAGTCGCGATGCTTTGTGCCCGGAGGGTTGTAAATGACCGCGCAGTCTCCAAGCGCGTTTTCCGCTCCTTTTGCCGACGAGATATACACGCCACGCAATACGATAACGAAACTTGCATCTTCATGCGTGTGTACGGGCATCTCGCGTGCCGGCACTTCGGGCACCATCAGCGACGCTGAGAAACCGGCGAACTCACGCTTAACGTTCGATACTCCGTAGAAACTACCAAAGAGCAGGTTGGGTGCGGTTTCTGGTCCCATGCGCATAGTCATCCGACGAAAGCGGCACACAGGTTAACGCATAACAAAAGAAATGGCGCGGATTTCTCCGCGCCCGTTATATCGCAAACGCCTGTTACTTGAGATCTTTCATCGCCAGCAGCGTGCCGTAGTCCTGGCCACCGGGCGCGACAGCACGGGCCACGATGCTGGTGAAGCCTTCGCGAAGTTCCGGATACTTCGCGACGAGGATCTTCATGACCGCCATGTTGTCCTGGTAGGTCTGCGCAGCGTTCGAGATATCCGGCACCTGAAACTTCACCACCAGTCCAAGTCCGTCCTGGACTGGAACCGCAAATAGAGAAGTAATGGTGTAGGTCTTTCCGTCGGCGGAAGCGAGTTTCAGCGGCTGTTCCTGCGACGGCAGATCGTTGGGTTTCACCGACTGTGCTTCTTCGCTGATCTTGTCCAGAGTGGCGGTCGACATGAACGGCACCGGGGCATGCAGGTCCCACGCCGCCAGATAGTACAACCAGGCGTCATGATTCTGTCCCTTGGCCTTATAACTTCGTGCCTGGTTCAGATACCAATTGGCATCGTGTCCCGCGAGTGAGCTGGCTCTGGCGTAGAATCCGCCGAGTTTCCAGGCGCCCGAGGCGTACTGCTGCAACACCATGGAAACCGACATCGGCTGCTTCCCGCCCTGTGCATCCAAAATCACCAGCCCATAGCGGCCCGGAGGAAGGCTCGGAATGACGAACGCCACACGGTCGGGAGAGTTGAAGATTCCGCAGTAGAACTCTGCGCGGGCAATTGGAGCCGTACCGGGCGCATCCAGTTCATACGTACCGCGAACGGTCGCCGAGGTTCCGAAGTCCGCCTTGTGTTCGTTGATTGCTGATTGAATGCCGCTGAAATCAGAAGCGACGGCAGGAATGGAATTCTGCTGTAATGAGGCCAGATCGCTTGACGAGGCCATCTGGTAGTACTTCTGCGCGGTGCTATCGAGTGCCGATTTGGTGGCAGCGTCGAGGTCGGACCCCATCTTGCAGTCCTCGGCCACAGCCAATGAAACCATCAACAACAGTATTACCAGCGCACATACAGCGGCGCGGCAACTGCGAAGCGATGTATGAAAACTGCTTGTCGTTTCCATAAATTTCAGTGTTCCTGCGCTAAATAAGATGCAAGTTTTACCAGTTCTGATGTTCTCATGAGTGCGCCCCGATGCGGCACCGGGCGCCAAACCACAGTCGCAAAACGGGTGTAGAATTTGGACAAGTCCTTCATGCCGATCAAAACCACAATCGCCGGGTTACTTTGCGGAATCGTTATCGCCGGTCTGCCTGCCGTTGCGACGAATCGTCCGGCGGCCAACCGGCGAGAGCCTGCGAAACCAACAGCACAAGCGGCCCCTGCGCCCCCGGCCGAACCGCAGCTTCCGCCAACTCCCGAGGAGATGCCGGCAACACCACCGCAGGTCTCGTTCAGCGCCGCCGGGCTGTCGATTGTCGCCGAAAATTCTACGCTTGGTGACGTGTTGAATGCAGTGCGGAGATTGATGGGCGCCGGCATTGAAGTTCCCAACACAGCCAATTCCGAACGCATTGCGGTACATCTCGGTCCCGGCAAGCCTCAGGATGTTCTGCAACAGCTTCTGGAAGGCTCGAAGTTCAACTACATCATTCTCGGATCGCCCGACAATCCGACTGCCATTCAAAAGGTCATTCTGACAGCCCGCACGCCGGGTGGGGTTGGTCCTACAGGGCCTGTCAACAACGCCAGTAACTATTATCCCGAGGTTACGAATCGCATCCATTCGGCTCCGCCGCCGCCCGATTATCAAGGACAAAACGACGCGGGCGTAGGGACAGACGATGAGGTTGTGCAGCCCGAATCACCGTCTGCCGAGGAAGTCAGCCCGCCAGAAGGGCAGTCACCGCCGGCCGAGCAGCAGCAACAGCAGTACAGCGGGCCAAGCGGCCAGGCTCAGCAACAGCAAGGTCCAAAAACTCCTGAGCAGCTTTTGCAGGAACTGCAGCGAATGCAGCAACAGCAACAATCACAAGATCAGCAGCAGACCGATCAGAGCGAGCCTAACCGTTCGAACGCGGAACCAGAGTAGATCTTCGCAGCTTCTGCTAAAGCAAAAGCCCGATCCGCATGGATCGGGCTTCGCGTTTGGTACGCCATTCCTCACAACAAAACTTTACGTTAATCTCCTGCCATGCCCTGCGCGGCCAACTCGGGCGCAGCTTTTCCGGTCGCGGGCTTGCGTGCAAACGCATTCAGAATGCCTGTGATGATCACGTACCCGGAAACAACGCCAAGTGCAACCGCCACCGAAATCGTTAAAATAAGAACCAATCCCATTACCAGTTCGTTCACCTAATCCGCCTTTGGTACCAATCTTCGATGCGTAGTACCAACACTCTGGATGTTACGACCGCTCGTCCCGTCTGCTGCTTACTACCTGTGTTCCCTGCCCCAAATGTGGGACAGCTATTACTTTTTCTTTTCCGCGTTCCAAACAGTTCGCGAAATCGCCCGTCCGCAAAACGGGCAGAAATTGATCGGATACAAATTCGGCCGATCTTCCGGAGACCTGACCGCGTAGTCCGAATCGATCTCGTTCAAAATCCGTCCACGCATTTGCTGCTTCGGTTCGTTCAGGATGGCATCGCCATCCACGGCTTCTTTCAGCATCTCGCAGCAGTGCTCGATCATGCCCGCGACCCCGAATCCAGCCAGATGTACTGCTCGTCAGACCCGATCTCGCCGAACCGCTTGACCATGTACGAACCGGGCAAGGCGGGATACTCAAGCACTTTCATCAGCACGGCTTGCGACAGGCGTTCGGCACACGGACCGTACAGGAAGATCTTGTGATATCCGCCGCCGGTCTCGTGACCGTCCCACTCGCCGAAATCGGTTTCCGCGAGGCACTTCTCCAGTTCCGCCTCCAGTTGCAACAGCGATTCATCCTCCGCCTCGGTGCCGAAATCATCGTTCGACAGCCGCATGCTGATGATTACCGCCTGTTCGCGTCCTGGACGCGCCTCATTTGCCAATGGCCAGGGGCCCAAAATCTTCACCTTTATTCCCTCTACAAACGTCTCGACACTTTGCCGTTCGTTTGACCCTGTTCGCCAGTGACAATTAAGATACAGCAGTAAAACTGTGCCTTATCTGTGGCGAACTTTCTAGGGGCCCAGCACTCTCGGAAGTGCTAGTCCTGCCAGTTTGGGAGCCGTTCCTTTCCGGGCCAAAGTATCGGTTCGGGCTAAGTATCAGGGCACGACTTAAATCGTGCCTAATCAGGGCAATGAATCCGAGGGCGTTAAGCCCCAGCTGTATCAGTGCATTAAGTCATGGGCATTTCCAAGATCACGGTGCGTGGGGCACGCCAGCATAACCTGAAGAATATCGACGTCGAGATCCCGCGCAACACCCTCACCGTCATCACCGGCCTCAGCGGGTCGGGCAAGTCGTCGCTCGCTTTCGACACCATCTACGCCGAGGGCCAGCGCCGTTATGTGGAAACGCTCTCCGCCTACGCCCGCCAGTTCCTTGACCAGATGGAACGCCCTGATGTGGATGCGATCGATGGCCTGAGCCCTTCGATCTCCATTGAACAGAAGACTACTTCGCGCAGCCCACGTTCGACTGTCGGCACAATCACTGAGATTTACGACTATCTTCGCCTGCTGTATTCGTCTATTGGACTTCCCCATTGCCCGAACTGCGGGCGCGCGATTTCTCGCCAGTCGGCGGATCAGATCGTCGCCCGGGTGATGGCGCTCAAGCCGGAGGATCGGGTGATGATCCTGTCGCCGATCGTGCGCGGCCGGAAGGGCGAGTTCAAGCAGGAGATGGAAAAGCTTGTCCAGCACGGATTCCCACGCGCTCGCGTGGACGGCGAACTGGTGAATCTCGAAGAAGACATCAAGCTCGACAAACGCAAGAACCACACCATTGAAGTGGTCATCGATCGTCTGTTGGTGAAGCCCGGCATCGAGCGCCGTCTGGAGCAGTCTGTAGCGCTGGCCATGAAACTCGGCAGCGGCCTAGTGCAGGTAGTGATTGTGGGCGGCGAAGAATACCTGTTCAGCGAGCGGCTGGCGTGTCCGGAATGCGGCATCAATGTGCCGCAACTCGAGCCCCGGTCGTTCTCGTTCAACAGTGTTTACGGCGCTTGCCCCGAATGCCATGGACTCGGCAGCCGTTACGATTTCGATCCCGCGAAGATCATTACGGATTGGTCCAAGCCGCTGTTGGATGGGGCGCTTGGCCCAGGCTCGGCTTCGACCAATCTCATTCACATGGTCAAGCTGACGGCACATGCCTATGACATCGACCTGAGCACGCCATTTGAAAAGCTGCCCGAATCTGAACAGAATCTGCTGCTCTACGGGCCGGACAAAACTGACCGGAGGACGGGATTCAAAGGCATTCTCGCGTATCTGAAGCAGAACCTGGAGGAATCCGGCTCGGAAGGCTACCGCGAATACCTGATGGAATATATGTCGGCGACCCAGTGCCCGGTCTGCCACGGTAAGCGCCTGCGTCCGGAGAGTCTCGCCGTCAAAGTGAATGGGATGTCGATCGCCGATTTCACGGCTCTGCCCGTTTCGCGCGCTGTTGATGCTGTCGCGAAAATTTCGTTGAATGAACGAGAAGAGCAGATCGCAGGACGCATCGTTCGTGAGATCGCGGAACGGCTCGGCTTCCTCAACACTGTCGGACTCGGCTATATCTCGCTGGACCGCTCAGCGGCAACGCTCTCAGGTGGCGAGGGCCAACGCATTCGGCTGGCGACACAGATCGGATCCAAACTCCGCGGCGTCCTATACGTTCTTGACGAGCCCTCTATCGGCCTGCATCATCGCGATAACGAACGCCTGCTGCAATCATTGGAGTCGCTACGCAATCTTGGCAACACGGTGCTGGTGGTCGAGCATGACGAAGAAACCATCCGTCGCGCCGATTACGTGATCGATCTTGGTCCCGGCGCGGGACGCCACGGAGGCGAACTGGTCGCGCAAGGCACGCCCGACGACATCATGAAAGCGCCACGCTCGCTTACCGGCAAATACATCTCGGGCGAAGTGCAAATCGAAATGTTGCCCGAGCGCCGCCACGTCAACGAGAAGGCGATTACGATCCTGTCGGCCACCGAAAATAATCTGAAGCACGTGGACGCCACCTTCCCGATTGGCGTCATGACAGTCGTCACGGGTGTTAGCGGCTCCGGCAAGAGCACGCTGGTCAATGACATTCTCTACCGCGTACTCGCCAAGCAGCTCTACCGCTCGCGGGAGGAACCCGGCGCACACAAATCAATCGCCGGCGTCGAGAACATCGATAAGGTGATCCAGATCGACCAGTCACCCATCGGCCGCACTCCACGCTCCAACCCGGCGACCTACACGGGCGTCTTCACGCACATCCGCGACCTGTTCGCGATGCTGCCCGAGGCACGCGAGCGCGGCTACAAGGCTGGACGCTTCTCCTTCAACGTCCCCGGCGGACGCTGCGAAGCCTGCCAGGGCGAAGGCCAGCGCCGTATCGAGATGAACTTCCTGCCTGACGTGTACGTCCTTTGCGAAGTCTGCGGCGGCAAACGCTACAACCACGAAACGCTTGCGGTGAAGTACAAGGGCTACTCAATCGCCGACATTCTCGAACTGCCAGTCTCCGATGCGCTGCCTATTCTCGAAGATTTCCCGCAGGTGCGTCAGCGTCTGCAAACGCTGGTCGACGTTGGACTCGGCTACATCCACCTCGGGCAGTCTGCAGTGACACTTTCCGGCGGCGAAGCACAGCGTATCAAGCTTGCCCGCGAACTCTCGAAGCGCCAGACCGGACGCACCCTTTACCTGCTCGATGAACCCACCACCGGATTGCACTTCGACGACGTCAAGAAACTGCTCGACGTTCTGCACCGGCTGACCGATCTCGGCAATACGATCATCATCATCGAGCACAATCTCGACGTGATCCGCAATGCCGACTGGATTATCGACCTCGGCCCTGAAGGTGGCGAAGACGGCGGCCGCATTGTCGCCCAAGGCACACCGGAGCAGGTCGCAAAGGTCAAGAAGAGCTACACAGGACAGGCGCTGGCGCAGTTCTTCGCAAAACAGAAGACGCAATGATGTTCTCTCTGGTTTCC
>CAYWSM010000155.1:0-2575 GCA_964460935.1 uncultured Terriglobales bacterium | reverse complement strand
TTCGATCAGGTGCAATATCTGATTGCCACGAATGCCGGCGAACCGCTGCGACCGCTGGAAGAAATTGCATCCGGAGGCGAACTCTCACGGGTGATGTTGGCCCTGAAGGTTGCGGTGGAAACGGGATCGAAAAACCCCACTCAAGCCAAAAGAAGGCTTGAATGGGGCACCCAAGGTCGTCCGATTCAGCGGACGCTGGTCTTCGACGAAATTGATATCGGCATCGGTGGTTCTGCCGCCGAGGCCGTTGGCCGCAAACTCAAGACGCTGTCGCAGTCGAGCCAGGTTATCTGCATAACCCATCTGCCGCAGATCGCGTCGTTTGCCGACCACCATTATTTGATTGAAAAGCGCGAAGCCGACGGGCGGACGAAGACGTCAGTTCGACTTTTAACGGATGCGGGGCGAAGGGAAGAAGTCGCGCGCATGCTGTCCGGGGCGAAACTGACCGATGCTAGTCGGAAGCACGCGGAGCAGTTGATCAAGGCGAATGCATAAAAGCAGTTTCGAGTTTCAGGTTTCGAGTGAGAACTATGTCGCAGGGTGCGATCCCGTCAGCGCTTCTTGGGAGCTTGTTTCGGCGATGTTTCCGGCTTTGTTTCCTGCACCGCTTCTTTAATCCCGTCCATCCATTAAATGACCCTTGACATGAGATTAGTGTTATAGTTAAGTATAACACTACAACAAACTGGATCTTGAATCCGGCTGAACGCAAGGAGTCACCATGAAGTCTCTTTTCCTCACCCTCTTCCTGATCGCTTCCACCGTAGCCTTTGCCCAAACCGAAGCCGCGCCGAAAGCGCCGCCGACCGAAGCTGAGAAGTCTTTTGACAAGATGAAATCCCTCGCCGGGACGTGGGAGGGGAAGGTCACAACCAATCCTCCATCGCCCGATATGGATGGAGCCGTCCTCGACGTCACCATGCGCGTAACCTCGCGCGGTAACGCCCTGGTGCACGAGATGCAAGAGGCCAACACACCTCTCGACGCCACGAAATACGACCATCCTGTCACGATGTTTTATCTCGATGACGGACGCCTCACGCTGACTCATTACTGCGATGCCGGCAATCGTCCGCGGATGGTAGCCACGACGCTGCCCAACGGCAAAATTGACTTTACCTTCGCGGGCATCAGCGGCGACATGAAATACCACATGCACCACTCCACGTTTACGATTGTGGACGCCAATCACCACATCGAGGAGTGGACATTCATGATGGGCGACAAGCCGATTCTTGCGCGCATGGACCTGAAACGTAAGAACTAACAGCAGATTCTTCGGGGGGACTCGCGTCCCCACGGAATGACAAAGAACAAGGAATTTTGGACACCAGGATGGACCAGTGGAACGACAGTCAGCCGATTTACCGCCAGCTTCGCGACTGTGTTGTCGCCATGATTCTCGACGGCGTGCTCAAGGAGGGCGACCCTCTGCCTTCAGTGCGCAATGTGGCGGCAGAGTATCGGGTGAATCCACTCACGGTGCTGAAGAGCTACCAGGAACTGGTGGACGAAGATCTGGTGGAGAAGCGACGGGGGCTGGGCATGTTCATCAAGGATGGCGCTCGCAATCAACTTCTCGAAGGCGAGCGCCAGAAGTTTCTCGAGGAAGAATGGCCGCGAATTTCCGCCAACATCCAGCGGCTCGGCCTGAAAGCGGAGGATCTCTTGAAATCCGCGCAAGCGAAAGCAAAGAAGGGGGACCGCTGATATGGCTCTGATTGAAGCGCGCGGTCTTCGTAAGGTTTACAAAACGGCGGTTGCGCTTGATGGCATCAACCTACGCGTCGAGCAGGGACGAATATTAGGTTTGATCGGCCCGAACGGTGCCGGTAAGACAACGGCGCTGAACGCTATCCTCGGGCTCACGCCGTACGAAGGCGAGCTGCGCGTGCTCGGGCTCGATCCGTGGCAGCACCGTGATCAGCTCATGCGGGATGTTTGCTTCATCTCCGATGTTGCCATTCTGCCGCGCTGGTTGCGAGTTTCGCAGGCAGTCGACTTTGTCGCCGGTGTGCATTCGAGATTCGATCGCACCAAAGCGGAAGCGTTTCTGGCGAAGACCGACATCCGCCGCACCAGCAAGGTCCGTGAGCTGTCGAAGGGCATGGTGGCGCAGCTCCATCTTGCGCTCGTGATGGCGATCGATGCGCGCCTGTTAGTGCTCGACGAGCCGACGCTCGGGCTCGACATCCTCTTTCGGAAGCAGTTTTACGACTCGCTGCTCAACGATTACTTCGATCGCAGCCGAACCATCATCGTTACAACGCACCAGGCGGAAGAGGTGCAGCACGTTCTCACCGACCTGATGTTCATCAATCGCGGACGGATCGTCCTCGAAACCAGTATGGAAGAGTTCGAATCGCGGTACAGCGAAGTGCAGGTAAAACCCGAGAACCTTGCGGCGGCGCGGGCGCTGAAGCCTGTAAGCGAGCGGCAGGGGCTAGGACGGACGATTTTGTTGTTCGACGGAGCGGATCGTCAGCAGCTTGCGGCACTGGGAGACGTCCGAACGCCGAGTATCGCCGATCTGTTCGTTGCGGTAATTGGCCAGGAACAAACGCGGAGCTTC
>CAYWSM010000154.1:0-2698 GCA_964460935.1 uncultured Terriglobales bacterium | reverse complement strand
CTCCGATCAGCACCAATCCCAGTAGGGCGGCGACCTTCGCGATGGTGAAAACGTTCTGCACCATGGCGCCGGTCTTCACCCCGAAAACGTTGACGATCGTGAGAAAGACGATGATCACGATGCCGACGAAGTTCTGGGTGTTCAGGCCAACGTCCATATTGCCGAGCACCATTGGGCCAACATGGATCGGCGGAACCTTCCAGAGGTGCACGATCCAGTTCGACGACGAAATCGACGGAAACATTACCCCCAGGAATTTGCCGAATGCCACACCGACAGCGGCGATGGTTCCGGTCTGGATGACCATGAACAGGGTCCAGCCGTACAGGAATCCCCACAACGGCCCGAGCGACTCGCGCAGGTACACATATTGACCACCCGCCTTGGGCATCATCGCTGCCAGTTCGCCATAGGCTAGGGCAGCGGTGATGGTCATAAATCCTGTGACCAGCCACGCGATGATCAGCAGCGCTGGAGAAGAGGTTTGTCGAGCGATATCGGCCGAGACAATAAAGATGCCGGAACCGATCATCGAACCCATGACCAGAGTTGTGGAACTGGTCAGGCCCAAGCCTTTGACGAATTCCTGATCCTGGCCAGTGGGCAGCGCGTGGGTTGAGATAAGCGGTTGTGTTTTGGTGCTCAATGGTTCCCCAGATGTGTCCACATCTGACGAAAGACTTTACATCAAGACCTGCTGAAAATGCGCATAGGATTTCGCCGGGTCGGGCAAAAGAGCCGAAATCAGGGCCAAACTGTCGGCTCCAGCCTCAATGACCGATAACGCATGGCTTGCTGTGATCCCCCCAATTGCGACCAGCGGTCTTTTCGTCAGCGATCGTGCGAGACGAACTCCTTCCAATCCCACAACCGGATCGGGATTTGCCTTGCTTGCCGTCGCGAACACCGGGCCAATCGCAATGTAGTCCGGGTTCGCCCTGTCTGCTTCGCGCACTTGCTCAGGATTGTGCGTAGAGGTTCCGACGATGAGTTTGGGACCTACAATCCGCCGGACTGCTTCGACACTCAGATCGTCCTGCCCAACATGCACACCATCGAACTCCGCCGCCAGCGCGAGATCCGCGCGGTCGTTCATGATCAGCGTCACCTTCCTGCCGGCGATGCGCCGCAATTCGCGAGCATGAGAGAGCATCTCGCGGGCAGACCCGGTCTTGTTGCGATATTGCAGAAACGTGCAACTGGAACTGACCAACGCACGCGCGGCTGCAAAGAGGGCGATCTCGTCGCCAAAGCAGGAGCTGTCGAGAATTGGGTACAACCGGGGCAAATGGAATTCGTTCACGTTCCGATGCTAGCAAATCGAGATACTTCGCCCTGTGATGTAGAGGCCGTCATCACGCCGACTGTGATCATCAACTGTGCCGCGTAATAAGTCACCCAGACCAGTATTCGCGACCCAGCGAACGGATGCCCGAAGATACTCATCGCCAGCATCGTGTCCGATGCTACGAACCACAATGCGCCAATCGCGACCAATTTCCCGAACCTCGATCGTTGAGCGGTGATCGCCATCGCAGTAAGCACCGCCGAATACGCGAGCACCGGGATGCGCATCTCAGCCAATCCTGGCCACAGGACGAACATAGTCCCGACCGCAAACACCAACACAGCTGTGCCAGCCGCTGTTCTCACGCCGTTGATCGTCACGCTTCGAGCCTTCAGAAACAGAGCCGTATAGAAAACGTGCGCCACGAGGAATGCAATCAGTCCGAAAAGAAATAACTGTACCGGACCAAAAGAACCAAGCTTATGGATATCCAGTAGAAGATCGCCACAGGCAGAGAATGCCAACGCAACGGCCAACGGCTTCTTCGCAGGATGTGATTCGGCAGCGCAGAGTGCGAGCAACGCAATCGACGCAACCTTGAACACCACGCTGAATCGAGCGCTCGGAGCATGTGGATCCACCACAAAGGCCAAGAAGATCGCGGAACATATCACGCTGGCGATGAGCAGCTTTTTCACGCGATCAGGGTACACCTGCGCGCTTCGATGGGATTGCAATTCCCGCGTCGGCTAGCCACTCCCGTTTCAAAAGCAAAAGCCCACGGCGTACCGTGGGCTCCTGTCGAACCAGAAAATATCTCAGTTCCCTTTTGGAACCACGCTGGCTGTTTCTGTGGCCGCTGCCGGTTTCGGCATCTTGTCGAACTCGTCGCCGCGGAAGAATTTCACTGGATCCTTGGCCATGACCGGCATCGCGACGTACGGCTTCGCATAATCGTTCCTGGCGTTCCAGAAGAGGAATCCGATCCCATTATTTTTCCGTGCAGTCGCTACCTGCACCTGGATGTACTCAGGAGAATACGTCTTCGTACGCCAAGCAAAGGCTTGCAGCCAAGGCCGTAGCACGACGTGCGTATCGGCGGTGATCTTCTGGAAACGCGCCATTGACTCTCCGATGAAGTGCTCAGGAGCATCGCCCGGGCTTGCGATACCGTCCATTCCGAAGAAGTGCGATGGGTAGATCATCGGCGACATCACATCGCAATTCTTGGCCATGCTGGGGATGTCCTGGCCGGTGTGGGCCAGATCGACATTGCGTTGCCACGCCATCACGCCGAATACGTCGATGGAAAACAACACGCCGGTCGGATGCAATTCGGCGTACGCCTTCGACAGGAAGTCGGTAATCACATCCGTACGCTGCCACTTAGGATGCTCGGTTTCGTAGTAG
>CAYWSM010000153.1:0-18128 GCA_964460935.1 uncultured Terriglobales bacterium | reverse complement strand
CGAAAAACAAAAAGGGCCTGCAAGATGCCTTCCGCTACATCATGAACGACAAAGGCACGATGGAATACGAGTGGCCGATGAAGATGATCTTCGAGGAAGGCGACCACGCCACCGGAACCCATGTGCTTGAGAATCTATATGCGTCATGGAAGGACAAGCCAGTGGATGTCGATCTGCCGAAACTCTGGAAGGAACTGGGGATCGAAAAGAAAGGCGACACGGTGGTGCTCCATGAGGATACTCCGGAAGCGAAAATTCGGAAGGCGATTACTTTCTCGGCTACCGGTCTCACCCACTAAAATGGGTCGCGCGATTTGGCTGATGTACTGACAAACTGATGTACTGAAGAACTCATGCTAACCACTTATCTCGAAGCCATCCGCTCCGCCATCTGGGAAGAGATGGAGCGCGACTCCACCGTCTTCTGCATCGGCGAAGACATCGGCATCTACGGCGGCGCATTCAAAGTTACCGAAGGTTTCATCGATCGCTTCGGTCCGGAGCGCATCATCGACACGCCCATCGCCGAGTCGGCTATTGTCGGTGCGGCGTTTGGTGCGGCGCTCACCGGCATGCGTCCCGTTGCGGAATTTCAGTTCATGGACTTCATCGGATGCGCCTTCAACCAGATCACCAACATGGTCGCCAAGTCGCATTACCGCTGGGGTGCGCCCGCGCCACTTGTTCTTCGCGGACCCAGTGGTGGAGGCGTCCACGGCGGTCCGTTTCACTCACAGAATCCGGAAATGCCCTTCGTCCACACCGCAGGCTTGAAGGTGATCTGCCCGGCAACCGCCTACGACGCCAAAGGCTTGATGAAATCCGCCATTCGCGACAATAATCCCTGCATCTTCTTTGAGCACAAGTTCCTCTACCGGCGGATCAAGGAAGAACTTCCGGCGGACGACTACATTGTCCCGATCGGCAAGGCACGCGTTGCCCGCGAGGCAAAGGGCAAAAAGCAGATCGGTGTCATCACCTACGCGGCCATGCTCTACACCGCACTCGATGCCGCCGAGGTCCTGGCGAAAGAGAGCATTGAACTGGAGATTCTCGACCTGCGCACTCTGTCTCCGCTCGACCGCCAAGCCATTGCCGAGGTCGTTCGCAAGACGAACAAGGTCATCATCGTTCACGAGCACCCCCGGACGGCCGGAATCGCCGGAGAAATCGCCGCTATTATCAACGAAGAAGCCTTCGACGACCTCGACGGCCCCATCGTTCGCATCGCCGCGCAGGATTCTCCCGTTCCCTTCTCGCCGCCGCAGGAAGAGTTCTATCTGCCAAAGGTCGAAGATGTAGTTCGCGAAGCGCGCCGGTTAGCGTCATACTAGTGGACGTGTCGGAAAACTGGATCACCGTCGCGCTATTGCAAAACCAACCCGAGTACCTTCTCGCCAGGGCGCGCTTGGAATCCGCCGGGATCGAGTGCTTTTCCCCGAACGAGCACACCGCCCGCATCGCTGGAGCCATGATGTTCTTCGCCGGCGAGGATCGCTTCATTCTGCAAGTCCATCCGGAACACGTGGAAGACGCTCGCCAACTGCTGGAAGATCCCGGCAAGCCGTTCCTGGTTTCTGAATAGCCCGAAACACTTTTCGGATTCTTTAGAGGCACCCCAACTCCACCGTTAGCATCCATTAAAGCAAGCCAGACAAACTCCATTCTCGCTGTAAGTTACTGTAAAAAAAGCATCGTTTAATTATTGACAATAACACACTCATATTTTATGCTTCTATTGATTTAAGTTTGCATCTAACCCGAGTGGTTAGGCGAAAACCAGAAATTCAGTCGGAAAGCATTGAGGAGGATTAGCACCATGTCTTCGTTTATCACTCGATTCGATCCCTTCCGCGACCTCGCCCAGCTACAGGATCGCGTCAATCGGCTGTTCCAGGAATCTGCTACCGGCGCTGGCCGGGAGGAAGGCTTCACGACATCGTCCTTCGTTCCGCCGGTCGACATCTACGAGGACGAGCACAATATCGTTCTGAAGGTGGAAGTCCCAGGCGTTGACCAGAAGGATCTCGATGTTCGCATTGAGAACAACACCATCACCATTCGTGGTGAGCGCAAGTTCGAAAAGGAAACCAAAGAAGAGAACTACCATCGTGTGGAACGCCGATATGGATCGTTCCAGCGCAGCTTTGGTCTGCCCAACACGGTAAACCCGGAGCAGGTTACGGCCGATTACGACAATGGCGTTCTGCGGGTAACCCTGGCCAAGCGCGCCGAGGCCAAGCCGAAGCAGATCAAGGTGAACGTTGGCTCCGCGCCGGCTCCGAAGACTATCGAACCTAAAGGACAGGCGGCGTAATGTGTGGCCCGGACATTCCTGTCCGCATATTCTTTCCGAGCGGGAGCGGCGCTGCCGTTCCCGCTTTTTTAGAAGTTCTCTCAGTCGGTGAGTCTCTCAGTCATAAAGCATAAAGAATGAACGTTCGAGGCGAAAGACTGACAGGCCGGGTGACTGAGAGACTTAACTGGAAACTCGAAACACGAACTGGAACTTTTATGGCTATTCGTTGGGAAAAACTGACGGTGAAGGCGCAGGAGGCGATCCAGCGCGCCGTCGAACTCGCGTCGCAGAACGGCAACCCTGAAGTTCTGCCGGCGCACATCATGACTGCTCTGCTCGAGGACCGCGAAGGCATCGTTGTGCCCGTGCTCGAGAAAGTTGGCGCTGCGCCGCAGCAGGTGCTGGGTGATTTCCAGCAACTGATTTCGAATCTGCCGAAAGTTTCGGGAGCGTCGGCGCAGCCGCAGCTCTCGCAGACGGCAGCCCAGGCGATCGACCAGGCCTTCAAAGAGGCCGATAATTTCAAGGACGACTATGTCTCCACCGAACACCTGTTGCTTGCCGTCGCCAAGTCGCGCGGCGACGCGCAACAGGCGCTCGCGCGTAGCGGCGCCACCTACGACGCCATCCTGAAGGCGCTGACTACGGTTCGTGGGAACCAGCGCGTTACAGACCAGAATCCCGAAGGAAAGTTCCAGGCGCTGGAGCGTTACGCCCGCGACCTGACGGAACTCGCGCGTCGCGGCAAGCTCGATCCGGTGATCGGCCGCGATGAAGAAGTCCGCCGCGTCGTGCAGGTGCTGGCCCGCCGGACGAAGAACAACCCGGTCCTGATCGGCGAGCCTGGCGTCGGTAAGACCGCCATCGTTGAAGGACTCGCGCAGCGCATCGTTGCCGGAGACGTACCCGAAGTCCTGCGCAACAAACGCATCGTCGCGCTCGATCTCGGCTCCATGCTCGCCGGTGCGAAGTACCGCGGCGAGTTCGAAGAGCGCCTGAAGGCCATGCTGAAGGAGATCGAAGAGTCGCAGGGCAAGATCATCCTGTTCATCGACGAGCTGCACACGCTGGTCGGAGCCGGAGCCGCGGAAGGCGCCATCGACGCCAGCAACATGCTGAAGCCGCCCCTGGCTCGCGGAGAGCTGCGCGCGATTGGCGCGACCACGCTGAACGAATACCGCAAGCACATCGAGAAGGATGCCGCGCTTGAGCGCCGCTTCCAGATCGTGTACGTTGGCGAGCCGAACGTAGAAGACACCATCGCCATTCTGCGCGGACTGAAAGAAAAGTACGAAGTACACCATGGCGTGCGCATCAAGGACTCGGCGATCGTTGCCGCAGCCACGCTGTCGCACCGCTACATCTCCGACCGCTTCCTGCCGGATAAGGCTATCGACCTCGTCGATGAAGCGGCCGCCGCGCTCAGCATGCAGATCGGTTCGGTTCCAACCGAGATCGATCAGTTGGAGCGTCGCCGGACCTCGCTCGAAATCGAGCGCCAGGCCCTCACGCGTGAAAGCGATCAGAACTCGCGCGAGCGCCTCGCCGAAGTCGAGAAGCAACTTGCGGAATTGAATGAGCAGATCAACACTCTGCGCGCTCGTTGGGAGCAGGAGAAAGGCTCCATCGAGCGTATCCGCGAACTGAAGGAGAAGATCGAGCAGGCGAAGCTCGAGATTCAGAACGCCACGCGCCGCGGCGATTACAACCGTGCGTCGCAGATCCAGTATGGCGAGCTGCCGCAAATGCAGTCCGAACTCGACAAGCTGAGTGCAGCGATGGACGGCGAGTCCCAGCCAGGAATGGCTGGGCCACACTCGCGCATGTTGAAAGAAGAAGTGGACGAAGAGGACATCGCCCGCATCGTCTCCAAGTGGACCGGCATTCCGGTCTCGAAGATGCTCGAAGGCGAAGTGCAAAAGCTCGTCCACATGGAAGAGCGCCTGCGCGAGCGCGTCATCGGGCAGGATGAAGCTCTGTCACGGGTGGCGAATGCGATTCGCCGCTCACGTGCGGGACTCAGTGATCCGAATCGCCCCATCGGCTCGTTCATCTTCCTTGGTCCAACCGGAGTCGGTAAAACCGAGACCGCGCGCGCTCTCGCCGATTTTTTGTTCGACGACGAGCACAACATGGTGCGCATCGACATGTCGGAATACATGGAGAAGCACGCCGTGTCGCGGTTGATCGGCGCGCCGCCGGGATACATCGGCTACGAAGAAGGCGGACAACTCACGGAAGCGGTACGCCGTCGTCCGTACGCCGTAGTGCTGCTCGATGAGATCGAAAAGGCGCATCCGGATGTGTTCAACATCCTGCTGCAGATCCTCGACGACGGCCGACTCACCGACGGCCAGGGCCGCACCGTGGATTTCAAGAACACGGTGATCATCATGACGTCGAACCTCGGTTCGCAGTTCATGAAACCCGTGCAGGAGCTGAGCGGAACATGGACCGCCGAGCAGGGCGCCGAGCAACGCCAGGCCGAAATGCGCAAGCAGGTGATGGACACCGTACACGCGTACTTCAAGCCCGAGTTCCTCAACCGCGTGGACGACATCATCATCTTCAATCCGCTGGAGCGGAAGGAACTGATGCACATTGTCGATCTGCGGCTGGAAGACCTGCGCCGCCAGTTAGCCGACCGCAAGATTTCGATCGAGCTCACGGATAAGGCCAAGGAAATGGTGTTCGCCGAAGGCTACGACGTGGCATTCGGAGCGCGTCCGCTGAAACGGGCCATCCAGCGCCTGATCCAGGACCCACTGGCGATCAAGATCCTTGATGGCGAAGTGCTGCACGGCGATCACGTGGTGGTGGACGCCGACCTGGGAACGCATCGGGTCGACTTCAAGGTCAGCCACCGCGTCGGCGAGCAACAGCCCGCCGCACACTGACGATGTAGCACAGCCATTCTTGGCTGTGCTGCACTTTGCTCTTGGATTGGTGCCCCATTCAAGCGTCATTCGCTTGAGTGGGGCTTTTTGTGTGCTGCGAGTTCCACTAAAACTCTGCTTCTCTCACTGAATCCGCGCATCTCTCCCGTATGGACAAAGTTAATCTTGCGCAGAAGTTTTCGACCTTCTCGGACTACTACTCCCCCAGGATCGCCGGCGAAGTGAACGACGCGTATGTGAAGGTGGTCAAGCTGAAAGGAGAGTTCATATGGCATCACCACGATGTCGAAGACGAACTGTTCCTGGTCGTGAAGGGCACGCTTCGCATGATGCTGAAAGAGAATGGACAGGAGCGCGAAATTCGAGTCGGCGAAGGGGAGTTCATCATTGTCCCGCACGGGGTGGAGCATAAGCCCATCGCCGACGATGAGGTTCACCTTGTGCTCCTGGAGCCCAAGACGACTCTCAACACCGGAAACGTGCGCAATGAGCGTACCGTCGAGCACCTGCAGCGCATTTAGTAACTTCGTAGTTATGTCGATGGTGTCGCGGGATGACCGGTTTCCCCGTGCAGCAGGTCGATCACGTGTGGCAGCAGGTCGATGACAGCAGCGAGGGATTCAGTCGCACCTTTCGGGCTGCCCGGGAGATTCAGGATGAGCGTCTTCCCTCGTACACCACAAACCGTGCGACTAAGCGCAGCGAGTGGTGTGTGCTTCAATCCTTCGGCCCGCATCCGCTCCGGGATGCCATCGATCAGGCGCTCGCATAAATCCTTCGTCACTTCAGGGGTGACGTCGCGCGGAGCAACTCCGGTTCCACCTGTCGTAACAACCAGTCCGGCCTCGCGTGTCGCGTCGAGGATGGCGTCGCGGATCTGGGAAGCCTCATCGGGAACAATTGCGGTGCCGACGAGTTGAAACCCTGCAACCTCGAGAGCGTCAGCAACGGCTGGACCGGAAAGGTCCTCACGCTCGCCTCGAAATGACGAGTCACTGACGGTAATAACGATGGCGGTCTTGGCAGGCATTTGCAATTGGTTCCAAATTACCAATTACCAATCAGGCGTTTTCTTCCGCATCTCGGTTGGCTTCGTCGAGCAGGCGCAAACCTTCCATCAGCAAGCCCTGCGTCGATTTGGTGGTGGTGTTCTCGGGGCTGGAGGCTTCGAAGTCGATCTGGAAGTTCCCGGCGGTCCAGCCAAGGACTTTGTAAACCGCGTCGTCGCCCTTTAGATCGCCGTAAACCGCGTGGCTGATCTGCCCTTCGGTGAAGTACAGATCGCATTTCTCGGTGTTGTTGCTGATGCCGAGCGCACAGGTTTTGCGGCCGAGTTCGAGCGACTGCAACAGGTCAATGACGTTCATCTGCGCCAGCGAGCCGCGCAACACGGTTTCACCCGGAGCTTCCCGAGCCATCTTCTCGAGCGCAAGCCGGTCGAGCACGCGCTTAACCCGCGAAATTGCTTCGTTGACGAAAAATGGTTTCTCGACGAAGTCCTCAACCTTGTCCTGCATGAAGCGGAGTTTCTCGCTGATGTCGGCGCGCGTGGCGAGCAGGATCACAGGAATTTTCGCCGTTGCCGGACGCGTCTTCAGCCGCTCCACAAGCTGGCGGCCGTCAAAGCCGGGCATCTGGTAGTCGGCGATGATCAGGTCGGGCGCTTCTTCGATCGCGTGCGCAAGTGCGTCCGCGCCGTTGCTGGCCGTCGTCACCGGCGCGAGTTCTGCGAGCTCGTGGCGGAGCATCCCGAGAATCATCGGGTTGTCGTCCACCACCAAAATTTTGAGGTTGCCAGCCATTGCGAATCACGAACGCCCGCGAACGTAGTCACCACTCTTGCCGCCGGATTTACGGTCCAGCACAACCTGGCGGATTTCGATGCCCTTGTCGAGCGCCTTGCACATGTCGTACACGGTGAGGGCCGCGACGCTTGCCGCCACCAGCGCTTCCATCTCGACGCCAGTCGCCGCTGTGGTGGTTACTTCCGAGGTAATAGCGACGCCATTCTCGCACACGCGGGTATCGACATCAATGTGCGAAAGCGGCAGTGGGTGGCACATCGGTATCAGGTCGGAAGTGCGCTTCGCCGCCATGATGCCCGCCAACCGCGCCACTTCCAGGGGATTGCCCTTGGGATTCTGCGGCAGCGCTTCGAGAACTTCGGCGGACATCGCCACGAATGCCGAAGCCTGCGCTGTGCGCTTGGTAGGTGATTTGGCGGAGACATCAACCATCGTGGCGCGGCCGGAAGTATCGTAATGAGATAGTTTCTTTTTCATCGGATGATCAGGCGACCTGGTGATCAGGAAGCCGCCGTTTCAATCTTATAGGTTCATCACCGAGATCGTTTCGCCCGTAGCAATGTGTTCACGGTCAGGTGGAATCACGGCAAGGCAGTTGGCGCGTGCGGTGGCTACCATATCACCGGAGCCTTGCCAGCGTACCAATTCCACTTCCAAATTGCCGAATTCGCCTGTAAGTTCGGCGGGGAGAAAGCGCGTGAGTCCAGTTTTGGTTTTGATTTCCTTCTTCAGCTTCGCTTGTGTGTAGCGCATCGGCTGAGGTACGCCTCCGGAGAGAGCTTCAATCATTGGGCGCGCGAAAAGCTCAAAAGTCACCATCGTTGACACCGGATTTCCGGGCAAACCGAAGAAGTATTTTGTTGTCCCTTTCCACTGAACTTTGCCAAAGACGGCGGGCTTTCCGGGCTGGATCTGCACGCCGGTGAAGATGAACTCGGCGCCGAGTTGGCTCAAGACCTTCTCGACCAGGTCGTACTTTCCCATCGAAACGCCGCCAGTAAGGAGCAGCAGGTCGGAGTCGAATCCTTCTTCAATGAGGTGTCTGAGGATCGGCTCGTCGTCGGGCGCAATCGGTAGCGGAACTGGTATGGCACCCGCTCGTGTCACCTGTGCCCCCAGCGAATAGGTGTTCGAGTTGCGGATCTGATGGGGCGCGGGATGCGATGTGACGTCCACGAGTTCGTTGCCGGTGGAGAGAATCGCGACGCGAGGTTGCCGAAAGACCTCAAGTTCGGAGAGTCCGACGGAGGCTGCGATCGCGATAGCGGCTGGAGCGAGGCGAGTGCCGGGCGGCAATAGATGTTGGCCTGCTGTAGCTTCGGCTCCGCGCGGGACGATATTCTCGCCGGGTTGGACGGAGCGCTGAACCTCTACGACGGGAACGGACGAGGGCGTCCGGCTTCCATAACCGTTGGTGTGTTCGACCATCACGACGGCATCGGCGCCTGCGGGGACGGCAGCCCCGGTCATGATTTCGGCACATTCGCGAGTATTAACGATAATGTTACCGGCGTCTTGTCCGGCAGCGATTTCGGCAACGACCTTCAGGCGGGCTGGAATCTGAGCCAAATCGGCGGCCCGGACGGCAAAGCCATCACGCGTGGCTCGTGGAAACGGCGGCAGGTCGCGGTCGGCGCGGATCTCCTGGGCGAGAACGCGGCCTCCGGCAGACAGGAGGTCACAGCGCTCTCGCTCGACAACGCGGAGCTGGCGGGCATGATCTTCGACGGTGCGACGCGCGGCTTCAAACGGCAGGACAGTCACGGTTCTATTGAAACATCGGGAACTACCCTGCACAACCGGTTCATTTTTGGGGAGCGGCTGAAGAAGAAGATGATGATGAATTCGGCAGCTGCACTGCTGTAGCGCCTGTGATCTTGTATTCGCCGTAGTCGATGTTGAGTTGGGCGTCACCGCCGAGGCGGACGTGCGAAGTGGAGCGAGTCGTTGCGGGAAACCAGAAGTCGCCGACCTTGTGGTTGCGGCTGTCCACGTGAGCGCGGCTGATCCAGAAGGAAGGATTCTTTGCCGGCTTGGCGTCGATGCGGACAACGGCGTAATCGGCGGTGTCCACGCAAATGCGTCCGTCGTAGAGATACTTGTCGGAACGCTTGGGCTTGACTTGTAGCAGGTAACAGGGACGATTGTTCTCGGTATCGTTGCCGACGAATTGGAATTCGTAGTTCGTGTCGTTGAGGGCGGAGCGTTTGTGGAACTCGGGCTTGGCCGCTTCCTGCTCGCTCTCGAGCGCTTTCTTGATCACGCGGCCGATCAGCAGACCGGAGCCTTCCTGGCTGACGATCCGGAACTGCTTGTTATCCGGCGCGGTGTAGTCAAGATGCACGACAGCCTTGGCCGCGAGGCTCTTCGGAAATCCCTTGTAGCTGACCTCGTACGTGCGCGTGCTGCTGTACTGGCGAAGAGCAGCGTTGCGGGCGTCGTTCATGGCTCCGATGCGGGAAACGATGTCGGAAACCTGCGGCGTTTGAGCGCCGGCGGTAACACACAAGGCGAGTAGAAGAAGGAGTGTGCGCATCAAATGGCAGGATACATGAGCCGAATGAGTGTGTCGTAAAAAGCGAAGTTACGAACGCTTGGTCGGGCGAGGGCGCCCGGTCCCAATCTGCTATTTCCTACCCTCTTGTTTCTGGTGCTCGGATTCGAGTGGCGGCTCGATGGGGTCGCTGGCCGGGAAAGTTTCCTCGAGCGCCTCATCGAGTTCTTCGTCAAGGTGGCGCTTGAGATCGTCGTCCTTCTCTTGTTTCGCGAAGTAGGTCATAACAGTTGGATGAATTGCGGAGGGCGGGAGCACAAAAGAAAACGGGGCAGGTGTTCTGCCCCGGAATGCATGGATCCTTCGTCGCCTGCTCTACTCCTCTTCTTCCTCCACCTGTTCGCCGCGCGCGGCTTTTGCGGCGGTGACGATCTTCTCCTGTTGCGCTGCAGGGACATAGTCGTAGTGGTCCATTTCCATTGTGTAAGAGCCACGGCCCTGCGTCATGGACGTAAGCTCGGCGCCGTAGGTGAGCATCTCGGCCATGGGGACTTCGGCTTTCACAATGGTTTTGCCGCCCTTGTTGTCCATGCCCTGGATGCGTCCGCGACGGGAATTGAGGTCGCCCATGATGGAGCCGGCAAACTCGTCGGGTGCGGTAATTTCGACCTTCATGATGGGCTCGAGGAGCGTGGGCTTGGCCTGCTCCATGGCCTTCTTGAAGGCGATGCGTCCAGCGGTCTTGAACGAGAGCTCGTTGGAATCTACATCGTGGTACGAGCCATCGTAGAGAATGACTTTGAAATCCACGACCGGGAAGCCGGCGAGGTAACCGCGCGCCGCCGCCTCGACAATTCCTTTCTCGACGGCGGGAATGAAGTTCTTGGGAATAGCGCCGCCGAAGATGTCGTTGACGAACTCGAAGTTCGCGCCGCGAGGCAGGGGCTCCATTTTGATCTTGCAGTCACCGAACTGGCCATGGCCGCCGGACTGTTTCTTGTGGCGGCCGTGAGCATCGGCGCGTCCGCGAATGGTTTCTCGATACGGCACTTTGGGCGCCTTCAGATTAACTTCCGTGTGATAGCGCTTCTTCAACTTCGAAACGACAACTTCGATGTGCTGCTGGCCGGTTCCGGCGATCAGGAATTCCTTCGTCTGCTCATCGCGGAAGAATCGCAGCATGGGGTCTTCTTCCATAAGCTTGTGAATGCCGTTGGAGAGCTTGTCTTCATCGGCACGCGACTTGGGCTCGATGGCGAAGGTGATCGCCGGCTCGGGCAGCGAGGGGTGCGGATACTGAATAGGCGAATTCTTGTCACCCAGCGTGTCACCGGTAATCGTGTCCCGGAGCTTTGCCACGCAACCGATATCACCAGCGTGGAGTTCGTTGACGGGCACCTGCTGTTTGCCCTGGGCGATGGAGAGGTGCGAGAACTTCTCCGACGAGTTCCGAGTGGAGTTCTGAAGCGTGCCGTCGTTCTTCACGACGCCGGAGAAAACCTTGAAGTAGCTGATGCGTCCGGAGAACGGATCATTAACGGTTTTGAAGACGTAAACCGAAGCGGGCTCGGTGTCAGTGACGTGGTGGATGCTGGGTCCAGAACCGTTGCCACTGGGAGCGGGCGCGCCCTTTACCTCGGGATGCTCTGTCGCTTCCGGCACGAATTCGCAGATGAAATCGAGTACGCGGTCAGCGCCGATGTTGCCCAATCCTGATGTATAGAGCACGGGATAAATGCGGTGCTCGAGCATGGCACGGTGGATACCAGGGAATAAATGTTCGTCGGGGACCGTCCCCTTTTCGAAGAACTCTTCCATCAGTTCGTCGTCGCCCTCGGCGATGATCTCGACGATCTTCTCGTGTCCAGCTTTGGCGGCGGCTTTCAGGTGTTCGGGGATATCGATCTCACGGCCCTTGCCGTTACCGCCCATCTCGTAGAGATAGCCTTTCATGCGCACGAGATCGACGACACCCTTCAGGTTCTTCTCGCTGCCGATCGGAATCTGGAACGGAATGACGGCGCGGCCAAAGGCTTCGGAAATGGAAGCGATCAGGCGCTCATGGTCGGCGCGCTCGCGGTCCATGCGTCCGCCGATAAACACGCGGGGCATTTCATATTCTTCCGCGTAGGACCAGGCTTTTTCGGTCGAGACTTCGACGCCGGAGACACCGTCAACGATGGTCACAACCGCTTCGACGACGGGCATGGCGAGCTTGGCTTCATGCACGAACATGTTGAAGCCGGGGGTATCGATGAAGTTGATCTTGCAGTTCTTCCACTCGGCGTAAGCGAGCGAGTTGGAAATGGACATACCGCGGGCAACTTCTTCTTCGTCGTAATCGGTGGGGGCGGAGCCTTGGTCGGCAAGTCCGAGCTGCGGAGTGGCGCCCGCGGTATAGAGCATCGCGGCCACGAGTTCGGTCTTGCCGGCGTCCGCGTGCCCCACCAGGGCTACATTCCGGACGTTTTTGCCTTCGTAGACTTTCACGGATCACCTCGAGACAGGTGTGATGTTTTGTTCCCCGAGCACTCCGGATCGGCGGGGGCAGAAACCCCGGGGATTAGCAACCAGAGCGGCTGGCTGCGGAGAGCCGAAGAGGAAAAATGTAGCACAGGGATAACACTTGGGACAGTGGGGCCGGTCACTGCCCCGCCGGTCGCACCAATCTCGTCTAATAAACCCCAAACTTTCCCACCACAGGCCTGCGATTTCCTCTTGGCGCAGTCAGAATTTATGAAACTTTAACGATTGCGTCATATGGCCTTTAACGATCTCACGTAATTATTTGAGCAGTTCACATCACTGCGTCCGGAGCGATGGGGTTCGGACGTATTTTGTCGTCTTCCCAAAAACCAGGAAAAATGAAGGAGCTTTAAATGTTCGAGCGGTTCCACGCGTTCGAAGCCCCCAGAAAGCTACTGGCTTGCGTATTGGCCTACGCTCTTGTACTGGGATCGTCACCAGCCTATGCACGCAGCTCAGGCGAGACTGCGACACCGATCAAGCACCTGGTAGTGATCTTTCAGGAAAACGTTTCGTTCGATCACTACTTTGGGACATACCCGAATGCCCTCAATCCAAACGGCGAACCTCAGTTCTTTGCGCGTCCCAATACGCCCACGGTCAACGGGCTGTCAGGGGCGCTTCTTAACAACAATCCGAACCTGAATCCCGCGAACGGCAATGGAGCAACGAATCCGTTCCGGCTCGACCGTACGCAGGCCGCCACCGCCGACCAGAACCACAATTACGGTCCCGAACAGGCTGCCTATCATTTCGGATTGATGGACCTGTTCCCAATCTCAGTCGGGACAGCCGGACCGCCGCCGAATGCGCCTCCGCAAATCGTGCTGACCAAAGGCCTCAACTTGGGCTACTACGACGGAAATACCGTCACCGCCCTCTGGAATTACGCTCAGTATTTTGCAATGAGCGATAACTCGTACGATACGACGTTTGGTCCATCGACCCCGGGATTGATGAATCTGGTTTCCGGTCAGACCAACGGCGTGGCGCATGTTATCAATGGAACCGGAAGCGAAACCGACGGTGGAAATGGAACGCTGACGGTAATCGGCGATCCCGATCCGATCGATGATGTTTGCTCCGCTCCCTCCCGCAACCAGGTGCAGATGCAGAGCCGCAACATCGGCGACATGCTGAACGATGCCGGCATCACCTGGGGATCGTTCATGGGCGGTTTCGATTTGACGATCGTGAACCCGAACGGAACAACCGGATGCTTGCGCTCGACGACCTCGGCGTACACCGGAACCATCGGCGACTACGTTCCACACCATGCGTTCTTCCAGTACTGGGCGTCGACGGCGAACCCGCAGCACACGCGTCCTCAGAACGTAGCGGAAATCGGCCACGACGGTCCAGCCAACCACAACTACGACATGAATGACTTCTACGCGGCCCTGAAGAACGGCACCCTTCCGGCGGTCAGCTTCCTGAAAGCACAGGCCTACCAGGACGGCCACGCTGGAAACTCGGACCCTATCGACGAACAGACATTCATAGTGAACGTGCTCAATACGCTGCAGCAATCACCGGATTGGAGCAGCACCGCGGTTGTGATCCTGTACGACGACTCGGACGGCTGGTACGACCACGTGACGAGCCCGATCGTGAACCAATCCAATAGCCCGGCCGACATGCTCACCGGTCCCGGCGCTTGTGGCGATGGCAGCAACGCTCTGGCTGGTCCTGATCCGACCAATCCGCATGCGCAGGGCCGTTGCGGGTACGGACCGCGCCAGCCTTTGGTGATTGTCTCTCCGTGGGCGAGAGAGAACTTTGTCGATCACACCGTGACCGACCAGACTTCGGTGATTCGTTTTATCGAAGACAATTGGCTCAGCGGCAAGCGCATCGGTCAGGGTTCTTATGATGTGCTCGCGAACTCCATTTCCCAGATGTTCGATTTCAATCACCTTCGCAGTGACCGGTTGTTCCTCAACCCGGCGACCGGAGAGCCGATAACCCAAGGGAATCACTAATCATTACCTGATGGTGAGCACGCGGAAAGCTGTTCCGCGTGCTCGCTTTTTAATCAAAGTGCAACACTTCGCGCTGCACTCTAGCAACAATGAGCAAACCATCCCTTCCTCTTTCCCGCAGGGAGTTCTTGCGGACATCCGGACTCGTCGCAGCAGGCTTGGCTGCCGGTGGTTCCGTTTACGCGCAGAAAAACACAGGCGCGCCGCTGCCGATCAATCCGAATTCCCTCGCAACTTTTGTTGACCCCCTCCCGATTCCGAGAGTGCTCTCTCCCACGGGAACGCGCCCGAATCCCGACGATCCTTCGGTGACCGTGCCCTACTATCGCGTCGCCATGAAGCAGATTCAAAGCAAGATTCATCGCGATCTGAAACCGGCGCGCCTATGGGGATTCGGCAACAGCTCACCGGGACCGACAATTGAAGCACGCAGCGGCCAAGGCGTGCTGGTGGAGTGGGTGAATGAGCTTCCGGCCCAGCACTTCCTGCCGATCGACCACACCCTGCATGGCGCGGAAGCCGACAAGCCCGATGTGCGCGCCGTAACGCATCTTCATGGCGGCCGCGTTCCGGCGAAGAGCGATGGCTATCCGGAAGATTGGTACGTGCCCGGAAAATCTGCGACGTATTTTTATCCGAACCAGCAGGATGCGGCGACTCTCTGGTATCACGACCATGCAATGGGGATCACGCGGCTTAACACGTATGCGGGGATGTTCGGTCTCTACTTGATCCGGGACAAGGTCGAAGATTCGCTGAATTTGCCCAAGGGAAAATACGAGATTCCGCTGACCATGTTCGACCGGTCCTTCGATCGCGACGGGCAGCTCTTCTATCCGACGTCAGGCGATCCGGAGTCGCCCTGGGTTTCGGAGGTTTTCGGCGAAGCGATCCTGGTGAATGGGAAGCTGTTTCCTTACCTGGAAGTCGAGCCGCGCAAGTACCGGTTCCGGTTGCTCAATGCATCGAATGCGCGCTTCCTTCACCTGAGATTCTCGAACGGTCAGGAATTTCACCAGATCGGAACGGACCTGGGTCTGCTGCCTGCTCCGGTGCCGCTGAAGAGCCTGTTGCTGGCTCCGGCAGAGCGCGCGGACCTGATCGTTGATTTCTCGGGACAGGCGGGTAAGCAGATCGTGCTCTCGAACGATACGCTGACCGTGATGCAATTCCGCGTGGCGCAAACGGGCGCGTCCGATTCAAGTGCGATGCCGGCGGCGTTGCGCGAAGTTCCACGCACACCCGAAGCGAGCGCCGTCAAGACACGCATCCTGACTATCGGCGAGAAAGACGATATGTCCGGCATAGCGAAGATGATGCTTCTGAATAACGCGCATTGGGCCATGCCGGTGACGGAGAATCCGACGCTGGATTCGACGGAAATCTGGGAACTACTGAACTTCACCGACGACTCCCATCCGATCCACCTGCACATGGTGCGCTTCCAGATTCTTGACCGCCGCAGCTTCGAGCCGCAGATGTACTACCACGGCGGCAAGATTCATTACATCGGCCAGCCTGTACCGCCGGACCCGAACGAAGCGGGCTGGAAGGACACGGTGCAGGCGCATCCGGGCATGGTGACGCGGATCATCATCAAGTTCGAAGGCTACGTGGGCCGCTACGTGTGGCACTGCCATCTCTTGGAACACGAAGACAATGAAATGATGCGTCCGTACGATGTCATCGCACCTGCGTCGGCGAATGAAGGCACAGCCAAGTAGAAAGAGCTACCAACTTTCCCGAAAGGCTTTGCGGATTTCGGGATTGCCGCCGTTTTCGAGGATCGTGGCGATCCTCTCCCGTACCCGGTCGTCACGATGATAGGCAGCGAGAACGCGGACGATATCGACGGCCGTCGAAGTCGGTGCCGACTGTAGCAGATCGAGCAAAAACTCCGTCGCTATTTCCATGCGCATGGTGGCCATGCCGGTCAGCAGGACCTTGCGAATATCGAGGTGTACCGAGCGATCCCATTTTTCGCGCAGAGCTTCAAACGCTGCGGCGTCACGTTGGGACGCGATAGCGAGGACAGCCGACTCGGCGATGTCCGAATCGTCGCTATCCATAAACCGGGCGACGAACGGTAAAGAGTTCGATAAATCAGCGCTCAGCAACCCGGCGAAGACCTCGGCCAGAACTTCCGGATCTTTATCCCCGATAAGCGCTTTGTACCGAAGGAGCATGACGCCGGCATCGCCGCCATTGGATGCAAACGCGCGGGTAGCCCCAAGCCGGGCATGCGGTTCCTTGTCGGCGAGTAACTCGGCCACCATAAGCAGCGCCTGCGGATGCCGTGTACGAACCAATCCCAGCGCGCACTGCGCGCGCAGCTTTGCGCCTTCATCCACCGGCGGGCCGAAACTCGCTTCCATCTGGATGTGCCGAATTCCTGCGAGATAGACGTCCGGTTCCAGGTAGTCCATAGCGTGCAGGGCAGTGGCGATGGCAAAGGTCGCCGCGCAACGCTTGTCGAGTTTGGCCGGATTCTTCATCAATCGCTCGAACGCCGCCACCATGTCCGGGATCAACTCGGTCAGGCGAAACTCGGCTGCCATGGCAGCGGCTTTCGCGATCACCAGATTCGACCGGTCTTTCAGCGCTGCTCGCAACTCCCTGGTGACCATGGCTCGATCGCCATTCTCGCGCAGTGACGCGAGGTGATTGAGCATGGTTTCGATGGGATCGGGCTTTCTCATCGCTAGTAGTTTCGCATTATGTCGGTGCGAGTTTCCGATTCGCTATAGTCCCGGCCAGTTAACACTAGTTAAATCAACACGCGCTGTACGGGTGGACCGCGCGGTCCACCCATTTTTGCGCGTCATTCATTGCATTGTATGTAACGATTTAGTTATGTCGGTTTTGAGGTCCGCGATGGATTCGAGGCCGATATTCAGGCGCACGAGGCGATGTCCGTAATCGGGGCGTTTAGTCTTGACCTTGCCGAAGTCGTAGGTCATGGCGAGGCTGGCCACGCCGCCCCAACTGTAGCCAACATCGAAGAGTTCAAGATCGTCCACAAACTTCAGGATCTGCTCACGGGTAAATTCGGGCTTGAAGACGATCGAGAACACGCCGGTCGATCCGGTGAAGTCGCGCTTCCAGAATTCGTGTCCGGGGCACGACGGCAGCGCGGGATGCAGGACGAGCTCGATCTCGGGACGTTCAGTAAGCCACTGCGCCAGAGCGAGCGCGCTCTTTTCGATGGCGTCGAGACGAACGGCCATCGTCTTCATGCCGCGCAACGCAAGGCTGGCGTCGTCGGGTGAGACGCTGGTGCCGAGAACCTGCTGGAATTCTCCGAGTTGCCGATAGAGTTCCTTATCCCGAACGGTGATCGCGCCAAGCAGAAGATCGCTGTGTCCGCCAACGTACTTGGTCACGGCCTGCATGCTGATATCGACGCCGTGCTCGAGGGCATTGAAGTACGCGCCGGCCGACCATGTGTTGTCGAGTACGACGAGAGCCCCGGCCTTATGCGCCGCTTCGGCGATGGCGGGAACGTCCTGCACTTCCATGGTGATCGACCCGGGGCTTTCGCACCAGACAAGTCGTGTATTCCGCTGGAACTCGGAGGCGATACCGGCGCCAATAGTCGGCGAGTACGTGCTTACTTCGACATCGAAACGCCGAAGAACGTGGTAGGCGAACTTGCGGTTGGGACCGTAAACGCTTTCGGGAAGCAGCACATGGTCGCCGGCCTTGAGCAGCGCGAGGTTAATGAACGAAATAGCTGCCTGTCCGCCGGGCGTAAGAATGGTGCGATAGCCGCCCTCCAACTCGCAGATGCGGGCGGCGAGTTCGAGCACCGTCGGCGTGCCGTAAAGGCCATAGGTATATCCAGCTTCGTATTGGTCCCAGTTGTCGCTGGCAGTGGCGGCATTGGGGAACAGAACAGTAGAGCCACGATAAACAGGAGTGCTAAGAGAGCGGAATCCTTCGGGAACGTGCGCGTCGGAGCGAATCAGGCGAGTCTTCCAGTCCTTGGGCATGGCATCGAGTGTAATTGACCAGCGGACCGGGCTTGTAACTTCCGTCGCAACGCAAAGAAAGGGTATGATGACCCTTTGTCTCTGAACGAAACGTGCGCTTTCTAATCCTCAGCGATATTCATAGCAATTGCGA
>CAYWSM010000152.1:0-26492 GCA_964460935.1 uncultured Terriglobales bacterium | reverse complement strand
TCAGCAGACGACGCCAACGACCACGACTACCACTCCCCCGGAGCAGCAATAGGAGGCGCACGATGAGCTGCAATGTGAAAGGCTGCACTTGCGAACGTTGCCGTACGCGGGGATTTATGGGACCAGCGATTCTCGTCACTCTTGGCCTGCTGTTGTTGCTGGGCCAGTTCACTCGTTGGGACTTCGGCGACACGTGGCCGATCCTGTTGATCGTGATCGGCGTCGTGAAAATGCTGTCCAGTAACGCCTCCACCGAAGGCCACATCAGCGGCTACTTGGCGTACCCGCAGTATGTCGCCCCTGTGCCGCCAAACGTTCCACCATCCGGTCCGGCAGGGGCGGACCAGGGGCAGGTGTCGAATGGTTAGCGCACCTCCTCCAATTGCTCCCGTGCCGGTTCCGCCAAGACGAAGATCGCTCTCGGGACCGCTGATCCTCATCGTCATCGGTGTGTTCTTCCTGCTGAAGACCTCACACCTGGTGGATACATTTGCCCTGCGCCACTGGTTTGCTCAGTGGTGGCCATTGCTGCTGATCTTCTGGGGCGTCATCCGGCTAATCGAGTACTACAGCGACCAGCGCTCCGGTTACCCGCCACGCCGCATGGGCGGAGGTGCTGTGTTCCTCCTGATCATGTTCGTGATCTTCGGACTCGGCTTGACCTCCTTCGACCGCGAGTGGCCGCGCATTCGCGAGAACATCGACATCGACGGCGAGAACCCGTTCGACGAGTGGTTTGGCGGCCAGACATATACGTTCAACAACACCGTGCAGCAGGATTTGCCCGCGAACGCAACGCTGCGAGTTTTGAGCGATCACGGCGACGTGGTGGTCAATTCCTGGGATGACAAAAAGATCAAGGTTGACGTCACCAAGAAGATCCGCGCGGAAGAAGGAACCGACGGCAATAAGCTCAACGACCAGACGCAGCCCACGATCACCGTCGAAGGAAACGTTGTTACCGTCAACGCGAATACCGCCGGGGCCGGTGGCAATGTCTCCGTGCAAAGCGATCTTCAGATTTGGGTGCCACGCACGATTCCCATTGATGTCGCCACGCGCAAAGGCGATGTAACCGTTCGCGACCGAGACGCCAGTGTGAAGGCCGGCAATTCGAAGGGCGCGCTCACGGTCGAGGACATCAAGGGCAACGTCGATCTCCAGCAGCGCAGCAAAGGGGACGTTCACGTCGCCCGCATTAACGGAAATGTTACAGTCGACGGACAGGTGGACGATTCCGGCATCTCCGATGTCTCCGGCGATGTGAAACTAACCGGCGACTACTACGGCGACATGCAGCTTTCCAAGCTCGCGAAGGGATTTACCTTCCACTCTTCGCGGACCGACCTCCAGATCGCCAAGCTCGATGGAGACTTGAACATGAATCCGGGTGACCTGCGGGCGAATAACATCGCCGGTCCCGTCAAGGTTCTGACCCGCTCCACCGACATTCATTTCGACGAACTGACCGGTGAACTGAAGGTCGAGAACTCGAACGGCAATATCGAGGTCCACAGCAGCAAAATCGGCCCTATCGATATCAGCAACAAGAACGGCGACATTCACCTTGTCGTCCCTGACAAGACGGCGTTCCAGGCGGATTTAACGACCAGAAATGGCGACGTCAATTCCGACTTCAGCAATCTGAAAGTGGAAACCCAGAATGGACAAAGTAGGGCCAGCGGCAGCGTAGGCAATGGCGGTCCTACTTTGAAGGTGAACAGCGAGCACGGAAATATTGAGATCCGGAAAGCCGGTTTCGAAGAAGGCTAATTCATAAGTTCGGCATTTCCCGGGGCATGCTCCGGGAAATGTCCAGATGAGTAGCGCGCAACAGCGCGTAACTTCTTTGTTTTCATAATGCCGAAGGAAATGAAAAGATTAAGTCCTTTGTTTTCTTATATGGGCTGGCTGAGCGTCAGTTAAGTCTTTTGTTTTCTTATTGAAGACCTTTCCTGCGTCACAATTATTAGCTGTCACCCTCTCAAACGTTAGGCCTATCTGGGATCCGCTTCTAATCTCCCGATCTCTCCTTCGGAGCGTAGTAGCCGTTCCGCGACTGAACCTTCATGTCCTTGTTGTTTGCCACCTTGATTTCGATCTTTCGGAAGCTGCCATCGCGCTTGCCATTGGTTGGCGTGTATCCAATGCTGTACTGGGACCGCAGTTCGTTCGCGATCTGCTGGAAGGCTTCCTTTAGCTTCTCGATCTTGTTGCCGACTTCAATCACTCGGCCGCCGGTCTCCTGCGTCATCTTCTTCATCTCGCCGACGCCGGAGTATCCTCCGATCATGCCGTTGTAGAATCCGCGGTCGGCGATCAGCAACACGTAAACAATTGCATCTGCCTTCTGCGCAGACTCAATCGCGTTGCGGATATTCAACTGGCTGCCCTGGTCCTCGCCGTCCGTCAGCAGGATCATCGCTTTGCGTCCGACTTCCTGTGCGAGTTTGTCGTGAGCTGCCAGATAAACCGCATCGTAGAGCAGCGTTCCGCGCGGAATTCCAGTTTGCGGGATGGGACCACCGCCCAATCCGGGAGGTCCCGAGGTGCTGCCGCCAGTGTTGATCTGCGCCTTGTCCATCGCCTTGCGAAGTGCGTTAGCGTCGCTTGTGAAGTCGTGCAACTCATCCACTTCCACATCGAAGCTGATCAGGAACGCCAGGTCCTTCGGACGGAGTACGTCCTGCAGGAATTGCGCGCCTACTTCCTTTTCCATCGGCAATACTTCTATCTGGCTGCCGCTGGTATCAAGCAGGATTCCAAGCGTTAGTGGCTGGTTCGATTCCGCCGAGAAATACTTGATTGTCTGGGGTTTACCATCTTCGATGACCTGAAAGCTTTCTTTGGTGAGGTTCGGAATCAGGTTGCCGTGCTTGTCCTTCACGTTGAAGAAAACGTTCACCACGTTGACGTTGGAGGTGAACGTCGGCAGTTGGTCCGACTGATCATCCTGGGCGTACACTGAGACGCACACGATTGAGAATAAAAGAACCGCCACCCAGGTCTTCAGGTTGGCAAGGAAAGACGAATGCATAATGTAAGAAGAACCTCGCCGTTGTTAAACTAATTCTAAATCAGGGTTTTTGGCATCTGTAGGGAGTAGGTAGCTCCAATAAACTGGTCCACCATGGGTTGTATGCATAATCGCAACTTTGCCGCGCTATTTCTTCTCGCCGCAGTCATATTTGCCACTGCACTCTTCCTCGTGCCGGTGCCGGCTGCTGCTCAAAGCACTGATCAGCAACAGATCCCAGATGCGCCGTCGGCAACCCGGCCATTCCCGAAACCCTCGGTGTCGCCGACAGCGCCACCTGCCGCACCCGGAGACCAGCAGGAGGACCAAACTCCTGCGCCGCCGCCGAACATTACCACGGTGCCTCCCGGCGGAGCGACTAAGGAAGAGAACACCAATAACCGGGATGAGTTGTTCACCCTGACTGTCAATCCTACTTTCGTCAATGTCCCTGTAACCGTTCGTGACGACCACGGCGGGCTGGTAGCCGGACTGCTGCCCAAGGATTTCGCTATTCTCGAGGATGGCAAACCACAGAAGATTGCCTTCTTTACCAGCGATCCATTCCCGTTAACCGCGGCAGTTGTGCTCGATCTTTCAATGCCCGACACGGAATTCGCCAAGGTTCGCGAAACTCTGCCTGCGCTTGTAGGCGCTTTCGGCCAATTCGATGAGGTCAGCCTCTGGACCTATGGCACGACCGTCAGCCGCGTGCAAGGCTTTGTGCCGGCGCAGAATGACGTGTTCATTCAAAACGTCAAGAGGCTGCAACATAACGCGGTTGCTCGCGCTGGCGGAGTTCCTGTGACCGGCGGACCTATGGCTTCCGGACCGAGCATCAACGGCATGCCCGCTGATCCCGGCGCTGCCGCCACCGTGAATCGCCCGCAGATGTCCACAACTTACCGTCCCGAGGCGCACGTTCTGAACGATGCCATTTTAGCGGCGGCTCAGGACATGGCCACTCGTGACCGCACCCGCCGCAAGGTGATGTTTGTCATCAGCAATGGACGTGAGCTGCGCAGTGATGCCAGCTACAGTGAGGTCCTGAAGGTCCTGCTTACGCAACAGATCACCGTCTATGCTGTCTCGGTCGGCGAGTCGGCAATTCCGATTTACGACAAGCTGAACAAGATCCGCATTCCCGGGCAGGGCTATGGCGACATTCTCCCGAAGTATGCCAATGCCACCGGCGGACAAGTCTTCTCCGAATTCTCCCAACACGCGATTGAAACCGCATATAACCAGGCTACCGTCGTCGCCAAGAATCAATACACCCTTGGCTACTATGCTCCCGATACCAAGTCGAGTGCGTATCGCAATATCGAAGTCCGCGTATTCAAACCCGACTTGAAGGTCATCACCCGCGCGGGATACTACCCATTGCCCCCGATGTCGCCGCGAAGTCGTTGATTCGAGTCCGGTAACTGTCGAAACACGTGTGTGTCGCAGCGAACTGCGCCTTGCTGTCTCGGTGTGATATAAACAGGTACTCCCCTAGGTAGCAGGGTCAGAATCCACTGCGCCTGAAAGTGGCGCTAAACAGAGGCTGGGCCTTGAGCTTTATCAACTTCGCCGCCCGAGAGATTAACTGCAAAATCGTCTATTACGGCCCCGGACTCGGCGGCAAGACCACTAATCTCCAGGTGGTATACGACAAGACGGCCGAAAAGCAAAAGGGGAAGATGATCTCTCTTGCTACCGAGACCGACCGTACCCTGTTTTTCGACTTTCTTCCTCTAGATCTGGGAACGGTCCGCGGCTTTAAGACCCGCTTTCACCTCTATACCGTCCCCGGACAGGTCTTCTATGACGCCAGTCGCAAACTGATCCTGCGCGGTGTCGATGGCGTGGTCTTCGTCGCTGACAGCCAGGAAGAGCGCATGGACGCCAACATCGAAGCGCTTGAGAATCTCCAGGAAAACCTCAAAGAGCACGGGTACGATTTCACGAAGATCCCGTACGTGCTCCAGCTCAATAAGCGCGACCTGCCCAGCGCAATGCCGATAGATGTCCTCAAGAAGGACTTGGTCAAGAAGGGCGAACCCGTCTTCGAAGCCGTAGCCTTCAAAGGCGAAGGCGTTTTCGAAACGCTTAAAGATGTCGCCAAACAAGTGCTGACTGAGCTGAAAAAGGGCTAATCTACTTCCCCAACTGTTTCAGCCACTCCGCAGCAAATGCTCGCGCCGCCTCTACCGGCTCTCTCCCTGCCCGGAAGCATATCTTCCAATCCCACCCCTTCGACTCGTACTGCGGGTCGGCAAATCTCATTCCTCCTCCGCCGTTCGGAACCAGCTTCGCGTTCCACGGGATGTCCTTGGTCAAATCCAGAAACTGGTGGAGCCGGCTCGCAATCAGCACCTTCGGATCGGCCGGATACTTCGATTCATATTGCGCCAGTGAATTCTGATACTCCTTCTGGCTGGCCTGGCCCTGCGCAACGAATCCCTGCTTCATTATTGCGACCATCTGCGGATTCTTTGCCTGTTGCGCGTAGGCTTCCTCCATCTGCTTCACCATCGGCAACATCTGCTTCTGCATGTCAGGCGACATCTTCGCCACACTTGCTTTCATGTCCGCGATGCTCTTTTGCCGTTCGGCGAGATACTTTGCGTACTGCTCATCCGGAGAACCCTTCGAAGCAGGAGCCGAGGGCTTCGCTGAAGCGCGTTGCTTTGCATATTCGGCCTGGAACGTTGCCGTTTCCGTATAAGACTTAATGACCGCGAGCGTGTTTCGTACGAATGCCGCTCGGACGGACGGACTCGCGCCATTGAATGCTTTCCGGCTCGGATAAATGGAGGGATTCCCGTCGATGAAGGCGCTAACGGTATTTGCCTTTACATCCGCTTCGCGAATGCCGAAATCGGCAAGCTTCGATTGGGCGACGAGGGTCGCCGTGCCCACTGCAACCAATACTGCGGAAACAGCCACCAGGGTTCGCTGCCGCATAGTTTCTCCAGATAGGAAGTAAAAGTCTATTGCCGGCGCCCCAACTCTAACGTTACCGGCCTTGAGAAGTGCTCTTAGTTCTACATGTTTCCTAACTGAAGAGGCAAGCTCATTTACTCCGCCGCCTTCTCCAACTCCTTCCACGTCACCAGAATGAAACCCTGATCCTTCAGGAATTTCTGGAACTCGGAACTGCTCACCAGATCCAGATCATTCTGCCGCCATTGCGCGCCCCAATCCGGATGATCCGCCGTCGCACCCTGAATCTCGGAATCGTTATGTGCCAGATGAACGATCAGTTGATACGTTCCCGGCGGCAGCGGCGCCAGCATCTTCTTATACGCATCCAGCCACTGTTCTTTCGGAACCCCCGGGGCGATTTGGAGCACTTGGTCCAGCAGCACAGGCACGGGCGCCAGATTCATGCTCTTGAAGATGCCATCACTGGTGACAACCTTTCCATTTAGCTCTCCCTGTCTCGGGAACATCACGGGCAAGTTGTACTGCCTCCCCAACCCCAGATAGACGCCCAGAAGGTTAGGTGTGGCAAATAGCGTTCCCATGTGAGAGTCGAGATGCGAGAGGTGAATGCCCGCCACCTGCGCCTGATCGATCTGCGCGTGCATCTCGGTCTCAACGTCGCTCATTTTTGCCTTCGCTGCAACTTCTTCCGTGAGCAGCGGCAGATACCCGTCCTTATCGAGTAGGCTCGAGTCCTTCGGTTGCGGCGATACTGGACGCCAGCGTTCCGGGGTCCAGTCAGCATTGAGTGTCAGATGAATTCCCAGGTCGGCATCCGGATGCTCCTTCGCCCACTTGGCCACTTCCGGAAACCACGGGCACGGCACCATGATGCTCGCCGACGTAACCCAGTGCTTCTCCAGCGATTCCTCGATCGCGGTATTGACCGTGTGCATCATCCCGAAGTCATCGGCATGGATGATCAGCAATCGCGAGTTCGCGGGATACCCCAACCGCTCAGCGATCGTCTTGCTTGATTGTCCAAACACCGCCGAAGCGAAGAAAACAACGACGACCACAGACCACATTAAACGTTTCAACTCTGGCCTCCACCGACTGTATTGAAGCCGAGAAGCATCTCAGATTTCAGCTTCAGATGGCAAGGACACGGATTTGTTCGCAACCCTCCGGAACTTTGTCCTTCGGCCATCAAATTTCGTTCTTCCAGAAAAATGCCCCTGGTTTCCCAGGGGCGGTTGGAAGTTGATGTCAGAAGAGGGTTGCTATGTCTGAATAATCTTGGGAGAAACGAAGAACAGCAGTTCCTGCGTCTGTGTCGATACTGCGCGGCGCTTGAACAGGTTGCCAATTACTGGAACGCTGCCCAGCAACGGCACCTGCTGAATCGTCACAGAGTTCTGCGTCTGGATAACGCCGCCGATTACCACCGTACCGCCATCGGTGACCAACACCTGCGTGGTCGCCTGTTGCGTCAGCAGTGCCGGGTTACCCTGCACCGATTGGCTGAAGTCCGGCGTGGTGTTCTCGACATCGAGATTCAGGAAGATCGTGTTTTCTACCGTAATTTGCGGTGTAACTGTTAACCGCAGGAAGGCCTGCACGAATGTCGTAGTTGGCGGACCACCCAACTGCGCGGCGGTCACAATCGGAAGGCTTACGCCCTGGCGGACCGTGGCCTGCACATTGTTCTGGGTAATCACACGCGGACGAGACAGGATCTTCACCAAGCCACGCGATTCGGCGGCAGTGAGAACCATGTCTAAACGGTATGTCGAAGAAATATTGTTGAAGCTCAGGCCGCTGGTTGCACCCACCGCCGGAAAGTTCGAGAACAGCGGAATTTGGGTACCGCCGACTGTGAAGTAAGGCGGAGCCTGAGCCGTCGTCACCTGTAACGGACTGGTTCCTACGGATGTGGCGCCACCCACAGCGCTGGGCGAATTGCCCCAGCCAAAGCCGACCTGCATGCCAATATCACGCGCGAAGTTCCGCGTCGCTGCGACCACTCGAGCTTCGATTTCGACTTCCTGGGTCTTGCGGTCAAGCTGACCGAGCAACCGCTGAACTTCCGGAATCACCGAAGGGATGTCCTGGATGATGACGGAGTTTGTGCGGTTGTCGGCGATCACGTCTCCACGCTGCGACAGGAAGCGCTTCACGGTCGGAACCACTTCGTTCGCTTTAGCGTAGCTGAGGAAGTGTGTAACGGTAACTTTAGGAACCGACAGCGCTTCCGCTTCGTTTTTGGCACGTTGTGCTTCCGCTTCGTCGCGCAGAGTCTGCACCGTTGCGATGCGCAGCACGTTGCCTTGGAGCTTGCGATCCAGGCCGTTGTTGGCGAGCACCAGATCGAGCGCCTGATCCCATGGCACATCATCCAGTACGAGGGTTAGCGTACCCTTGACGTTAGGATCAAGCACGATATTGAGTCCGCTGATCTCGTGGATCAGCCGGAAGAAGTCTTTCAAATCGACGTCCTTCAAGTTCACCGAGATCGGCTCACCCGTATATTTCGGACGTGGTGGCTGCCCTTGCGCGACTTGGGTTTCTTGATCCTGCGCGGAGCTTTCGTTCCTTCGCGGCATCGCGCTTACCGGAGGAGGCAGCAGAATGTCGCCGGGCTTCGAGTTTGCCTGGATCACCTGCGCAGCAGCGTCCGCCTGCGCTTTCGGATCGGTTACCGGCCCTACTGGATGGAATTTCGTATCGAGAACTGCGTATTCCTGCGCTTTTGCCGATGCGGCCGGAACTTCAGGTGTTTTGGCAGTCACGGCAGCCGGTTGAGCTTCGGTGACTTTGGCCGCGACTGCCGCTGTCGGCTGCTGAACAGTGGGAGCAATTGCTGGCAACACAGACTTAGGTTCCGTCTTGGCCAATGCAGGCTGCTGGCGAGAAGGTGCGGGCTGTGCGGTCGCCGCGCTCTCGTGCAGTTTCAGTACAAGCTTATTTCCAGCCGGTACGAGATCGAATTCGCGAGCTGCCGACATATCGACCACTACTCGCGTCACCGGCGGTGTGGACCGGAAGCGGCCAACACGTACTTCCTTTACGTCGCCCGAATTCACTGCCACCGTCTGTTGCCGAACTGGAATCGCATTCTCGATATCAACTACAACACGTGCCGGCTGTGAGAGCCGCATCGTCTTGGCCGTCATCGGACCGCTGCCGTGGATCTCTACATCGAGAGTGCCATCGCCGCGAACAACAGAAATATTGCTGACTGTAACGGTTCCGCCATTGCGGACTGGAACTTCAGGCGCCATCGCCGCGGGCGACGTCACCACCGGCTTCGTCATCGGCGGTTTCGGCATCGCGACCGGCTTCTCGATCGGGGCGCTCGCTGTATCGCTGTTCTTGTTCGTGATCTTGACGCTAAGTTCGTTGCCTGCCTGTGCCACGTCCACAGCGGACCCCGGCGCCAGGTTCAGTTCCATGCGCGCTACTTCGGATCCATTCGAACCGGTGTACGTGACCATGTGATAGGAATTCACGCCCGGAAGCTTCACTTCGCGCGAGTATTCCTTCCATTTGCCGGCGGACACGCCGGTCAGGTCGATCAGCAACAGCGTATCTGTCGGACGATACTCCGTATGCGTAAAGGCACCGCTCGTATGGAGGGTGACAACCGTGGCATTGCCTTGGGCTGCCGCGTTGACACTCGTCAACTGCGATGTTGCAGCCATACCCACGGAGCTCAGAACGACCAGCAGCGTTACAAGACCCAGCAGTTGCTTCAGCCTCATCTCGTTTCTCCTCACGCGTTGCAACCTGCCTGCGCGTGTGCGGCGGTCTTTCACGCCGCGAAAGAATTAGCCCACCATCCGTCTCCCTTGAAAAAGCGGACGGTTACATCTTTCTTAATCTGGCCCAATACTGAAACTGCAACTACAGAACTTCTTAACTGCAATGATTCCTTGCTCTACATCCAGCAACAGCTTTTTCTACCTATACAACTGGCGCATTTACTTTCTTTACAACTTCTCGTGTGCCCTGTTTACCAAGCTTGTCCATGATCTGTTCTTCGAAAACGACCGTGTCACCCGTGATCCTCGTGATCTTGCCGTTGAATACCGGATCGTTCTCGCGCATGAAGTACGCACGCTTCGCCGGATTCTCCACGACCGCGATGAATCCTGAAGGCGACTTCACGATTCCCTTTAGCACGATCTCGTCCACCATCAGGCACCGTTTACCTGTGTCACAACCCGATCCTACCCGGCCCGTGCTGCGCACAATGGGACTGACAAAGGGATCGCGCATCCTTCCGACACGAGTCGCTGTTGCCTGCTCCTTCACGGATGCCGGCTTCTCTGCCACGACCGGCGTGCCTGGCTTCTTGGCGACTACTGGTGCGGCCTTCACTGGCGCGGCCTTAACCGGTATGGCCTTGACTGGCGTCTTCGGCGTGGGAGCTTTCTGGGCCACGGGTGGTTTAGCGGCCACATGAGCTGCAGGTGTGATTGCCGGCTTTACAGCGGGAACCGGTTTCGCCGCGGGCTTTGCTGCCGCTAATGGTTTCACCGCGGACGAAGCCGTCGGCGCCGGCTTGGGTGCTGCAGGCGAGGCGACTGTTGACGCGGGCTTCACTGGCGCGGGTTTCTTTGCCTGCACCGGAGCTGCTGGAGCGGGCGTCTTCGCCGGCGGCTGCGTAGCGTGGTTCGCCGGTGCTTGGGCCCACATGGTGCCGCACGCGAGAGTGACAATAAGCAAGCTCTTGGTCAGCTTCATAACAATTCCTGTACCTATCTGCCTGCCGGCTTTCCTGCCGGGGCCGGAGCAGCATCACGGCTGAAATACGTAGTGGCCGTGCACGATGCGACCACCGATTCCGATGGCGCATACGCATATTGGTGGCGTACTTTCGCCGGGCCCGATTTCTCCACGCTAGCCATCTGCAGGTTCGATACAGTTACAATTCGTTCCTGCTTGGCAAGTCTGTCGAAGAAGTTCAGCATCGAGTAATACGGGCCATCGAGATTCAGATCAAAGGGCGCTTCCACGTAAAATTCTTTGGGCGTCGTCTGTTTCGCGCTGTACAAGCGCACTTCCACTCCTGAAGCCGCCGCAGTGGTTTGCACCAGCCGGATGAAGTTGTCGGCTTCTTTCTCGTCGGGCACGATCCGCTTCTGGATCTCAAGTTGCTGTTTCAAATTCTCGATCTGTTGTTCCAGTTCCCTGATCTTGTGCTCATAAGGCCGCAGCGAGTCATTCTCGGCCTTCACTGCCGCAGTCTGCTTGGCGGTCTGGTCATTGGCGTCGATGACAGGCTTGTCGGCGAAGTAGTACGCCACACCCGAGATCACGAGAGCGACCACGATGAAAATCCCGAGTTGTTTCGCAGCCGAAAGTTCGCTCCACTTCATAGTTCCACCTTAGGACTTCTTCTTCTCGCAAACGATGCTGAACGTGAAAGCCTGCATCTCCTTCACGCTGTCGTCCTGGTACGTTTCCTTGATCTCGACGGTCCGGAAGTAGTCGGACTTCTTGAGATTCGAAAGCAGGTTCGCCACCGCAGTCGCGCTCAGCGCTGTGCCGGTCAGATTGATGCTGTTGCCATCCTCGTTCATGGACGCAAGCCAAACCGCATCCGTGGAGTTCACCGTGTTCGCGACCGTGTTCATCAGATTCACCGGCCCCGTCTGGCTCTCTTGCAACTGGTGAATCACTTTCACGCGGTGATCGTAGAGGTCGTATTGCTTCTGCCGTTCCTGGTAGCGCTGCTTCGTTTGTGCCAGCCGCGAGTTCTCTGCCTTGGCCGACGCAAGATCGCTTTGCAGCTTCTGCGTTTGCGAGTTCAGTTGGTTGTAGTAGAAGTAGTTGACGCCAATCGCCACGGCAAGAATCACCAGACCAATCAGCGTCGTATTCGCGCCGCCGCCAATCGAAATCGCCGGCCCACGGCGGCCCTTCTTCGGTTTCGGAACGCCCAGCAGGTTTATTCGGATCATAGGTCTTCAAAACTCCTCAGGGCCAAACCTACGGCGACCGCCAACTGCCCTGCGTTTCGGTCGATCAAATCAGAATCCGTTGCAGGTGTAATCTTCACGAAGGGATTCAGGACTTCCACCGGCAGCGAAAACTCTTGCCGCAATGCTTCCATCAACCCCGGCACCTTCGACGAACCACCTGCCAGATAGATCCGCTCGATGTGCTCGCCCGCTGCCGTGGCGCGGAAGAAGTCGAACGTCTTCTGAATTTCCAGCACGATGATTTCCGTCACCTGCTGCAGAATCGGCTGTTTGGCGTCTTCGCTCACCGTTCCGACTTTCTCTCCCAGCTTCAACGCTTCCGCGTCATCGAAGCTCAGGTCCAGCTCTTTCTGCAGCGCGTCGGTGTACTGGTGCCCGCCAACGCTGACGTCGCGCGTGAACAGCGGCGTGGAGCCCTTCAGGATGTTGATGTTCATCACGCTGGCGCCAAGGTTGAGCAGCGCCACCGTCGAACCTGGAGACGGCTCGTAGTTGTATTCGTAGCAGTTCTGGAGCGCGAATACGTCGATGTCTACGATAGTCGGAGATTTCCCCGCCATCGAGAGCACGTTGGTGTAATTGAGAATCTTGTCCTTTTTGACGGCGACGAGCAGCACATCCATCTGCGGGCCGCTCAAGTCGTCTGACAGGATCTGATAATCGATATTAACGTCCGCGATATCGAACGGAATGTGTTGCGCGGCTTCCGTGCTGATGTTGTCCGCGAGCTGCTCTTCCGTCATCGTCGGTACCGGGATTCGTTTCACAATCACCGAGTGTCCGCTCACCGATGTCGCCACGGCCTTCGACTTGATCCCCGAATCGGCGAACAGCTTCGTGATGGCGCTGGCCACCGCGGGAGAATCCATGATCATGGAATCCACCACCACGTCATTGGCCAGCGGCTCGACGCCGACATGCGATAACTCGATGCCGCTACGGGATTGCTTCAGCTCCACCGCCTTGATGCTCGAGGAGCCGATGTCTAACCCGACGATCGTTTTTGATCCGCCCATTCCAAACATAGAGTTCGCCTCTTCGCTTCTCCCTACTTAGCGCCCAGCCACCGCGCGAGCGGCCCGGGGCCTCTTCTTGGCTTTGCCTTCTCCTACCGTGCTCTTACGTTCCATCCACGAGTCGAGGATCGTTTTCTTGAATTTCCACCGATTGCCAAGCTTGAAAGCGGGAATCTTCTCCTCGTACACGTACTTGTACAAGGTGTCCGGACTCACTCCGAGATACTCGGAAGCTTGGCGGATGTTCATCACTTCAGGCGCATCGGCCATAATCAATAGCCCTTTCCACAGATGTGCTGCCCTCGCCAGGGCGAATAGACACGGTCCCTAAAAGGGAGCCAACGAGGAATCCTCTGCGCGTCTCGGGGGGTAACTGCGAGCGAGCCGGTTATACCAAGGTTAACGGGGGGAGTGTCAAGGAGAACTTCCGGAGTTTTCCGTGAGTTATGGGTCTCTATCCGGCGTTTTTCGGTACCAAAGTACATGTCCCTGGCCGTTATTTTGTGGCCTCAGTTCGACCCTGCCCCAACATACAGTGGTGTTAATGCAAACGGTTCGAAAAGTTGTCTCACATATAACTAAGGGCCTACGTGGTCCCCCCTCTTTCGGCCCTCTCCCTTTGGGTTTAACATGCGGAAAACACAGGGAATTAGGGGAGCATCTAGTCAGTTCTCCCGCATTCTCAACCAAAGTAGTACTCTGGCTGGCATTTGAGTGGGATGGCTGAAATCACCGATCCAAGGCAGGAACTCCTGCAACGTTTCCGGCGCCATCTGCGCCTGGCGTTCATCATTCCTATCCTGTTGACCACGCTCGTCGGTGGCGTCTTCGTAGCCCAGACCTACTACCTTCGCGATACCTTCCGTTCCGTTGAACGAAGCTACCTCGTCGAGGCCCGCTCCCGCTCTCTCTTCAAGCTCATGATGGACATGGAGACCGGCCTTCGTGGCTATCTCCTGACCGGGGAGGACCGCTTCCTCGAACCCTACCGGGCTGCCGAACCGCAAGTAGCCCCAGCTTTGGCCGATCTGCTCAACCTCGTCCGCTCCAATCCCGAGCAGTACCGGGCCGTTGTGCGCATGCAGACTTACTTCGAAGCCTGGCGCGACTACGCTCAACGCATGATTGCCATGCGCCAGTACTCTGGCGCTGTGTCTAATTTCAGTTTGAACTTCGAGGGCAAGGAGTTGATGGATCTCATCCGTCGCGACAGCGACATTGTGGTCCAGGCCGAACAGTCCAATATTCGGACTCGGATCGACAGTGTTAGCCACGCGGTCCGCTCCATTTTTGGCACCACCATTGCGCTCTCGATCATCCTCGGCATCCTGCTCGCGATTTTTTCGCGCAAAGAACTGGCGTCCGCAACCGGAAGTTACAACAATGCCCTTCGTACCGCCCAGACTCGAACGCAGGAATACAAGGAGAGCCAGCGCTGGCTCGAGGCTGTGCTCGGCAGCATCGGCGACGGCGTGATCGTCACCGACAACACCGGCGCGATCGTTTTCACGAATCCCGTCGCCAAGCGTCTGCTCGGCAATGTTACTCAGTTGTTTTCCGGACGCTCGATCAGCGATGTCCTTGTGCTCGTCGATGAATTTACCCGCGAGCCCCTCCCAGATCCCTTCACCGAAATTACCAGCTCTGGGGGACCTGTCTTCGCCGGTCGTATCCTCCTTCGCCGCGAAGACGAGCAGGAGATTCCGGTTTCACAAGTGGCGTCAGTGTTGTACGACGAATTTGGACGCAAGACCGGCATCGTCATTGTGCTCCGCGACCTCACCCAGCAGCGCATGTCGGAACGCGCCCTGCAATCATCCGAAAAGCTCGCCAGCATGGGACGCCTCGCCGCCAGCGTCGCCCATGAGATTCATAACCCACTCGACGCGATGGGCAACTTGCTTTACCTCCTCGAACACCAGGCCATGGACGACTCCGCCAAGACTTACGTCCGGCTCGCCCGCGAAGAACTCGAGCGCATCACCAGCATCTCCGAGCAGATGCTCACGTTCAGCCGCGAGGCCCGTAAACCGGTAAAGATCTATCTCGGTGAGGTGATCGAGGATGTCCTTGCTCTCTTCATGCCGACCATCCGGCGAATGAACGTCGTTCTGGTAAAGCAGTACTCCCCGCGCAACGGGCAAATCGTGGCCCTGCCGGGCGAAATGCGCCAGGTGTTCTCGAATCTGATCGGAAACGCCCTCGATGCCATGAATGGAACCGGCCGGCTCGTCATCCGTATCGAAGACTCGCGGAATTGGTCCACGCCCGCAGAGAATGGCGTTCGCGTGATGGTTTGCGATAGCGGACCAGGCATACCCCAAGAGATTCGCAACAACCTCATGGATCCCTTCGTCACCAGCAAAGGCGAAAAGGGCACTGGCCTCGGACTCTGGGTCTGCCGCGGCATCGTCGAAAAACATCGTGGGACCATTCGGGTCCACACCAGCACCGCTCCCGGACGCAGCGGCACCTGTTTTTCCGTGTTCCTGCCCAAAGGCACTATCGATGAAACCGGCCAAACACAAAGCGTGGCCGAGCGCAAAGCAGGGTAGCGAATCCGCCGCACGTCCTGCTTGCTATAATCGGTGTAGTACGAACGAGTGCGCACCCGTGGCTCAATTGGATAGAGCGACGGCCTCCGGAGCCGTAGGTTACAGGTTCGAGTCCTGTCGGGTGCGCCATTTCTCTGCCCGCTAGGGAAGCAAGCTTTCGCGGGTCACCCCGTCGCAAGTTAGTGACCTCCGTAAGCTGACGTTTTTGTGTATTGTGACCAATACTTAGAAGAACTTAGGCTCCATGCAGCCAGAACATCCCAATGCAGCCAATCCGGCGGGACAACGCTCCAGTGACCGCATTCGCTACGCATTTCGGCTGCACGTCGCCGGCAGCGACTCCTCCGGATACCAGTTCTCCGAACCGATTCGCACTGAAGTCGTGACACGTGACGGTGGACTCATTGTCTGTCCGATAGTGATGAATGTCGGCGATGTCATCACGCTGGTCCGCGGCGACAAACAAGTGAAGGCCCGCATCGTCGGACAGGTCGGCATCCTCAAAGAAGAGCAGCTCTACGGGATCCAGTTCCTCGAATCGATGCCTGCATTCTGGGGAATCACTTTCTCTGAACACCGCCAGGAAGCTGCGGGACGCGCTGTACTCGAGTGCGGGTCTTGCTCGATGCAGCAGGTTCTCCCACTCGGCGAAATTGAAATGCTGGTCTTCGAGTCAACCAAGGTGGTCGCGCACGACTGTGCGCGCTGCGGTCGCCAGACTCTCTGGATGGCGCCGTCCATTCTTGGCGAGCCCGAACTGCTCACCGGAGCCGACGCCTACAAGCAGGCAGATGAATCCGGCCGGATTCGCGTAAGGCGCTCTCCTTCAGTGAACGACCGCAAATACCAGCGCATTTCAATGCGCAACACCAAGGCATGTATTCGCCGCCCCGGATACGCCGACGACGTCGTCGATGTGCTCGACCTCTCGCGAGGTGGCGTTCACTTCTTCAGTCAAGTGGATTACCTCAAGGGAACAATGGTGGAAGTCGCCGTTCCCTACACCAACGGCGGCGCAAACGTCTTTGTCCCCGCTGAGATCGTGCGCGTCCAGTGCCGCCCCACCTCCGGTATCCCCGGCGATTTCGGGCTTCGCTATGCGAAAAGATAATTTCTGCCTGACGCAAAAAAGCCGCCGTGATCGGCGGCTTCTTCCATTTTCGTAAATAACTACTTCGTTTCTTTGGGTGGCGCGGTCAACCCGAATACCGATACCATTCCCTTTCCTGCCACGCTCAGTCCTTTCGGATCTCCCGGATTCGGCAGGTACAACGTCTTGCAGTGCTCGCACCGATACACTTCTCGATTCTTTCCCCACGCCTGCGCGACGTCCCCGCACTCCTGCTCGATGACGTCCGTCGCGTAAAACCACCGTTTCAGATGCCCGCCACAGATCTTTCCCTTCTCGTCTTTGACATTGCACGAGCGTTGTAACGGTTTCTTTAGCTTCACCGTGTGCCGGGGAAGCTGTTCCACTTGCGGTTCGGTGTTTTCCTGCATTGTGGGCTGCAATTCGCTGGTAGCCAATTCTGTTTCCTCTGCCAAGATTATCTAACGAGACCGCCCGAAACGCATGTTCATCCGTCACAAACCTATTTGTGGCACTGTGTCACGGTTCCGGACCACCAGATCGTCAGATGATTCATGAATGAACCACCTCTAACTGCTGGCTCCATTCAGATAGACATCCACACCGAGAAATCGGAACAGCCGGATCGAACCTTGCTGAGAATTCATGGCTGGGGGTTCTATCACGTACCAACTTTGGTGTTACTAGTCATAAGACTTAAGACCTCAGCTTTGGTTTCTTGAATAGCGGGTACAAATAGATGTTACAAGAACCGCTACTTCGCCATCTCGAGAGGACAACTTCGCCTTTTCTTGCGGTATTCAATGTGGGAAAGCCCGATGCGGGATCGCATTTCTCTTTGAAGTTTGCGCACTGCTGTATTGCTGATTTCCCTACAAGCCATAGCAGCGTCCCATACATCTGCGGTCACTTGGTCAACTGCGTAATTACCCAGAACGACACTACCGTTGGGATAAGGGTTGTCCCACACTGCCGTGAAAAAATAGAACTGTGGCGAAGACTTGTCCGTGTACTCCTCAAGGCTGAGCCCCGGTGTCTTTCTTGTCCGCACTGCCGCTATTACCAATCTTCTGGCGTCTTGAACCGAAAGGACGGTTGGAGATCGCTGCGCCAACGCGGGAACACACAAGGCAGCGAGCGATAGAAAAAACACAGCAGCTTGCATGGGCGGCACTTGAAACCGGGCGTTCATCACACCTGCCTCCTCCACAGCGCCGCCACCGATCCTATCCACCCACCAATCCGTCGCCCAAGCCTTTGTGCAAACAGCGCATCGACAAAGTTATCCATCTGTTTTGGGAATTCTCCACCGTACCCATACCACCAAATCTTCTTCATGCCCGGCAGCAGATCGGTCGCTACATATTTTGGACGCACCATCTCCTCTAACCCGATCCTGCCATGCGTTCGACCGAGCCCGCTGGCTTTCACTCCCCCATGAGGCGCTTCGCTGATTCCGAAACTGCAAACCAGATCATTCAGCATGACCGCCCCCGCCTGAAGCTGTGCCGCCACTCGTTGCGCCCGTGCCGAATCACTGGTCCACATGCTCGCCGCCAATCCGAACTCCGAATCGTTCGCCAGACGAATCGCATCCTGCTCGTCTTCGAACGCTGCAATCGGCAGCACCGGACCAAACGTCTCTTCCTTCATGACCAGCATGTCGTGCATAACATCTGCCAGCACCGTGGGGGCGTAAAAGTTTGGGCCCAGCTCGATCATCCTCTTTCCGCCGCACACCAGACGCGCGCCGCGTCGCACTGCGTCTTCCACCTGAACCTCAACGATCTTCAATTGCCGCTCATTGATCATCGGCCCGACATCGATGCCTTCCTGCATACCATTGCCGACGCGTAACGCCTTTGCCTTCGCAGCGCACAACGCGACGAACTTTTCATAGATGGATCGCTGCACATAACACCGCTCGACGGATAGGCACGTCTGCCCGGCATTCATGAACGCGCCCCAAACTGCTCCGGCGGCGGCAACATCCAGGTTCACGTCGTCGAACACGAGCACCGGATCCTTGCCGCCCAGTTCCAGCACCACCGGCAACAAGCGACGCGCTGCCGCTTCTCCAACGCGTTTCCCCGTCGGCACACTCCCTGTAAAGATCAGCTTGTCGACCTGCGACTCGACCAGCGCCGCGCCCGTCGGCCCCTCACCGGTAACCACCTGGAACACATTCTGTGGAACACCCGCTTCGCGCAGCAACTTCTGCAATTCCAGTGCGACAAACGGAGTCAGTTCCGATGGTTTGAGCACTACAGCATTCCCGGCGACCAGCGCTGCCAGGGTCTCCGTTGCCGGAATCGAGAACGGATAATTCCACGGCGCGATGATTCCGAACACGCCGTACGGCTCGCGATGAAGCCTCCCCAACTTCGACTTCATCACCAGGTTACCGTGCGGCAACCGTTCGGGCTTCAGCAACCCATAAGCGTTTCCCAGCAGGAACCGCGCCGAGTCCAGCACCACCAGCACTTCCGACAACAACGCCTCGACCGTAGGCTTACCGGCCTCTCGCGCGATGAGCATCGCCACACTTTGCTTTTGCCGATTGAGTAATCGCTTGAACCGGCGTACTACCTGCAGTCGCCCGCGAATTCCGCGTGCATACCATTCCGGCTGCGCCCGTTGCGCTCGCTCCACCGCCGCACGCACGTCGTCGGCGCTGGCGATCGCCACCTCGCCCACTACACTTCCGTCTGCGGGGTTGTAGGAGATCAGCGTCTTCTTTTCGACCTCGGCATCAACCACCATGGCCACACCTCACCGTACGTGCCAATCATGCTACGTCGCGCCCGCCGCCCCAGTCGCCTGTTCTTTGCCGTAGTGATGCAACTGTCGTCAGTGAAGACACCGTCGCTTGCATCGACGTTCTTCAGATCGTCAGATCACCAGCTCATCCGATCATCTGATAACCAGCTAACCTGATATCCAGATTTAGTATTCAACATTGACCAGCGCCAACCCGCTCGCCGGCGCCGTTGCCCCCGGATTCTCCGACCGGCTCTTTGCCTCCACGATGCGGACCACGTCATCTCGCGTGAGCGTCCCTTTCCCGACCAGCAGAAACGTTCCCACCAGGTTACGGACCATATGGTGAAGGAATCCGTTGCCTCGTACTTCGTAAATCAGTTCGTCGCCCTCGCGCCGGAACGACGACGAAAAAATCGTGCGCACATTCGACGGCGCTTCGTCGTCTCCATCTTCCGCCTCGGCGATTCGCCGTAATCGATCCGGATCGGCCGCAGCAAACGAACTGAAGTCTCGCTCTCCCAAAACGGAACTCGCCGCAGATTTCATGCCATCTTCGTCCAGTGGCCACTGATGGGGATAAACAAATCTCGTCACAAAAGGTGAACAGATCGGCCCACGAAAAATTCGGTAACGGTAGGTTTTGGCCGTTGCCGATTTCCGCGCATGAAAATCTTCTGCGACTTCTTCCGCCAGCAACACTCGAATACAGGACGGTAAAGTATCATTCAGCGCAATTACCAGATTGGCAGCAGGAATAGGCGAATTCGTGTGAAAAGACGCCACTTGACCAAGCGCATGAACACCGGCATCGGTCCGGCCCGATCCGTGCAGCACCACCTGTTCGCGCGTAACCCGGGTGATCGCATCGACCAGCGTGCCCTGCACTGTTCGCAGGCCTGGTTGCACCTGCCATCCGGCGAAATCGGTGCCGTCGTACGCAAGGATTAGTTTGAGATTTCTTGTCACCAGTGGTTCCGTGCAACTTCCTTGTCGAAATGGGGTGTTCTCATTCGTCAACAGTACGACGGGAATAATCAGAAAACGGGTACTTGTCAGATATACTAATTCGTTTCCCGAACTACCTATCGATGTCTACGAGGAACCGCGCGTCAGAATTCTTGAACTATCCACCTGATTCTTGCGTACTAGCTGTTGACGAAACTGGGTTTGGGAAGTCTGAAGGAAGTACTTTTTTTGGAGAAGAGCGAATGCGCTTCTTGGGTCGTTTTGTGTGTATCGCCAAATTGATGGCATTAGGCAGTACCGTTCTGGCGTTGAGCATCTTGAGTGCGGCGCAGACCAATAATTCGAGTAACCTTCCCGACGCGCCGAAAGCCAATGCGGCCAAGTCCGACGCGCCGCTGATGCGGGAGAACTATACCGCGCCGAAATCGCATATTTTTAACTTGATCGCCCCTTATACGTCTCGCTACGTGCCCCCACCGAACTTCAGCAACAGCCCGCGTATTGAACAAGTCATTCGCGATGGCAAGATGTATCTTTCGTTGAACGATGCGATTGCGCTGGCCCTGGAAAACAATCTTGACCTGGCGATTGCCCGTTATAACCTGCCAATCTCGGACACGGACATTCTCCGCGCCAAGGCCGGATCGGCCCTGCGCGGTGTCAACACGGGTATCGTCTCCGGAACGCCGGGAGGAACTACCACCGGCACCAGCAGCAATCTCAGCACCAGCGCGTCAGGCGGTGGCACTGGCGGTACCACTACGGCAGCGGGCGGCGCCGGCACTGGTTCGTCCGGCATTGTCACTTCGACTCTCGGCGGTGGTCCTACGATTCCGTCGTTCGATCCGTTCCTCTCCGGCACGCTCGACCTGGAACAGTCCACCTCGCCAAGCACCAGCCCTTTCTCTGGAGCGGCAAGCCTGATGCAGCATAACGGCGTCGGCAACTTCTCCTATAACCAGGGATTTGCCACCGGCGCGAACCTGTCCGTTGGATACAACAACAGCCGCATCACCACAAACAGCTTGTTCAGCAGCGTCAGCCCGGAACTGAGCAGCAACTTCCGCGCAACCCTTTCGCAGCCTCTGCTGCAGGGTTTTGGCTGGGCCTTGAATACGCGCCAGATTCGCATCGCCAAGAATGATCGCGAAATCACCGACGTCGCTTTCCGCGCACAGGTGATTTCAACGGTGGTGCAGATCCAGAACATCTATTGGGATCTGGTCAGCGCCTACGAGACCGTGAAGGTTAACGAAGAATCCGTCGCTCTCGCCGAAAAGACGCTTTCCGACAACAAGAAGCAGGTTGAAATTGGAACGCTCGCGCCGATTGAAGTTGTGCGTGCGCAATCCCAGGTCGCGGCGAGTCAGCAGCAGTTGATCGTGGCGCAGACAAATCTGCAATACGAGCAGTTGCTGATGAAAAATGCGGTCAGCCGCAATCTCGTTGACCCCGAACTCGCCGGAGCGCCGGTGATTCCGACCGACACCATGATCATTCCCGGCGCAGAGCCGGTCGTTCCTATCGATGATTTGATCAACGATGCGCTCTCCCACCGCCCCGAACTGGCGCAGTCGCGCATCGCTTTGACCAACCAGGAAATCACTAACCGCGCGCTGAAAAATGGCTTGCTTCCGTCTGTCAACTTGTTCGCCTTCTACGGCGCTTCGGCCGTCGGCGGAGAACAGAATGCGCTGGCAACTTGCGGTCCGAACAACACCACCAGTTTCTGTACGCCTCCCGGAAGCTTCCCCAGCCGCGGCTTCGGTGGCACGTTCACCAATCTGTTCGATAGCTCTGCTCCCGATAAAGGCATCGGTATCACGCTGACCATTCCCATCCGCAATCGCACGGCACAGGCCGACCAGATCCGCGGACAACTCGAATATCAGCAAAACCAGATGCTCTTGCAGCAGCAGCAGAACCAGATCCGCATCGACGTGCGCAACGCGCAATACACGTTGCAGCAGGGTCGTGCGCAGGTTGACGCCGCTACCAGCGCCGTTGCCCTCGCTCGCGAGAGCCTCGACGCCGAACAGAAGAAGTACGCGCTCGGCGCTTCCACCAACACCCTGGTCCTTTCCGCGCAGCGTGATTTGACCCAGGCTGAATCGAACCTGGTGACTGCCAAGGCCACTTACGAAAAAGCGCGTGTCAACCTTGACCGTGCCGTCGGCCTCACGCTCACGAACATGGGTATCGACATCGCCGACGCTCAGAGCGGCATTGTCAGCAAAATGCCCAACGTGCCCAACGTCGGTCCGGCAAACCAGGTAAACGCGGCGCCAGCGCTTCCGGCCACTGCGCCCGCAACCCCGAACCCAACTCCGCAGCAGTAGCGGGAAAGCATCACTAAATCAAATCAAGGCCCGGTGCGACAAGCATCGGGCCTTTTTCCTTTGAGGCGCACATCAGTGCAATGAAGGAAACGAAGCTATACGTTTTAGCAGGAGTCATCCTGAGGCGAGCGATAGCTCGCCGAAGGACCTATGCATTACTTCCACAAAGTAATGCCGGTCCCATCTGAACACTGCTAATTGGCCGCCGATTCCTGTTATTATCCGCACGAAATGGCCAAGTCTCTCGGTGCCATCCAGGACTTCTGCGGACTTCTCCTCCTCCGAATCATTGATCTATGGCTTTACACCTGCGGACGCTGCCGTCGCTGTGCCGATGTTCCGTGGCTCGTCTGCCCGACCGGACCTCCGGACCGCATCGGCGACCGTTGGTACGAACAGCTCGCCGCATCCGAGAACCTCACACTTAAGCCGTCCACCGATAGCGGCCTGATTCCCGACTGGAATGACCTTCGTGGACCCAGCTTCGATCCCGAAAAGATTCATCCCGCGATCCTCGATTTCTACGAGCACACCTCGCATTACACGCTCGAGGCTTGGAGCGAGGTCACCATCTTCATGCGCTTTTTTCTCTGGGGACTTGTGACCTTCGCCAGCCGTCGCATGCAGCAGCTCAATTTCCCGGTGTCCTCGATGGAACTCGCAGGCGGCATGACCAGCGAAGTCCTCGAACTCACCGACTCCGCGGGTCACCGCAAATACACCGGCTGGCTGCGACGGATGAAGAAGAATGGCTTCGTCATCTACGCCGGCATTTACACCACGGGCGCAGTTCCCGGATACGATGGCCGCTGCGTCAAAGTCAGCTTTCCGGTTCCAAAGGGCAGCTCAACGGTGTTCCTTCGTCCCGAAGCGCAAACCGACGGATCATTCAAGCTGATCTCGCATGGACGCCACTTTGGCGATCCCGGCTTCTATCGCCTCGTCGAGCGCGGATCAGATTTCTATCAGGTGCGTTATTTAAAAACGCTCCACGAAGTCTTTCACGTTTATGTCGACAAAGAAGGCGTCCTGCGCACCGACCACAGCATTCGCTATCTCGGACTTCCCGTCATGCGCCTGCACTACAAAATCGAGGCAAAGCACAAGGCACAGACCCCGAAGTACGAAGTTGAGCGCAGCGCAACCTAACCACTCTTCACTTCGTACTTCGTCCTTCGGACTTACTTGCTCCAACCTTCCTTCACCGCATATTCATCCAGCCACTTCTTCCAGCGTTCCATTCTCTTCGCGTTCTCGGCTTCGGTCTGGTGATGCTCGATGATCATTTGTCCGTGTTCGTTGATCGCCGTCATAACCCACGTGATGTTCATCTTGGTGTGGTTCGCGTCGATCGCCTCGCAGACGACTTCAATCCTCGCCAGCAGATCCGGCGACGTGTGCACGTACACCGAACGCCGCGGAGGCTCATATACCGCCAGCGTCCACAACGTGTCCTCGTCCGTGCGGAAGACCATGTCGCGGACGGTTTCTTTCCCCGCGGGATAAATCGGAGTCCATTTCCACGATGGGATCCAGAGCGTTTCTCCTTCGGGCGTGAACAGCGGGAACACTTTGTCAATCGGACCGTCGATCGTCAATTCGCCCAATCGCACGGCGCGAGCTTTGTCCTGACCTTGCATCGTCACAGTGCAAATCATAAACAGCGCAACCAACAGCATCTGCAGCATCTTCTTTCTCCAAAAGAAAAAGCGCCCGTGAGAAGGGTGCCCCACATCTGCCATCTTTTGGCAGATGTGGGAGCGTCTCACAGGCGCTGATCTTTATTCCAAAAAGTAAACGCGCCGCCCGATATGGGCAGCGCGTCTTTAGTTTTTATAGCTCGCCGCCGCGCGGAAAGCAACAGCTTTTTCGCCAATCTTCTACAATATTCGCATCATGTCAGACTCACTGGTTATTGCAAGTCGCACTTTTAGATCGCGTCTTATCGTCGGGACCGGCAAGTACAAGTCCGGGCCCGAAACCGCCCGCGCCATCGAAGCTTCCGGAGCCGAGATGGTCACCGTTGCCGTCCGCCGTGTCAATCTCGATCGCAGCAAAGAATCTCTGCTCGACTTCATCGACCCCAAGCGTTACTTCCTTCTCCCCAACACCGCCGGATGCTACACCGCCGACGACGCCATCCGCACCGCGCGTCTCGGCCGCGAAGTCGGCCTCTCCGACTGGGTGAAGGTCGAGGTCATCGGCGACGAGCGCACGCTCTACCCCGACGTGCAGGCCACCATCGAAGCCACGCGCACGCTGGTCAAAGAGGGCTTCACCGTCCTGCCGTACACGTCAGACGACATCGTCGTCGCCAAGCGCCTCATCGACGCCGGAGCCTCAGCCATCATGCCGCTCGGCGCGCCGATCGGCAGCGGCATGGGCATCCAGAACCAGGCTAACATCCGCATCCTGCGCGAAATGCTCGACAACATTCCGCTGGTCGTGGATGCAGGCGTAGGCATCGCCTCCGACGCGGCCATCGCCATGGAACTCGGCGCCGACGCTGTGCTCATGAACACCGGCATCGCCCATGCACAGGATCCTGTTTTAATGGCCGAAGCGATGAAGCACGCCGTCCTCGCCGGACGCCAGGCCTACCTCGCCGGCCGCATGCCCAAGAAGCTGTACGCGACCGCCAGCTCGCCGCTGGAAGGCGTCGTGCGCTAACGATGTAGCACAGCCATTCCTGGCTGTGCCTCTTTGGCTTGTGCTCTTGCCTTGTGCTTGTGTGGCGCGGACACTCCTGTCCGCGCGCTAGGTCTCCTGGGGGGACGTCACTATGGGTGGTTGGCGTGGAAAATACATAGAACCCTCGGCGCACACCCAGCTATCAACCGGGACAACTGCGGTTCCCGAGTGGGCAACCAACAAATCAGGAGTTAATGGGCGGGGACATATGGGAAAGAAACTGAAGATCGGTGTCATTGCGCTAGCGGCGGCAATGATGTTCACGGCGTGCTCGAGCCACCGTTATTACCGGGCGAACGACCCTTACTATCACGACACTCATCGCTGGGACGACCGCGAGGCCGGTTACTATGCGCAATGGGAGCGCGATACTCATCGTGACCACCGCGAGTATCGCGACCGGAAGGAAGACGAGCAGAAGGAATACTGGACATGGCGTCACCAACACAACAACGACCACGATCAGGACCATCACCACTAAACACCTGGCTGGGTGCCCGGTCCTTTCCTTCGGTTGGAAAGGGCCGGAATGTCCACCCACCACGACTGTTCCCACCAAGCCTTTTCGTTTACAAATTACCAATTACAAATCACCAATCTCTTTGGCCTTCCACGTGCTAAACGTTCCCATTCGGGAAACAGTTTGTAACGACTACGTTCGATTTCCCTTCCCTTTCCTCTTCTCCGTCTCCGATAATCAGTTTGATGTGGGGAAGAAACCAATTTTTCTTCGCCCGTTTTGTTCTTTGATAATTGAGCGTTCGACGATTCGAAATGGCGAGATCTCCTGGTCCACTAAGTTCTTTGTTTTGTTGGATAACATGGATGGCTGCCTTGTAATTTCTTTGTTTTCATAGATGACAGACGTCCTGGGGGAGGGCATCCATAGCCCCTGTAACTCTTTTGTTATCAATTACGGACTACAACTATAACGTTATCAGGATGATAGCTCAGGGAGGGGGTGGGGTTCCGACACTCGGTACTCACGACTCGGTACGGAACCTACTTTTTCGCGCTGGCGTCCTTGGGTGGCTGGTCGGCGGGCTTCTGCGGGAGAAGATAGATCACTTCACCCTTCTTGGTGTAGTGGAGCTGTTCGCGGGCTTCCTTCTCGATGGCCTTCGGGTCGGTACGCAGGTCCTCGACCTCTTTG
>CAYWSM010000151.1:0-3362 GCA_964460935.1 uncultured Terriglobales bacterium | reverse complement strand
GCAACGGACGAAGAGCAGATACGATGGCGCCGCACTCTCATCGAACGCGACTATGACGTGACGCCGATCATCGATCGGCAGTATTTCCATTCCATCTACTTCCGGGAACCCGGCGGGGTGCTGTTCGAGATTGCTACAGATCCTCCGGGCTTTGCGACCGACGAAACGGTCGATCGTCTTGGGTCGTCACTAAAATTACCACCGTGGCTCGAACAGGCGCGTTCGGAACTGGAGCGCTTGTTACCGCCAGTGGTACTACCGAGCACTCGTGGAGGACAAGCCGATGAAGCCGCCTGATGATCTTGGATTCGTACATATTTTCGGACCTGCCGAGGAGCCGGACTCGCCAACGCTATTGCTGCTGCACGGCACCGGCGGGGATGAGCGAGACCTGCTGCCGCTCGGAAGAGAACTGTGGCCTGGCGCAGCACTCTTGGGGGTGCGCGGAAAAGTGCTGGAGAATGGCATGCCCCGGTTCTTCCGCAGAGTTTCGGAAGGCGTTTTCGATGTCGAGGATCTTAAGGAACGCACGAACGAACTCGCAGAGTTCATCGATTCCGCTGCCGAGCACTATGGATTGAGTAAGCGGCATCTGGTTGCGGTGGGTTTTTCAAATGGCGCGAACATCGCTGCAAGCCTGATGTTGCTGCATCCGCATTACCTGACGGCCGCCGTGCTCTTCCGGCCGCAGATTCCTTTCAAGCCGGACATGGTGCGAAATCTCTCTGAGCTTTCCGTCTTTATCGCCGCTGGCACAAAAGATCAGATTGTCCCTCGCGATCAGGCCGAGCAACTTCAGGCTGCCCTGGAGAGCGGAGGCGCGAATGTCTCGATGTACTGGCATCAAGGAGGACATGAACTCGGCAAAGACGATGTGGAAGCAGCCAAAACGTGGCTGTCGAACAAAAAAGTTAGAGAACGAATTGCGGCATAAGCCGCATGGCGTCGAGTCAGCCGTTCCTCTCCGCGGATTGTTCGACCTTCTTTTCGATACGCGGGTCTGGAATCAGCCACATGATCGCAACGATGATGTAGCAGGCGCCTGCAATCCACGGCTGCACGAATGCCAGAGGAATTGCGGCGGCGTAAGCGACTATCGAAATTTTTCCTTTCCTATCTCCTCCGATGGAAGTCGCTAGCTTCGAGCCTCGTCCATGAAGGCTGATGAGCGTCCTTGTGAGGATGAAATACGCAATGGCTGCCATCAGAAGCACGACACCGTAGATGGCAACCGGCCACGAGTCGAAATGGTTCTCGTCCATCCAGGCGGTTGTGAATGGAATAAGCGATAGCCAAAACAGCAGGTGCAGGTTGGCCCAGAGCGTCGCGCCATTGACGTGCTGCGTTGCGTGCAGCAGGTGATGATGGTTGTTCCAGTAAATGCCGATGTAAACGAAACTCAGAAGATAGGTCAGCCAAATCGGAAGCAACGGCCTTAACGCCGCTAAGCTCGGTTCATGGGGCGGTTTCATCTCCAGCACCATGATGGTGATGATGACCGCGAGAACGCCATCACTGAACGCTTCCAACCGCCCTTTGGGCATTTATTCATTCTCCCAGACAACGTGCAATGGGTTCTCGGTTCAACGCTACCTCGCAACCGCTGGCGGATCGGCCTGAGCATTCGCCACTTTCTTCTCAAGCCCATCGACCCAACCGACTTGGAACTCAGGCTCAATCGTCGTGGCCGAATGCAAAGCCTTCTGATAGTACGGGCGCGCTTCATCAGGGCGGTTCATTGCTGTCAGAATGTCGCCCATCTGCGCGTTTGGCTTTACGGCGTCGGGAGCCAGCCTGACGGCCTCCTGTGCCTCAATCAATGCCTGGTCAAACTTTTTCTCGTCCATTAGCCAGTCGGCTTTCTGCGAATGACTGATCGAAGCGGCCAACGGAATCTCGAAGTGACCTTGATAGACGAAGACTCCGTAGTCAATCATGCCGACCGGCTTCAGCGATTTGAACTGCTCGTAGGGGTTTAGCGCTCCGGCTCCGAATTCGAACCCGGACAGATCGCCCGCGCTGATGAGCACGGTGCCATCGATTGAAGGAGGCGCGTTCGCAGGCTCGCGCACCCACATCGAATCGGCGGTGGGCAGCGGCTTGCAGGGAATGCCGTAATAACTGTAATCAATGACGCCTTCGCCAAAATAGATGAACCAGCAGTCCTTGGTGTTGTGCCGGTCGAGGTAATCCTTCACGGCGTACAGTTGCTGCCCCCAGTCGGAGTTGGAGTCGCTCAACAGGTTGTGAACGTTGGCAGGGCCTCCCCAGAGTTCGTTGGCGTAGGCGATGTAGGCCGGGTAGGTGCGCGAGGTTGAAATCGCCTGAAACACAAGCAATGCAACCACAACATAAGCCCACTTGCGATTGGCTTCGATGAGTTTCCATGTTGCTCCGCCGATCAGCACGGCAAAGAACAGGTACATCGGCAGGATATGGCGCACGCCGATGTTCATTCCGGAACTCATGGCGACAATCAGATGGAAGATCGGAGGTATGGTCAGGAAGAGGATCTCGCGCCAGGCAGTTAACTTTCGCGTTGCAATGGCGATGATGGAAATCAGCAGAAGAATCAGGAACGACAAACTCGACTTAATCGCGAACGCCAGGGGAAAGTAGAACCATACACCGTGCGGATAGACCTTGCCCAACAGGAAACTGGCGTAAAAGTCGGACATGATGCGCACGTCGGCGAGTCCGTAGATGTACGACTCGGGCAGCAGCTTGTAATGAGCCACGGTCTGCAGCAATTTCATATCATGCGGACGCGAGAGTCCTTGTACGAATTCCGCCAGTGGAGGGTTGATCTCTCTTCCCTGTGGGCGCGCTTTGTAACGGAATCCGTACGCAGCCCACAGGATCGTGATGGCAATCGCCGAGATGACCACCAGAGCGACAACCATTTTTCCCGCGCGCTGCAACATTGTGGGCGCCCCATTTAAGCCTTCGTTTGGCTTAAGTGGGATAGTCCCCCGTACGATCTCCACCAACGCCAGCAGGCATAGCATCGGGAACACCAGAATGCCCGTGTGCTTCACCGTCAGCACCAGACCCGTCGCGATTCCCACCAGGATCAGTCGCCCAACTGACGGCTTCTTCACGTAGCGATAGAAGGCGTACACCGAGGCGAACATGAAACACGAAAGGCCGGCGTCGGTTCCGACCACCGCTCCGTGAGCGAGGAGGTTGGGATCAAACGTCAGCAGCGCCAGCGCAATGAAGCCGGCCCACGTGCCAAACATTTCCTTCGCGGCAAGAAAGACCAGCAATGCCAGCATGATCGTAAATACCGACGCCGCCAGCCGCGCGTGGAAGATCATGTTCGCGAAATCGTTCTTGAAGATGAACTCTTTGCCGCCAAG
>CAYWSM010000150.1:0-8039 GCA_964460935.1 uncultured Terriglobales bacterium | reverse complement strand
GAAGGGCACGTGCTTGCGGATTCCCATCTTGTCTTTGTATTCGGTGGGGAAGTCGCGATAGATGCCGTGCACGATCTTCTGACCCGCTGCGTGTACTCGAATACTCTCGCGGACCAGCATCGATCCGTCGTTGTTTACCGCGACATCGGTATCGTAAGACAATACCCGTTCAGTGTTTTGCGCGTTGGCAGCGCAACTGAGGCAAACAAGCAGAAGTAACGCAATGTGTAGACGCGATCTCATCAGACTCCGCCTGAGTGCTACAGAGTCTGCTTTAACCGCGACGCGTCTTCAATCCCGAATGTACCTAGGAAGGTAACAAAAGGCATAGCACAAATAAGCAGAATACAAAAAAAAGCCGCCGATTTCCGGCGGCCAGTTGTTGCTGAGGAGGACTTAGGCGGCAGCGCGGCTCCGCTCGAGAGCTTCGGTTTCGCTGCCAACGATCTCGACCAGCGATGACAAACGCGTCAGGTCGAGCACTTCGCGAATCTTCTTCGGCACCCGGCAGAAGATCAGCGATGCGCCGTTCTGCCTGGCATCTCGAATGCATTGCGCCAGCGTTCCCAAGCCACTGCCATCGATCGATTCCAGCCCGCTCATGTTAACGATCACACTGGGATAACTTTTCATCAGCCCCATTACGATGCGGCACAGAGCAGCCGCTTCCTTCTCGAATATCAACTTGCCGCCGCAATTGATGATGGCGACGTCGTCCAAGGTTCGCGTTGTTACCGCGAATTTCACGCACTTCCTCCTGATGATTGTGCTGCTGACTGCAGCGTTGCGTGTTGAGGGCCTCTCATTCACTCTCAGCATACCGGTGCTTCTTTTCACCTTCATGACAATACCCGGCGTTATGCCTGACTCTTTCTTTTTGATCTCATCTGATAGACGCGGCCCGGTTCAATTAGTTATAAGAATTTTTCAGTGGAGCGAAATTTGGGTTCAGATGCGGAACTCGAGGGCTGAGCGGAGAACGCTTTACTACGCGCAACGCCGAGTCCTCGAATCCGCACGGTTAACCTCAGGAACCGATCGCTGCGCTCTTCTTATGTATACGTTCGCAAGACGCATCGAGTTCCATTACGGTTCCCACATAAATATCAAGATCAACAGGACCCTTTATGCCTGCAATCAGGCCTTTCTCCGATTTTTGCCAGAACGCCCAATTACGCCATGGTTGCGGTACATTGGGATGATCTGAGTCCGTATAGTGAGCGATCCACAGCGGGTGATCGGCAAATATCTCTACGGACCCCATAGTAGTGGTCCAAAACGCTGGTCCGGTGTAAAGAATCGGCTTTTTGCCGATTTCGTTTTCCACAATTTCCATCCATTGTTTAGCTCCACATAAAGCATGATCCACAGAAGCACCGTCGAGAGTCTCGAAGTCGAGCACCGGTGGTAGTTCGCCGTGATCCTTTCTGAGCATCGCAAGGAAGACTTGCGCCTGTCGCTCCGAATCTTGTTGTGCATGAAAAAAGTGGTACGCACCTCGCCGTAGTTCCACAGCCTGAGCTCGTCTCCAGTTCGCGTTGAACGTTGGATCAACTCTTGTCGCTCCGTCAGTCGCTTTAATGAATGCAAATGAGATGCCTGAATCTGCCACCGTTTGCCAATCGATTTTGCCCTGGTAGTGCGAAACGTCGATTCCCCGTGTTCTCTCTTCAGCCATACCGCTCTCCTTGTGGAAAAAGAAAGAGGCGGCTGAAGGGATTTGCCTTCAACCGCCTCAAGTTTGAGTATGACCTGTAAAAGAGCCTTTTACTGCCAAATTGCAGTCAACAATATTTTCTTTCGATTCATGCAGTTGAACGGAAAATTACAGATTTCCGGCCTTGACAAAATTTTCCCTATTCGGGAATCCGTCAATCCCGCCGTGAAGCCCGACAAGATTACATTGTCTGATCGTTCTTGCCGCCCTTCACCTGCACGAAGACGGTAGAGAATTCGGTGCCTTTTCCGCTCGGTTTCACCGCCACAATGTGTTGCCGGCTCGGCACACCAACGGCGAGGTCGAGTTTGCCGGGCTCTTCCGAACCCTTATCGTCGCACCGCAATTCTTCATTGTCTTTGTCGTGGTTCTCTTTCAGTCCCTTCGGACACTCGAGAACCTTGCCATATTTCGACAGATCCTTGCGGTAGAAATCGATCACCTTCTGCGGAGGATCGTCACTGAGATAAGTGGCGGCAATTACCTTAACGCCGAAATTCTCGCCGCCGATCTGCACGTTGGCGCGATGCTTGTCGTTGGCTTCCTCCTTCGGTTTGGCGCCCGGATATGTACTTATGCCGGCATCCTGAGCGCCGGTATCGGAGCCAACGTGAATCTCCGTGAAGGGCAACTTGATGTCCACCTTCTTGTCTTCGCCATTGCCGTCTTTCTGGGTGGAGACCGAACACGCGGCCAGCGCCGCCAACATCAGCACTGCGATAGCCGCAATTTTTACTTTTTTGAACTCATTTGCCTGAAACATTGGGATTGAATACCCCCTTTAAGATCTGTGGACGGTTAATGCCCTCGCCCCGTTGTGCGATCTCCGGGATGTTGACCGGCAGATGTCCACCAATCGGAATCTCTCCAAACAGGGCCTTCACTGCGCTTAGCTCCGACACTGGCGCAAACGAAAACGTGCACAGGTACGTCTGTACTTCAGGGAAATCGCTCGCCACGTATGGGTTCCCCATCGCCATCACCACCGTCTTTTTCGCCGCCACGCCTAGGATCTGGTGCAGCAGGTTGGCGCTCGCTTCCGGCAGGGCCACGCTGTTCATCGGTCCATTAGGGCCCTGAATCACGCGCCCGGCCACCGGGAACGAGTACACCGGCACGACCACCTTTTCCGCCTGCTGAACGGCTGTCATCACCTGGTTCGTCATGGAAGCCGCCGTCGATGCCTCCACGAACATTACGTTGGCATCGTTTTCGCGCATCCGGAAATCCCGCGCGAACGTCCACCCCATGTCGCTGCGGAGATCGTCGGTGAAAACGACGACCACCGTCCGGTTGGTAGTCTTCGCCACCTCTGTATACGGACTCGCCCCGCCAATTGTTCCCGCCCGTCGATATTCAAATGGCAACACAGTTCCGCTATCCCGAACCAGAGTGACGGCGGCATCGGCGATCTGTTGTCCCTTTGCCACATTCTGCGGCTGTGCTACCAACTCGCCGACAGCCTCGGGGTCCACCAGGCGGGCTTTGTTCAGGCCGATGGAAGCTTTTGCTTTCAGAATTTTCAGCACGGAAGCGTCAATCTGCTTTTCCGAAATCTGGCCATCACGGACAGCTTTGACTACACCATCAATGCCGCCGACCAGGTCGTGCGGGATAATCAGCATGTCGTTGCCGGCCTCGACGGCTGCAACCGCAGCAGCGCCTGAAGGATTCACCCCCGGCTCTTGCGAATACAAACGCATAAGGCCATTCATGTCGAGGGCGTCGGTAACGACCAGGCCCTTAAATCCCATCTTGTGCTTCAGCAGGTCGGTCACAATTTTGGGGGATGTGCTGGCTACGTGGTTCGGATCGGGATCGAGTGCCGGAACCGTGACATGCGCGATCATCACCGAATCCACGCCAGTCTCGATCGCCTTCTGGAACGGCGGAAGTTCAACCGAGTCCAGCCTCTGCTGATTGCCGTTCACCATGGCGAAACCGATGTGCGTATCGGTGGCGGTGTCGCCGTGTCCAGGGAAATGCTTGGCCGTAGTCATCATGCCCGACTCATGCGCACCCTTGATATAGGCTGCGGCGAGTTCGCCGACCTGTTGCGGATCGCCACTGAACGACCGTGTATTGATGACCGGATTTACCGGATTGGAATTCACGTCGGTATCCGGGAACCAATTCCAGTGAATCCCGATCGCCCGTGCTTCAAGTCCAGTAATCCGCCCGAATTCTTCTGCATACTCCGGCTTACCCGCTGCACCGAACGCCATGGCATAGGGAAACATCGTCGGCCCATTCAGCCGCATCGTGAGGCCGCGCTCGAAATCGGCGGCCATGAACAAGGGAACTTTCGCCGCGCGTTGCAGGTTGTTGGTCAGCATCGCGGCTTCATATGGATCGCCTTTAACCAGCAACCCCGATTCCACCGGCACCGTCACACCGAAACCTCCGACGTGGTACTTGGTGATGGCGTCGGTGAGCTTCTTAAAATCAGCACTGTCGATGTTCTGGAACTCCACACGCGCCCAGATCATGAACATCTGGCCGACCTTCTCTTCCAGGGTCATCTTCTTGAGCGTCTTCTCCGCCCACCTTTCGCCCTCTTTATCGAGCTTGATGGGCTGAGGCTTCAGGTACTTGTCTTTATCTTTGGCAATGAGAGGAAGGACGGAAGCAAGCAGGAGGAAGAGCGCTAGGAACCGGGATAACCTCATGCGACGAAGATAGCAAATCGTGCTACTCGCGGTCAGCGACTTCGCGCACGTAGGGGAGATGGTGTTCTAGCTTAAGCCTCTGGCTATCCGGCAGATCGGAGCATCTCCCGGCTATAATTAAAGTGTGTTTGAGAATCTAAGCGAAAAACTACAACGCGCGTTCAAGAACCTGCGCGGACAGGGAAAACTCACCGAAGAGAACATCGGTGAAGCCTTGCGGGAGATCCGTCTGGCCCTGCTCGAGGCCGACGTCAACGTAAAGGTCGTCAAGGAACTCATCGACCACGTGCGCGAGAAGGCGCTCGGTACCGAGGTTATGACCGCCCTCTCCCCCGGCGAACAGCTCGTGAAGGTCGTCCACGATGAGCTGGCAAACATCCTTGGCCACGACACGGCGAAGTTTAAGTTCTCGTCCCAGCCGCCTACGGTTGTGCTGATGGCTGGACTACAAGGTTCCGGTAAGACGACGACCTCCGGCAAACTGGCGAATTGGCTGAAAAAGGGCGGACACCGCCCGATGCTGGTTTCGGTGGACGTTTATCGTCCAGCCGCCCGCGACCAGTTAAAAGTCGTCGCCGACGCGATCAAGGCGCCGATCTACGTCGGTAATCTGGAGCAAGCGAACACCGAAAATGTTGTCCGCCTGGCGAAAGAAGCCCGGCGCGAAGCGGCCAGCTACGGTTGCGATGTGCTGATCGTCGATACCGCCGGACGTCTGCATATCGACGAGCAGTTGATGGAAGAAATGCAGGCGCTGAAGGCGACGCTAAACCCAAGCGAAATCCTGTTCGTCGCCGATTCGATGACCGGCCAGGACGCAGTCAAGTCCGCTGATGAGTTTCACAAGCGACTGACACTCACCGGCGTTGTCCTCACCAAGATGGACGGCGATGCGCGCGGCGGTGCTGCGCTCTCGATCCGCAACGTTACCGGCCAGCCGATCAAGTTCATCGGCATCGGTGAAAAGTATGATGCGCTCGAACCATTCCATCCTGACCGCATCGTCAGCCGCATTCTCGGCATGGGCGACATCATGTCGCTGGTCGAGAAGGCGGAAGCCACACTCGATAAAAAGAAAGCCGAAGAGTTCGCAAAGAAGGCGCTCGGGGGCGATGGCTTCTCTCTCGAAGATTTCCGCGATCAACTGCGGCAGGTACGCAAAATGGGATCGTTCTCCAGCATTCTGGGAATGTTGCCGCGGATCGGTCCGTTTGCGGGTCTTCAGCATGCGGCCGACAACTTCGACGAACGCGAACTGGTAAAGGTCGAGGCGATCATCAACTCGATGACCAAGTATGAGCGCGACCACCACGACGCCATCAACGGCCAGCGCCGCAAGCGAATCGCCCGCGGATCAGGCACGACCGTCCACGACGTAAACAACCTGCTGAAGCAGTATGCCCAAATGAAAAAGATGTTCAAAGATATGGGCAAGGCGAGCTTCGCCCGCAAATTGGCAGGGATGAGAATGCCAAGCGGGATGGGAAGATAACAAAACGGTAATCGGTAAACCGATAATCAATAAAGTAAGCGCGAAGCTCCGACAAGCTTCGCGCCTTTTTTTGTTCAAGTGGCTTCGCAATTGCAATAAGTTTCATTCCGGGAAATCTTCACTAACAAAAATCAGTCGAAGAGAGGCAGGATCACGGACTTAGTTCCGCGTGGTTTGTAAGGTGGCTATGGGCAGGCGAAAGCGTCTGGAGGGTGTTGCTAGTTGGTACTTGACGCCGCCTGTCAAGCGGCTGAGTGGCTTGTCAACCACTGCGGTTCGATTCCGCCGCCCTCCGCTCGCTACTTGGCCTGTATTGACAACCGCTGTAAACTGTAAGTGCTTGACAGGCGACGTCAGTACTACTGGTTTTCGCGAAAAGCCCCGGAATGACTAACCGGGGCTTTCGCTTTTTGCATGAGTAATATTGGAAAGTTTGGTAAGCCTAGTCTTCGTCTCTTCATTGCAGTGCCTTCATTACCTCCTCGTATGAGCCGTCAAGCAAAGCTGCAATAACTGCCAACGTCAGTTCCTCGCGCTCGATTTAAGCCTGAAAGGTGTCCGGGAGAAACCTTTGAATGGAAGTTTAATTGGTGCCGGGAGGGGGGGTCGAACCCCCACGAGGGGTAAACCTCGGCGGATTTTGAGTCCGCTGCGTCTGCCAGTTCCGCCATCCCGGCTTGAGGTTGGCCAAATCAGTATCGCACACCCGGTGCGAACAACACTAGAAGCTGCCAAACACCAGGCGCAATCGCAGTTTTCCGTTCTGGTCGGAGCTCAGTGCCAGGCCGGCGGTTCCAAGCGGAGTAGGGCCGAAAATACCAGCAGATGCACTCTGCTCGGTGGACCATCCCTTTGCGCCCTGGTCGAAGCGGCCGACTTCGTACCATGTGGCGATCAGTGGCTTCCATCCTGAAATCGAGATCTTGGGAATGGGCGTGTACGCTCCGGCGCCGGCGGTAGCGAGCGTGTTGGCGTGGAACTCCTGGAAACGGAACGCGGACAGGTCGGCGAATCCGCCGCCGGTGAATTGATCGTAATAGCCGAGGTTGCGGCCGAAACTCGTTGCGCCGCGTCCGATGAAGAAAAGAGAGCTTTTCTTTTCCAGCGGTTGGAAATGCGAGAACGCCGCATTCAGGTAAGGATAGGAGTTCGTTCGGATGCTGTATCCGGCTGCGGCGTTTGCGCGCGTGCCGCGGCTGGGGAGGATGCCCTTGTCCTGGGTATCGATCAGCAGCGTTGTTTCGGGTTTGGCGAAAGCCGTGCTGTCTGAGTTGATGCCGTTGGCGAGCACGGGCTGGCTGACGCGATCATATCCGGCGGTGATTCCCAGCCGCCACTGCACGAATCGCCATGTGCCAAGTCCTCCGTAGAGAGTACCGGCAAAACGGTCGCGGACGTGTCCCTCGATTTGCGATCCGTTGTAGGAGTCGATATGGGTGCGCTGGATGAACGCGCCCGGCGCAATGAAGTAGGCGCGTCCATCAAAGGGCTTGTAGTACTCGGTGCGAATGCCGGGATCGTAACCAATGGAACCTTCGCCCAGCAGACGAGACTTATATGCGTTCGTAGGATTTGTAACGGTACTGATATGCAGCGACGCGCGGGTGGGTTCGCCGCCCGAGACTTGCAGCCCGAGCGATGGACGAATCAGCACCTCTCCGCCCGAAGGCCGCTCCTGCAGCGAGATTTGGTATCCGGGATTGTCGCCCGATTGCCAGCCGTAGTAGGCCGATGGAATGCTTGCAGCGGCAGTGACGCCGGCCAAGGCATCCTCGATATGCTGACGACTCACTTCGCCCGGTAGCTTGCGTTGCAGTTCGTGTGAGGCGTCGCGCTGGATTGTCGGCTGAGGCGATTCGACGGCGACGACTCTACCGCGCTCGTGCTGCGGGCGGATTTTCCTTTGCCGGGCACGCAAGTACTCCTGCCAATCGGCGTCGTTCAATTCGTAGTCCTTCAGCGCGGCCGCCATGCTCTCGGCGGCCTTGTATCCGACGGCTTCAATCGCGTCGCCTTCCGTGTAGTCGGTGTTTTCGAATTCCTGCAGAGGGACGTGAATGACCACATCCGCTTGCTGAAGGCTACGGCGCTCGTTTTGCAGCACCACCACGTTCACCACCTGCCGCAGAACACTCGTCAGCGACGTTAGTGTTTTCGGGGA
>CAYWSM010000149.1:0-3685 GCA_964460935.1 uncultured Terriglobales bacterium | reverse complement strand
CGGGCAAACAAGGTTCCGGCCCTGTCCGTTTGGCCCGCTTGCGCATAGGCATGCGCGAGCAGTCCGGCGGCACGGTGAAAGTCGTACTTGAAGTCCTGATGCACTACGCGCTCCAGATCGGGGATCGCCGCCCCATAGTTCCTGAGTTCCATTTCGGCGAGGCCGCGGCGGTAGAACGTATCGATCGAATCGGCGCGTGAGGCAATAGCGCGGTCGAACATCTCTTTCGCCTTGCTGTACTTCCCGTCCTCAAGATAAAGCGCACCCAGTTCTTCGAGGTTCGCCGGAGCGGGATTGTCCTCCACGATCGCTTGTAACTGGCTGATGCGGCTGCGTCGCGGGAAGAAGCGAATACCTTCGCGGAAAAATCCCGCGTCAGGAACGACTTCGACAGCAATATAGATAAGCGCGCCCAACCCGCCGCCAAAGATGATGATGAACAGCCAGTACGTATCAGGCCGGCGGCGGATGAAATGGATGACGGCGATTGCCTGAAGAATGAGTCCCCAGGGGAACAGGATGTAGGAGAAGATGCCCATCGTTTTGCGGGTATTGTAGTTCAGTCGCAAGTACCGAGTAATGAGTATCGAGTGCCGAGTACAAGTAGTAACGTGGACGTTGTTTCCTGCATGATAAAACAGCGCGGGCGATTGCCCGCGCTGATAGGTGAGTAGCCGGTGCTACTTTACCAATGCAAGTGTGTCCGCCGCTTCGTGGTTGTGTTCGATGTGGCGGTTGCGATGCCCAACATACACCTGCCGGGGACGTGCGATCTTCTGCTCCGGATCGTCCAGCATCTCCTTCCACTGCGCCAGCCAGCCGACGGTGCGGGGCAGGGCGAAGAGCGTGGTAAACATTTCGGTCTTGAAGCCCATCGCCTGATAGATGATGCCGGAATAGAAGTCCACGTTCGGATAGAGTTTGCGCTTCACGAAGTACTCGTCTTCGAGAGCGATACGTTCGAGTTCGAGCGCGATGTCGAGTTTGGGATTGCGCCCTGTGACCTTGAAGACTTCCTCGGCGGCGCGCTTGATGATGCGGGCGCGTGGATCGTAATTCTTGTACACGCGATGCCCGAATCCCATCAGCTTCACGCGGCCTTCCTTCACCGATTTGATGTACGCAGGAATGTGATCGACCGACCCGATCTGCGCCAGCATACTGAGCACTTCTTCATTGGCTCCGCCGTGCAGTGGCCCCGACAGGGCCGCAGCCGCTGCTGCCGTACACATGTAAGGATCGGCCTGCGAGCTGCCAACATTGCGCATGGTGCTGGTCGAGCAGTTTTGTTCGTGATCGGCGTGCAGGATGAACAGAACGTCGAGCGCGCGAGCGAGCACCGGATTCGAGGTGAAGCGGGGCTCGGTACGTTTCCACAACATGTTCATGAAGTTTTCGACGTAGGACAGATCGTTGTCGGGATAAACGTACGGCAGTCCCTGGCGGTGACGATAGGCGTACGCGACCAGCGACGGCATCTTGGCGATGAGGCGCACAATCTGCAAGTGCCGAACCAGGGGGTCTTTCATGTTGCGCGATTCGGGATAGAAGGTCGAGAGCGCCGCGACCGTGGAAACGAGCATGCCCATCGGGTGCGCGTCGTGATGGAAGCCGTCCATGAACTTCTTGAGGTTCTCGTGAATCAGCATATGGTGGCTGATTTCGCCGATCCATTCCTTCATTTCGGAATAGGTAGGGAGTTCGCCGTTGAGAAGCAGGTAGGCGACTTCCAGGAAGGTGCAGTGCTCGGCGAGATCCTCGATGGGATACCCGCGATAGAGCAGGACGCCGCGGTCGCCGTCGAGGTAGGTAACGCGGCTCTGGCATGAAGAGGTGTTCATGTAGGCCGGGTCGTAGGACATCATCCCGAAATCGTCGGGGTTAATTTTGATCTGGCGCAGATCGGCCGCGCGTATGTTGCCGTGGAAGAGCTGCAGGTCGTAGGACTTTTCGTTGCGATGGTCGACGATGGTGACGGACTCAGACATGGACAGACTCCAATATAGGAAGGCGCACAGATGTACTTAGCGAGTGTGACCGGGGTCACGCACTGGTAGCAGTGAGGAGAATCACAACGTCGGGTGATCTGATGATCTGGCGATCTGATGGCTTGAAAGCAAGACCCGAAGGGCAGGATAGAACTGCTACGTGAATCGGGCCGAGGCCTTTACTTCAGCACAGCGGTTCGCTCGCTATGCGACATATTGGCCCAGAGCATGTCCATGGACTGATCGAGCCAGACGTTGCCGGGGTCTGCCGCCTTGGCCTGTGCGAACCACTTGTAGGCTTGCACGCGGTCGCGTTTCATACAGCGGCCGCTGGCGCTCATTACTCCCAGATGGGTGAGCGCGGGAGCGTTGTCCTGCTTGGCGGCGGCCTTGAAGTGCTCAATAGCCTGCTTGCAGTCCTGACTGACGCCGCGACCATAGAGGTATTTTTCGCCTTCCACCAGGTTTGGATTTTTGCGGGGATCGGCGGCGTCGGCTTCTTCTTTTATGTCGGCGGCGATGCGCTGAAGCCGAACGTGATCCAAACTGCTACGGTCGAGAAGCCCAGTCGTTGTGGCCAATTGCGAATTGGCGAGAACGAGCGGATCTGTGCGTTCGTAAGCAAACGCCGGCGGAGGCGTAGAGCGCAGCGCAGGAACCTGTACTCGCATTGAAGGCGCATACACGCGCTGCCAGTAGAAGTAGCCTGTCCCGGCGAGAAAAGCGAGAAATAGCAGCGTGAGGAAGATTGGACCGCGGCTGCGAGACGACGGCTCGTCGTCGAGAAGATAATCAGCATCGTTACTGGGATCATCGCCGAGTCCGAGAATTGAAGGGCCGGAAACAGCGATTACCGACGGCTTTGTGGCCACTGCAACTTTGGCAGGTACACAGTCCAGCGCCTGTCCGCAATTTCCGCAGAACCGGAACGTATCAGGATTCGCGTGCTGGCAGCTTTCACAAACCATGACTCTGATTAGATGCTACGACTACCTAAGCAGCGGCTCTTAACGTGAGATTCCGGCACGTTCCTGGGTCGACATGTCGCGCCAGAGCAGGTTCATATCGTGCTCGATCCATTGATTGGACGGATCAGCGTCATGAGCATGCTTGAGCCAGGTGTATGCCTGCGGGCGATCCTGTTTCACGCATTGTCCGCTGTTGTAAAGGGCTCCCAGGTGCGCCATCGCGGGTGCGTTGTTTTGCTCGGCAGCCGCACGGAAGTAAACCAATGCCTGCTGGCAGTTGGCAGGAACGCCACGACCGTACAGGTATTTTTCCCCCAACTGCAACATTTTATTCTGCTGCGGATCAGGCTTCTTCTCGCGTTCCGGAGTGCGCGCCGGGGACTTGTCCGGTTCCGGCTGCGATGAATCTTCGTCGGGAGCCTCACGACGCTGCTTGGCCTCCTTCGCTTGTCGCGCCTGCGAAGCGTGAACGGCGGCCGCGTCGTTCGCCGGAGTTGCATCATTCGGCTTGGCCGCACTGGTAGTGTCGTTTGCGTCCGGAGGCTTGGTTTCGGTATCAGCGGTTGCGGCTTTTGCGTCGGATGATTCGGACGCCGTGGAGGCGGAGCTGCTATCCACCGTGCTCAGTTTTTCCTGCTCTCCGCTCGCAGGCGTAGCGCTGCTGTCTGCCGAAGTCGTGTTGCTCGCGTTGGCTTGGGGTGTTGCTGATTGCGGCGCTGAAGCGGAGTT
>CAYWSM010000148.1:0-1834 GCA_964460935.1 uncultured Terriglobales bacterium | reverse complement strand
GTCATTGCTCTTCTCGAACATCGCACGCAGAGCCTTGCTAATCTTCTGCCTCTCGTTGCAGTGACGAATCAGTCAGAGTACGCATTTTGGAACCTCCCGATATCTGCGATGCCTGTATTGGTTACCGCCGACTGGGTTTGGGAGGATGGGGAATCGCATTTTTCGAGGCACCGTTATCGAATAACGTCCTACGCATACGACGAGCAGAGTCACCACTATATTCGGAAAGACGAGTACATGACTGCGGTGAAATATGCGGGGCTGGATGAAACTGACTACATCAACGTGCTTCAGCCAGAGAAAGCTTCAATCGTGAGGCGATTGGAGAAACGTTGACTCCGACCCACTCCTCGTTTTGCGGGAAAATAGCCGAAAAGTACAGCTTCGGTGTACATCCGGATGCTGCCCAAAATTAGTGTTTCCGCTTTTCCTTACGCACCGCCGAAATTGATTCCTTCAACGCGGCTGCGATATCAGCCTCGTTCGTCGCCACAATCGCATCGCCAGCCATGTGCGCCTCCTTACCTAACCATCGACTGATTTCCTCCGGGTCGGCGACCGTATACCTGCCCTCGCGGCGAACGGGCATCCCGCTCTTCGCCCATCGTTGCGCGGTCGCAGCGCCGATGCCGAGATACTTGCCGATTGCGGCCCAACCTCTGAGTATCTCGGGAGGCTGTTGCTGACGTTTTGCGGTCTTCTGGCTCTTAGTCATCGGGAGATTCTGATGTCGGGCGGAGTGGAAGCAGCATATGATTTTCGGGCAAATAAGCGAAAAACTTGGCTCGTTCCTCGCTTCCGGCGACCTCGCCAGAAGCCGATTAGAGCCATCACGGTCGATTGAACCATGGCTGGTGTGCGCTAAGGGTTCGTAGTTGTGAAAGCACTTTTTGCACCATCAGGGTGGCCTCGGTTTCGAGCAGTCTCAATCACCCGTAACCAATTGCCCAACCTGCATTCTTGCTGTGATTATTACTATCGATACACAATCAACAAGGTTACTCTTTCGAGCGGCGGAGTCCACGAAGTAGCCGTTTCTCAGGTCTGCCACAATGGCCATCACAGGTTCCTACATCGCAGGGCGGATTGTCTGGGTTGTATTCCCGTCCATTAACACCTACGGACAGTGGGTGGAAGAGCGGGTCATTCCGCTGGCTTCGCAGCTAGAACAGATTGCCAAGAAATACCAACAGGAAACCTATGACCACCTCATGTCGCAACCAGCCGGAGAAGACTACTGCGGTGACGGGTCGGACGAAGCCGAGTACGCCGTTGACGCTGGAATCTCGTTCTACGAAAACATCACCGCCATGTTTCAAGGCACGCTCAACCTCTTCACCGTTGGTTTGTTCCATGTTGTGGAGCAGCAACTCTCAGACCTAACACGAGAAGATACGTACACAGCGACACCATACAGAGGGCTGGAGGATTTAGAGAAGCGTTATGCCAAAACCTTTGGCGTAGACCTGAAGCAGTTTCCGTCATGGGCCGTCATCAACGAGTTGAGGCTAGTTGCCAATGCAACGAAGCACGGTGAGGGCAAAGCATCTGAGGAGTTGCGTGGACTACGACCGCAGTTGTTTCAGAACCCCGTCATTCGGGTGCTTGAACCCAATAGTGAAGTGATTCACGTACCCCTTGCGGTTCCACTCGGCGGTGACGGATTGTACGTGACTGACGATGACTTTCGGAACTACTACAAGGCGTCTTTAGACCTGTTCCACTGGCTGAGGCAGCATTTTGAAGAGCACGGAGACGATTACTACCCCGGTTGACAGAGGAGTCGGAGTACATGAACCAGAACACCACGAACGACATTCCGATGACGTTATAC
>CAYWSM010000147.1:0-7005 GCA_964460935.1 uncultured Terriglobales bacterium | reverse complement strand
CATCAAGATGGGCGCTCACATCGAAGGTCACGGCACTTCGACGATCAAGGTCAAAGGCGTCGCCAAGCTTCACGGAGCCAAGCACCGCATCATTCCCGACCGCATCGAAGCCGGTACGTTCATCATGGCCGCAGCCATTACCGGAGGCGACCTCAACGTCAGCGGATGCGAGCCCACCCATATCACGGCCCTGCTGAACAAACTGGAAGAAGTTGGTGTGAAGATCACTCGCAGTGCCGAGTCTGTTCGCGTGATTGGAAACGGCGGCTACAAGGGCACTGACATTACGACCGAGGAACATCCCGGCTTCCCGACCGATATGCAGGCGCAATACATGGCGCTGGCTACGCAGGCGGATGGCAGTTCGATCATCACCGAAAACATCTTCGAGAACCGCTTCATGCATGCCCAGGAACTCGTGCGCATGGGCGCTAACATCAAAATCGAAGGACGCCGCGCCGTCGTCCGCGGCAAGACTCCGCTGAGCGCGGCCGCCGTGCTCGCCAGTGATCTGCGCGCCTCAGCCTCGCTTGTGATTGCCGCACTCGTCGCCGAGGGCGAGACGATTATCGACCGCGTGTACCACATCGATCGCGGCTACGAACGGATCGAAGAGAAGCTTCGTGGCGTGGGAGCGGAAATCAAGCGGATGGGAGAGGTATTTCCCAAAAGAGCTACAGCTCCGGTGGGGATTGCGCAGTGAAACCCGCGACAGCGCTGGGTTATGTTGCTACTTTACTGATTCTTCTCCACGTAACCACGGAAGGATTAGCCGGTAATCGATCGGACATCGAGACTCAACGTGGAATTGTAACTCTAACGTTAGAAATAGATTCCGATGGCTACCCGCATCATGTCGCGGTCGTCAGCGGAGTCTCTAAACGAGCCGATAAGCAGGTGCTCAAGCAAGTCAAGGATTGGCATTTCGAACCTGCAATCAAAGACGGTTCTCACGTAGCAGTGCAAGTTCTGCTTCAGGTAAAAGTTGATTGCAGCGATCCGACCACTGATTGCAAACTCGAGCGCGACTTGCCAACTGGTGCGAAGCCAGAGTCCCTACCTCCATTGACCAATTCTGCAGAAGTATATTGAGTTGGAAATGGGGTGACGCCCCCACGGGTAATTACGAGTCCTGATCCCAAACTTACCGATATGGATCGGGACGCTCTCAAGAAGGCGAATCTTGCGGGACCTTTGTTGCTCGATGTTGTCGTCAACTCGCACGGCATCCCTGAGCAAATCCAAGTTGTGAATAGCGTCTCTTCCGAACTCGATGCCAAAGGTATCGAGGCAGTAAAGCAGTGGAGATTCAAGCCTGGAACGAAAGACGGAAAACCGGTCGCGGTTCAAATTCGCGTGACGATAAACTTTCGTTTCAGCTAACCTTACCGCCGTCCCTGCAAAATCGCAGGAACCGGTATCCACAAACATACAACTCAAACCTGATACAGAAGCACTCTAGAGCATTGCGCCCACTATCGATGTATCCTTACCGTTCATCGTTTCTCTGTCACGGCTCATTTACAATTAGCCCCTGCGTACCCGGAGGACTTGTTATGCGCATTGCACGACTGGTGCTGCCCTTGATTCTGCTTATCTCTCTTGGCGCACCTGCTCAGACTCCCAGCAAACCTGAATCCACACAAAAAGACAACGAACCCAATTGGGCTCTACCCAAACTCGATCACTTCAATCTCGACACGGTTGATAAGAAGCTCGATCCCTGCGACAACTTCTACCAGTTCGTCTGCTCCAAGTGGATGGCTTCGAATCCTATGCCTGCAGACGAGGTCTTCTGGGGCACCTCGTCGAATCTCGAACTCTACAACGAGACCATTCTGCGCAATGCGATGCAGGAAGCCTCGCTGGCAAAGAATCGCGATGACGTTCACCAGAAAATTGGCGACTATTGGTCCGCTTGTATGAACATCGCGGGTATCGACAGCAAGGGGTATAAGCCCATTCAGCCGAAGCTCACCCGCATCGCTTCGATCAAGAACCTTTCCGATCTGCCGTCGGTATTGGCCGAACTTCACAGAAGCGTCCCCGGTGCATGGGAGGGTAGTGACAACCAGACACCGGCGCCGATGTTCGGCTTCGGTCCCCAGGTTGATTTCAAAGACGCTACGCTCATGGTCGGCAGCTTTGATCAGGGAGGCATGAGTCTCCCCAGCCGCGACTACTATCTGTCCGGCGATGCCAAAATGGTCGCGATTCGCGACAAGTTCCTTGGTCACGTCCAGCAGATGCTGGAGTTGATTGGCGAGAAGCCGGATCAGGCGAAAGCTGACGCCGCTACGGTTCTGCGCATGGAAACTGCGCTGGCCAAGGTGGCCATGGATAATGTTCGCCGCCGCGATCCCGCCAATCTCAACAACCCAATGTCGCTCGACGAATTCGAGAAGCTTGCACCGTCGTTCGCATGGAAGCAGTACTTGAGCGATGTGAAAGCTCCTGCTCCCAAGCACTACATCATCACCTCGCCGGACTTCTTCCGTGGACTCGAGCAGATGCTTAAGACGGAATCGCTCGATAATTGGAAGACGTATCTCCGCTGGTGGACAGTTCACCAGAATGCGCGTTACCTGTCCGAAACGTTTGTGAACGCGTCCTTCGACTTTTACGGCAAGACACTCTACGGTCAGCAGGAAAACGAGCCGCGCTGGCGCCGCTGCGTCGCCTACGCAGATCGCGATCTCGGTTACGGGCCTCTGGGCGAAGCCTATGTTCAGAAAGCTTTCCCGCCTTCCAGCAAAGACCGCACGAAGGCGCTCGTGAGCGCTGTCGAAACCGGACTGGGCGAAGACATCAAGACGCTCGAATGGATGGGGCCCGAAACCAAGAAGAAGGCGGACGAGAAACTCCAGGGAATCTATGACAAGATCGGATATCCCGATAAATGGCGCGACTATTCGACGGTGCACATCGTTCCCGACAACCTTGTTGACAACGTGCAGCAGGCGTCGGCATTCGAATCGCATCGCCAGTTGAATAAGATCGGCAAGCCGGTGGACCGCGAAGAGTGGGGTATGACACCGCCTACCATCAACGCCTACTACGATCCCCAAATGAATACCATCAACTTCCCCGCAGGTATCCTGCAGCCACCGTTCTTCGATCCGGAACAGCCCGAAGAAGTGAACTACGGCGCGATTGGGCTCGTGATTGGACACGAGATCAGCCACGGCTTCGACGATCAGGGGCGCAAGTTCGATGCGAAGGGCAATCTACGCGACTGGTGGACTCCCGAGGACGCCAAGCGCTATGACGAAAAAGTCAGTTGCATCGAAAACGAATACACGCACGATGTGCCGTCACTTGGCGTGAAAACCAACGGCAAGCTCACGCTTGGCGAAGATTCGGCCGACAACGCCGGCTTGCGCATTGCTCTCATCGCTCTCGAAGACACTTACAAGAAATCGGGAAAGTCGCTCGACGATAAGGAGCCGGACGGCTGGACGCCGCGCCAGAAGTTCTTCCTCTCGCATGCGTTCTCGTGGTGTGCAAACCTGCGCCCGGAAATTCAGCGCCTGATCATCACCACCAATCCGCATTCGCTGAACGAATTTCGCGTGAACTACGTCGAGAAGAACTCGCCGGAATTCTGGAAAGCATTTGGATGCAAGAAAGGCCAGGCGATGGTCAGCGACAACGCTTGCCGCGTCTGGTAGCCGGCATGTAGCGGTAGTGATAGAAATGGTGGACGCCGGTCGCCCTCGACCGGCGTTTTTCTATGCTCCGCTCATTCCCCGGCCTTGAATTCTTCCGAACCAATTTACTAATTCACCAACTTACTCATTTTCTAATTGAAAAAGGCACCGAGTCACCTCGATGCCTTTCTTACTTTTCCGATTACCGTTTACCGCTTACAGTTTCCTTATCGGTTTCCCCGGCTATCGCCACCGCGTCCACCGCTACGGCCACCGCGTCCACGGTCGCCGCCACGTCCACGGCCACCACCGCCGCCGCCATGATGCCGGCGTCCACCACCCCGGTCGCCACGATTGCTGCGTTCAAAATGGTGTTCAGAAGCAGTGTTCACCGCTCCGACGGCTGTCTGGCTATCATCCGGCTCGTCATCACCTTCATGACCGCCTTCGAACGTCGTTGGCTGGGTTTCGTTGGCGACATTCGCCACAGGCTCTCCACCTTCCATCTTCGCTCGCTGCTCTTTCAGAATCGCCTTGCGCGAAAGCCGGATGCGATTGCCCTCGACGGCAAGAACCTTCACCAGAATCTGGTCGCCTTCCTTCAGTTCGTCGCGGATGTCCTTAATGCGGTGCTCAGCGACTTCGCTGATGTGCAGCAGGCCATCGGTTCCGGGCAGGATTTCGACGAACGCGCCGAAATCGGCTAACCGTACCACGGTTCCGAGATAAGTCTTTCCGACTTCGGCCGTCGCCGTGATCTCGCCTATCATCTGCAATGCTTTCTGCGCCGCCGCCGCATCGGACGAGGCGATGTTCACCTTGCCGCTGTCTTCGACGTCGATCTTCACGCCGGTCGCTTCCACGATGCCGCGGATGACCTTGCCGCCGGGTCCGATCAAGTCCTTGATCTTGTCCGTCGGGATCGTCAGCGTGTAGAAACGGGGAGCGTATTCGGAGATCTTGGTGCGCGGCTCATTGATGACCTCGTTCATCTTGTCGAGGATGAACAGCCGGCCTTCCTTCGCCTGCGCCATGGCTTCACGCATGATCGACGCCGTGATGCCCGTAACCTTGATATCCATCTGCAGCGCGGTGATACCGTCTGCCGTGCCGGCGACCTTGAAGTCCATGTCGCCGTAGTGATCTTCGGCGCCCGCGATATCGGTCAGGATGGCGTATTTGTCGCCTTCCTTCACCAACCCCATCGCCACGCCCGCCACCGGAGACTTCAGCGGCACACCTGCGTCATACAGCGAAAGCGACGCGCCGCAAACGGTCGCCATCGAGGACGATCCGTTCGATTCGAGAATGTCGCTGACCACGCGCATCGCGTAAGGCCAGGTCAGTTCGTCAGGAAGAACGGCGAGAATCGAGCGTTCCGCCAAGGCTCCGTGGCCGACTTCACGGCGTCCGGGTCCGCGCAGGAACGCCACTTCGCCGACCGAGAACGGCGGGAAGTTGTAGTGCAGCATGAAGCGCTTCTTGGCTTCGCCTTCGAACTGCTCCACGCGCTGCATGTCTTCGCCCGTTCCCAACGTTGTCGTTACAAGAGCCTGTGTTTCGCCGCGGGTGAAGATCGCCGATCCGTGTGCGCGGGGCAGCACGCCGACTTCAATCCAGATCGGACGAATCTGGTTGAACGCGCGTCCATCCGGGCGCCGGCGCTGTTCCGTCACCTGCTCGCGGAAGATCCGCTCGCGCAGTGTTTCATAGTAATGGCTCAACTTGGACAGCGCTTCCGCGTCGTCTTCCGGAATCTCTTCCTTCAGCTTCGACTTGATCTCTTTGACCTTGGCGTAGCTTTCGAGTTTCGGATGCTTCTCGGTATTGAGAGCGTCGGTAAGTTCCGCGCCGACCTTCTTCTTAAGGTCGTCGTAGTAGGCCTGGTCGAACTCCGGAGGCGTGACCACACGCTTCGGCTTGCCGGCCTTCTCGCGCAATTCCTCGATCGCCGCGCAGATCTTCTTGATCTCCGTGTGGGCGAATTCGATCGCGTCAACGATGGTGTCTTCCTGCACTTCGCTGGCGCCGGCTTCGATCATCACGATGCCGTCTTTCGTTCCCGCCACCACCAGCCGCAGCAATCCTTCGCGCGACTCGTCGTAGCTGGGATTCACAATGAACTGTCCGTCTTTCAATCCAACGCGCACCGCGCCAATCGGCCCGAGGAACGGGATATCTGAAACGTGCAGCGCTGCCGAAGCAGCATTAATGCCGATCACATCGGGATCGTTCTCGCTGTCCGCCGACTGCACCATGGCGATGACCTGGGTTTCCGACTTGAAGCCATCCGCGAACAGCGGACGAATCGGACGATCGATCAAACGGCTGGTGAGAACTTCGCGCTCGCTGGGACGGCCTTCGCGCTTGATAAAGCCGCCGGGAATGCGTCCGCCGGCGTAGGTATATTCGCGGTAATCGACCGTGAGGGGGAAGAAGTCGATTCCTTCACGCGCCTCCTGATTGGCGACCGCGGTCGACAGAACGTAGTTATCTCCGGACTTGGCCAACACCGATCCGTGGGCCTGCTTCGCAATTCTTCCTGTTTCAAATGTAATGGATTTACCGCCGGAGAGTTCAACGGTTACTTCTTGCTTCATTTGTTTCCTTCCGCTCGGATGTGCACATCGCGCGGACCGCACGTCCGCGCTTTCGAGGTGAGATGTAACCAGAGAGCGCTGGTCAATAGATGTACTTCGGCCCCAGCCTCACGATAGCCCTCTCGGGACAACATGTGGCTCGGGCGGTTTTGAAATCCAGGTTTCTGACTACTTATTTACGGATGCCGAGTTTTCCGATGACTGTCTTGTAGCGCTCGGAATCGTATTTCTTCAGGTAGTCGAGCAACCGACGACGCTTGCTCACCAGCATCAACAGGCCGCGCCGGGAAGCGTGATCCTTTTTGTGCGACTTGAAGTGGTCGGTCAACTGGCCAATGCGCTCGCTCAAGATCGCGATCTGAACTTCCGGGCTTCCGGTGTCAGTCGTGTGCGTGCGATAGTTGTCAATAATCTGCTTTTTTTGCTCTCTGGCTAACACTGAACTTGGTGCACTCCTGCTAGTTTTTCCAATCGTTATTGGTACGTTATGAGAGTAACATGGTCCAAGAGTTTTCGTAAAGCTAAGTAAGTGCTAGGCTTACGTCAAACCTCCCATTTTCGGCTGCTCTGCATCTAAACTAGCCAACTATGCGATGTGATCAGTGCGGAACCAATAATCCGAGAGAAAACAATTTCTGTGGGCAGTGCGGCGTGCGGCTTCTTCGGCAAGCTGTCCCGGCTTCATCGGAACCGGTTCCGGCCGGAGCGATCCCTTCTACTGGAAAAGCACTGTCCTTCCTCGGAGTGAACAGTCC
>CAYWSM010000146.1:0-5308 GCA_964460935.1 uncultured Terriglobales bacterium | reverse complement strand
CTCATCAGATCCTGCTTGTCGTCGCTGACTGTCGCCGCCGTGTCTTCGGACATCTGCAGGTCACGAATGAGATCCGACTGCAGATCGAGCATGCTGTTGGTCATTATGGCTGAAGTTCCCGTGATCGCTGTCGCGCCGCTCATACCTAGAACTGCGCCGGAAGTCCCCAGTTCTGCCGGCACATCTTTCTTCATGAGCTGAGGGTAGGTGGTGCTCATGAATTTCTTGAAATCCTCTTCCGTTGTCACCACCGGCTCAATCATGACGCCTTTGATGATTCGGCGGATATCGTCAAGCGCGATGATGTTGTTCGGGTTCAACATCGCCAGGGTCAGCCGATTATTGATGAATGCCACCGGGATCACCCGATGCTGCATCATCAACTGCTGCGGCAGCAGGGCGAGCACACGGGCATCGAACTGCATTTTGCCGAGATTGATGAATTCAATTCCCGCTGCCTTGTCCGCTTCTTCCAGACGCTCAGCGAGGATCTGCGTAAGCGCCAGCCCGATCTTCGGATATTGCATCAGCACATTCTGGAAGTCCGGCTGCTCCAGTACGGCGCAAGTGGTAGATTGAATGGCTGTAACAGTTGCGGTACGAGGCTTTCCGGTCAGCAACGACATTTCCCCGAAGTTCTGCCCCGGGCCCATCTCGGACAGTAGGAAGTCGATCCCGGTATTCGGGTCTTTCTTTCGGACCTCCACCAGCCCAGTTGTAATAAAGAACATCGAATTACCCGGCTGTCCCTCGCGCACAATCACCGTCTGGGGAGGAAAATCGCGCCGCTTCATGCGCTTGACCACTTCCTGGCATTCCTGTGCGGAAAGTCCACTGAACAGCTTGATACGTTGCAGGAAATGTTGCGGTTCAGCATGCGCCGGAACAGGAGCAGCCGCTGCAGCAGCTCCGGCGCCCGGTGCAACTGAAGCTCCGGGCAGACTTTCGTTCAGCGAAGTGGTCATCTTCTTCTCCTACGAAAATAGGGGGGACGATGTGCCGCGTTGCAGGAATCAACAGCGCATGAATTTCGCGCAAATAACAAGGCAAAATCAGCAGATGCACGAGAGCCGCGAATCACATCGCTCCCACAACCCTGAAAGCGGCGCGATTATATCCCACTTTGTTACTCCCGACGGCTGCCTTTGGATGGTCGCTCGACTCACACTTCTTCTGCTCCGCCTATGAGCGAGTTCGAGCTAACTTCACGCTAACTCGATCTAGTCAACAGCTCTGATTGTTGACCTGGAGCGACATGGGATGAACCGTCGTGGCATGTGCCATCCACGTTGCTTGAAACTCGCATCTAGTGATGTATGGATGTACGGCGTTGGGAAGAACTGAAACAAGATCTGTTGGACGGCCGTTTCGACCGGCACCGCCGACTATTGGTAACTGTCTGCCTGTTCGCGGTTGCTTTCTTTGGCCTGATCTTAGTCGGGGGATACGTCCTCGTCACCCATGCCATGGACGACAACCATGTGACCTCGACCCGGGGCATCAATACCCCCACCCAAGTCTCACTTCTGTTCGCTGGACACAACCCCAATCAACTCGTGAATAGCCTTGTGTACCTGAACCGCGTGAAGATCGAGCCGGTCTCCGACGCCGCCAAAATCTACTATGCCGGGGATGACTCAGGCACGCGATTGCTGGTCGTTGCACATCAGCCCAGTGCGCCCAGCGAGGAGTCCGTTGCGAACGTGATGGGCACCATCCGCCCACTGACGAGTGATCTGATCAAAAAATGGAAGTTGAGCAAGGAGCAGCAGAAGGCGGTCAAATCGCAAGGCGTTTATCTTGATGTGGAATCGCTGAAGGTCCATCATCCCGCAGCCACGATGGCAAAAAGGTAAGATTCGAGAACCTGCCTATTGGAGACCTACTAGCTCAAATCGCAGTCCCAATCTTAGAACTCGTAACTGTTCTTGCTCACGAGGTACACTGTCACCAAACAATCAGTACGAAGTCACAAAAGGGTGATTCGTGAACAGAGAACAAATACTGCAACAACTTAAAGAAGAGCGCGATCGGCTGGATCGCGCCATTGAAGCGTTGGAAGGCGGGAACACACGAGGAGCGAGAATCCATTCTGCAGTTCGCACCTCCGGCGGCATTACCGCTGCCGGGCGTAAACGTCTTTCTGAACTCATGAAGAAGCGTTGGGCGGAACGAAAAAAGAAGACTGCTTCGTCCAAATAGCTGATAAAAGGGTTCCTCCGAAGCCGCTCCGTTTGGAGCGGCTTTCGTTTAGATAAAACACCATCGTAACTATCCACCCTCCGCCCGATTCCGTGTAAATTCATGCCATGGACGCGAAGCTGAAAATCGTCACTCAAATGCCTCTACGGGGCCTATGGAGTGACACCGGATCGATTAAGGCTTCACGAGTGCGCCTCCTGTCATCGTCCGATGTGAGAACGTTGCTGCGGGAAGGAGAGGTACAGTTCGTTGTTGCCGATATTGGGCTGAAGCCGCGCTGGATCCCGCTCAAGGATTGCTATGGTTTCTGGATGAACGAAGTACAGCATCGCCTGATTGAACCCGACGCCAAATTGAGTCCCGCCCAATTGCCTGGTGTCTATTGCTATCGAGCATCGGAGTGGCAGAGCGACGAGATCGCCGCTCACATCATTGTGCTGGAACTGTGTCACTGATCCAGCGACTTCGGTAAATCCTAGCGAATTTACCTTAGCCCAATGAAATTGGGCTTATGCAGTCGCCGTCCTGCCGGTCTGCATGTGTCGGACAATAGCAAGAATCGTGATCAGCGTGATGCATGCCGCCGATCCCAGGCAGATGATGCAATACGACATAAGAATTCGCGCTTCCACGTACGTTAACCACGCGGAAAAGATAGTGGCCACCAGTGCGGAGGCGATCAGCAATGCCGAGGCGGACTTGTTCTTGCGATTCACCCGCGACAGTAGAAATAGGAAGACGTAGCCGATGACTCCAATGCCGGCTACCGGTATTTTGCCGAAATGCGAGTAGGCACTCTTGTTAACAGCGTCGCAATTGAAGGTATCGCCGAAATCGCAGTACTCGGTGGGCGTCGGCTTGTAATGGTTGTACACCGACACTGCCGACAGCGCGATTCCGATCACACACAAAAACGTGATCACCCAACCGAGCCGGTCGCTCATGGCAGCTTGCATCCTGTCTGCTGGCTGAGCTTATCGAGGGGAATCGTTCCTTCCAGGCGCGAGCCATCGCCAAAGATCCATGTTGGCGTGTGTTTGATGCCAAGCGATTTGCACTGATCGGTCTCCTGGTGGGTGCCGGGGACGGCACAGTCAACGTAGGAGACGTACTGGAACGAGGGGCCGAACAGCTCTTTCTGGTCGGCGCAGTGCGAGCACCACGACACACCATACATAGTGGCCTTCTTCTGCGCCAGACATTTGGCGAAGCCGTCAAGCTTGTTTTCGGCTGAACATGCCGGTAAGGTAGCGCAAAACAACAATGCGAGTACGAGAGAAACAGCAATCTGAATCTTCATGAGGCAGTTTCCTACCACGGAAGATTACACCATAGACGCCGGCAAATTACTGTGACCGACGTACCGATACTCCTTCACCGTTAAAGCTTTCAGATTTTGGACAGGCGGCTTTCAACGCACTGGTACGGCATTTTCGCTGTGTCAGATTGACGGTGATTCACATCACATGTACCATGTTCGACATGGTCCGCGACCAGAAGACTTGTTGTTGTCCCCTCTGCATGTGCGTGTGTGCATGCTCGGGTGTCTTCTGGCGAGGGGACTTGATTAGCGGATAGCAGTTTTTCCAGCTTAAAGTTCAGAACCCACCGTCAGTCGGCACTGGCGGTGGGTTTTCTTATTTTGCGGTGAAAAATGGCAGTGAGGCCCAATGAGCGAAGTAAAGAAAGAAACGGCAGCCGAAAAATTCGAACGACTGAAACGCGCGAAAAACGCCTGGGAGTGCATGGATGAGATCCGCGCGTTCGCCGCGAACGGATTTGATTCCATCCCGCCGGAGTGGCTTGGAACTTATTTCCGGTCCTGGGGCGTTTACACGCAGGGCGATGGAGGCGGCGCGCTCAGCGGACCGGGTGGCCAGGGCAAGGCTGTTCCTTATTTCATGGTGCGCATACGCATCCCGAATGGCATCTTAACCTCGGCCCAAACACACGCCATCGCCAATCTCGCCGAGAAGCACGGCCGTGGCTTGGCGGACATCACTGTTCGACAAAATATCCAGTTGCATTGGGTGCCTGTCGAGGCTCTTCCAGACATCTTTGACACGCTCCACCAATACGGCCTCACGACGACAGGCGCCTGCGGGGACGTGACACGTAATGTCGTCGGCTGCCCGGTTGCGGGTGTCGATAAGGACGAAATCGTCGATGCTTCACCGCTCGTGCGGGAAGCGACGCAGTTCTTTGTCGGCAATCCCGACTTCTACAATCTGCCACGCAAATTCAAGATTGCCATCACCGGATGCCGGGTGTGGTGCTCATATCCGGAAATCAACGATGTCGGATTGACAGCACTCACGCGCAAGCGCCACGCGGGAACGGAAGTTGGATTTTCACTTCGCATCGGTGGCGGACTCTCCACGGAACCACACCTCGGAAAACGTCTGAACGCGTTCGTGCAGTGGAACCAGGTGCTACCGGTCTTAAAAGGCGTGGCCGAGATCTTCCGGGACAGCGAAGTCCTGCGCAAGAGCCGCGAAGCCGCCCGCCTCAAATACCTGTTTTTGCGCCATGGCTGGACCGCCGATACTTTCCTGGAAGAACTGCAGCATCGCATCGGATTCAAGCTTGATGCCGCCGAACCGGAGGACGCGCCGGTAGATGTGGTTCGCGATCACGTTGGCGTTCACGAACAGCGACAGGCCGGGAAGTACTACGTTGGGGCTTCCGTCCTTCGGGGCCGTCTCTCGGCCTCTCAGCTTCGGGCTGTAGCGCATGCGGCTGAAGAATTTGCGGAGGGTGAGATCCGCACCACGACGATGCAAAATCTGCTCATTCCCAATGTCGCGAAGGAGCACATCAGTGCTGTGGCCGATCGGCTCGCACTTGCAGGTCTTCCGCCGCAGGGTTCGGTATTCCAGCGTGGCACTATTGCGTGCACCGGTACTGAATTCTGCAAGATCGCCATCACGGAAACGAAAGGCTTTGCGCGCTGGCTAACAGAGGAGTTGGATCAGCGCCTTCCCGGATTTGATCAGCAACTGAAACTGCACGTCACAGGCTGCCCGAACAGTTGCGGACAACACTGGATTGCCGACATTGGGCTTGAAGGGAAAAAGCTGAAGATGGATGGCAAGCTGACGGATGC
>CAYWSM010000145.1:0-2152 GCA_964460935.1 uncultured Terriglobales bacterium | reverse complement strand
GTTTCCTGGACCTGTTCCGGCGAGACACCCGCCCGCTCCATTGCTGCTTTGCCAGCAACGGCACCCATATCGGCTGCGGTCATGAAGGCCAGCGATCCGCCGAATTTACCGATTGGAGTGCGAACAGCAGACAAAATGAAGACGTCGTGCATAGACCCCCACGGATGAGGTCAGTCTAGCAGGCTGGAAGCACCACGAGAGCTTACGATGTGTTCTACTAGAGAAAAGCCATGCCGGTTCTTTTCGGAATCAATCCGGTGATCGAAGCCCTTAAGGCGGGATCGCGCTCATTCGACTACGTGGCAGTTATGGCCGGACGCCGTGACGCCCGCGCACAGTTGATTTTTGAGACTTGCCGCGACGCCGGTGTGCCGGTGCGCCAGGTTTCGCGCGACCAGCTAGAACGCCTTGCAGGTACCCATGCTCACCAAGGTGTGGTTGCAGTCACGTCCGAAAAGCAGTACACGGACATCGACGAGGTGCTCGAAAACAAGCGCGGCGAGCACAATTTCCTACTCGTGCTTGACGGCGTGGAAGATCCACATAACCTGGGGGCGATCATCCGCACGGCCGATGGCGCAGGCGCGGATGGCGTTGTCATCCCCGAACGCCGAGCTGTGGGCGTGACCGGCACAGTGCTGAAAGCGTCCGCAGGAGCGGCCGAGTACCTGCCGATATCACGAGTGACCAACATCAATCGCACACTCGAAGACCTGAAGGAACGTAACGTATGGACCATCGGTCTCGATGAGCGTGCGAAGCAAACCTACGACGAAATTGACTACAACATGGACTGCGCACTGGTCCTCGGGGCCGAAGGTTCAGGCCTGCACGAGCAGGTTCGCAAGAAGTGCGACTTCCTTATTTCTATTCCCATGCTCGGGCATGTGTCGTCTCTGAACGTTTCTGTCGCGGCCGCGATCGTGATGTACGAAGTGCTGCGCCAGCGTCGCCATTCCAAGCTAAAAAAGTCTTAATGCTTTCTTTGTTTCGAAAATTTCTATTGCTCCTGATCACGCTGCCGGCGGCGGCATTCGCGCTCGATCGCAATGCGTTCACCTTCACAAAATACGATCTCGAGATTCGAGTTGATCCAGAAGAGCAGGCCCTCGCCGCTCGCGGCAAAATAAGTTTGCGGAACGATTCCGATCAGCCTCAGACAAATGTTGCCTTGCAGATTTCGTCGTCTTTGGCTTGGCGCATGATCGAACTCGACGGCAAACCGCTCCAGTACCTGGCTGAGCCGATCACAACCGACATCGACCACACAGGCAAAGTGATCGAAGCTGTTGTTACGCTTCCGTCACCGGTTCCGCCAAAGGGAACCGTCACGCTCGATTTAGGCTACAGTGGAGATGTTCCCAAAGATGCCACCCGGCTTACTCGCCGCGAAGTTCCGTCCGATCCTGCGTTCTCTTCGGACTGGGACCGAATTTCTCCCGAGTTCACGGCGTTGCGCGGTGTCGGCCATGTGATCTGGTACCCGATCTCCGCGGAACCCGCAAACATGTTGGAGAACACGCTTTCTTCCACAGTTGGCCTGTGGCAAGCCCGCGAAGCACAAGCCACACTACGCTCGCGCTTCTGCTGGATCACCGACGAAGACCATAGCTTCACGGTTGTCGCGAACGGTGATTTCGAAGGCATCGGCGGAGGCAATTTTGGCGGAGAAGGGAATCGCTCTGGCTGCACAACATTCTCTTTTCACAACCTGCAGCGCATAGTACCGACCTTTGCCATGGCTTCGTTTGACATGCTGACGCGGCCGACGATCTCGCTGTATTTCTTGAATGACCACAACGCTCAGGCATCCGACTTTGCGGTGGCCGCAGAGAAGGTAGAGCCGCAAATCGAAGAATGGTTCGGCAAGCCTTCGGATAAGGTGCAGGTCATCGAACTGCCCGAGGCCGGTGATGCTCCGTTCGATTCTGGCGCCACGCTGTTCAGTCCGTTGGATACGCACGACAAGAAGCAGATGGAACTCGCAATGGCGCATCAGTTAGCCCATGCAGCGTTCCATAGTCCGCGACCATGGATCACCGAAGGACTGGCGGGATTCGCACAGGTACTTATCCGAGAGCAGCAGGATGGGCGCCGCGCGGCGTTCGATTACTTGAATACAAACCTGCCCGCCCTGGTTGCGGCCGAAAAA
>CAYWSM010000144.1:0-3107 GCA_964460935.1 uncultured Terriglobales bacterium | reverse complement strand
TGGGCATCAAGGAAGAGATCATCCACCGCGATCTTGGCCGGGTGCTGCTGAAGCTGGAAGAGCTCCAGGATGAACAGATCAAAAAAGCTTTGGACCCGAAGCAGGAAGAGATCGAGCTGACGGCCGACGAGCAGGCGGCCGCGCTCGGGCTGTTGCGCGATCCGCATCTGCTGGACCGCATCGTCGGCGACTTCGAGCGCTGTGGCGTGGTTGGCGAAGAGACGAACAAGTTAATTGCGGAATCCTGCTGAAGTCGATCAGGGTTCCTGTGTGATTCCGATCACGATTCCTGCCTGATCCCGATCAGTATTCCTGCGTGAAAGCGATCAGTGTTCCTGCGGGAAGCCGATCAATGATCGGCATGTGCAGGAATGGTGATCGGGATGGTGCAGGAACGGTTGTGGAAAAGTAGTTGGCGACGCTGGACACCACCAGCGGGTACTTTGCCTCCGAGAGGGGGAGTGAGTGCCCGGGAAACGAGTGTCCATGCGCAAGACGCGAGAAGTCCTCCGTCTGCATTACGAGTTGAAGCTGGGGCAGAGGCAGATTGCCCGCAGTGCCTGTCTGAGTCAGAGCACTGTACACGATTATCTGGAGCGGTTCGCGGCGAGCGGGTTGAAGTGGCCGCTGCCGTCCGGGATGACCGAGACCGAGTTGGAGGCGGCGCTGTTTCCCGCGCCGCCGAAGACGAGCGAGGCGGTTGCGACGGGACGGCCAATGCCGGACTTCGTTCGTCTGCACGAAGAGTTGCAGCGCAACAAACATGTGACGTTGCAACTGCTGTGGGAAGAGTACCGGGCGGCGAATCCGGACGGCTACGGGTACAGCCGTTTCTGCCATCACTATCAGCGCTGGCGCGGCAGCCGCGATGTCGTGATGCGGCAGCAGCATCGTGCGGGCGAGAAGTTGTTTGTCGACTGGGCTGGCGCCAAGGTCCCGATCTACAGCCGCGACAGCGACGCGGTGCACGAGGCTTCGTTGTTTGTTGCCGTGCTCGGCGCCAGCAACTACACCTACGCGGAAGCCACGTGGAGTCAGGATACGGCGTGCTGGATCGGCGCGCATGTCCGCGCCTTCGAATACATCGGCGGACTGCCTGAACTGGTGGTGCCCGATAATCCGCGCACCGGCGTGATCCGCACCTGCCGGTATGAGCCTGATCTGAACCCGACCTATCAGGAGATGGCCGCGCACTATGGCGTGGGCGTACTACCAGCGCGGGTGCGCAAGCCTCGTGACAAAGCCAAAGTCGAGGTCGGAGTGCAGATCGTACAACGCTGGATCGTAGCCGCGTTGCGGCATCGTCGCTTCTTCTCGCTGACGGAGCTGAACCAGGCGATTGGCGAGTTACTTGAGAAGCTCAACCAGCGGCAGTTCCGCAAACGTGAAGGCTCGCGGGCGCTGCTGTTCGCCGAGATCGATCGGCCCGCGCTGCGTCCGTTGCCGGCCGAGCGCTTCGATCTATCCCACATCGACTATCACATCCAGTACGACCACAGCTTCTACAGTGTGCCTTATCAGCTTGTCAGGCAGAGCGTGGAAGTACGCGCGACGCCTGCGGTCGTCGAGATCTTCCACAAGGGGGTGCGGGTCGCATCGCATGTGCGCACGCACAAACCGCACGTCGCTGTGACTCATCCCGAGCACCGTCCCAAGTCACATCGGGCGCATCTGCAGTGGCCGCCCAGCCGCATTGTGCAGTGGGCGCAAACGGTCGGTCCGCACACGGCTCAGGTGGTGGAAAAGATCCTGGCGTCCTATCCCCACCCGGAGATGGGCTACCGCTCGTGCTTGGGCATCATCCGGCTGGGACAGCGCTATCCGATCCAGCGCGTGGAAGCTGCTGCCGAGCGTGCGCTACGCACCGGTGCGGTCAGTTTCAAGAGCATCCAATCGATCCTTCGCCGCGGGCTGGATCAGCAGCCGCTCGGCGACTCCACACCCATCGCACCTCGTCTGGCCCATGACAACGTTCGCGGTGCCGAGTACTTCCAGTAAAGGAGAGCAGCATGCTTCATCAACCGACAATCGAGAAACTGACGGCCATGCGCCTGGAAGCCATGGTGGACGCGTGGAAGACCTTCGAGCAGAGTGAAGACACGCAGCCGTTGAGCTTCGAAGAGAAGCTATCGCTGATGGTCGATCGCTTGTGGACCAGTCGCCAGAACCTGGCAATGCAAAGACGGTTGCGTTACGCCAAGCTGCGAGGCAATGCGTGCGTGGAAGACATCGACTATCGTTCGTCACGCGGACTGGACCGCAACGTGGTGCGTGCGCTGGCCTCCGACTCGGCCTGGGTCGAGCGCCACGAGAACATCTTCCTGGTCGGCCCAACCGGCGTGGGCAAAAGCTTTATCGCCTGCGCTCTGGCGCACAAGGCATGTCGCGACGGATACCTGGTGCTCTATGTCCGCGCCTCGGCCCTGTTTCGTGATCTTGCACTGGCGCGCGCCGACGGCAGCTTGCGCAATCTGTTGGCGCGACTCAGTCGAGTCGATGTGCTGGTCATCGATGACTGGGCAATGGCGCCAATGTCGGAGAGCGAGCGCCGCGACTTCTGGGAAATCTGCGAGGAACGCTACCAGACGCGATCGACAATCCTGACTTCGCAAGTACCGGTCGCCGGATGGCACGAACAAATCGGCGATCCAACACTGGCCGACGGCATCCTCGATCGTCTCGTTCACAACGCGCACCGAATCGAGATGAATGGCGAGTCCATGCGAAAAACCAAGACCGCGCGAGCGCAGAAATCACAACCGCCTTCGCAATAACAACAGCTGTTGAGCTTGCTTGCTGAAACCGTAAATGCTCTTCGTTAATGAGGATGCGGAGGAAGGGACTCAAACGCCGTCCCTTCCCCCGCCCCCCAACCCGGCTCAAACCAGATCGCGTATCACTGACCAGTCAGTCTGACAGCAGCACCAGTCCGCGCAGCGTCGCTCCGCTCCGAAACCTTCTTCACATGCTCTGTTCTTGACGATCCCGATCACTTCCGACACAATCATCTAGCCAGCGTCGCTGCGCTCCGATCACTGATCGGCTTCGCGCAGGAACACTGATCGCCTTCCCTCAGGAACTCTGATCGAAATCACAGGAATACGCAC
>CAYWSM010000143.1:0-2988 GCA_964460935.1 uncultured Terriglobales bacterium | reverse complement strand
TAGCGCCGGGTGTTGCGGCGGGTGAGGACGTAGATCGCATTCACGATGTTGCGTCCGGTCTGACGGGCGATGACGCGGGCTCCACGATAGAACTCCGACGCAACGGTGGAGACCACCAGCACCGCGAGGACAATCGTAATCAGCGAGTAGAAGCTCGCCTGCTCCTGGAGAGGATGAATCCATCCGAGGGCGACGATGAGAATGCCGACCAGAACCGAAAACGCCGTGGGGATCAGCAGATTGCGGCGAATACTGTCGGTCGAGGTCTTGCGCCACGAGAGCAGTGGTCCAACGGCGGTCAGCAGGAGCAGCAGCAGCGCCACCGGAATGTTCACCTTATTAAAGAAGGGTGCGCCGACTGTCACCTTGTTGCCCTGTACCCATTCGGAAAGTACCGGGAACAGCGTCCCCCAGAGAACCGTGAAACACGCCACGAGCAACAGCAGGTTGTTGAACAGGAAGCTCGATTCGCGCGAGACCAGCGATTCCAACCGGTTCTCGCTGCGCAGGTGGCCGCGGTTCATGATGAAGAAATACGTGCAGGCGGCCAGCACGATCGCCATGAAGATGACGAACCACGTGCCAATCGACGACTGCGCGAACGCGTGCACCGAACTCACCACGCCGCTGCGGGTGAGGAACGTCCCGAAGATCGACAGCAGGAAGGTGCTGAAGATCAGCCACATATTCCAGATCTTCAACATGCCGCGCTTCTCCTGCATCATCACGGAGTGCAGGAATGCGGTGCCCGTGAGCCACGGCATCAGTGAAGCGTTCTCGACCGGATCCCAGCCCCAGTAGCCGCCCCATCCGAGCACCGAATATGCCCAGTGCGCGCCGAGGAAGATGCCAACGGTCAGGAAGAGCCAGGTCACCATCGTCCACCGGCGGGTGATGTGGATCCATTTCTCGCCGGGATACTTCATGATCAGCGCGGCTAGCGCGAACGCGAATGGAACCGTCATTCCGACATAGCCGAGGTAAAGCATCGGCGGATGAATCACCATCTCGGCGTACTGAAGCAGCGGGTTGAGGCCATTGCCGTCCGGAGGAATGGTTCCCGTGACGATGCCGAACGGATTCGCTGCGAAATTATTCAGCGACAGGAAGAAGACCTGCACTCCTGCAATGATCACCGAAGCGTAAGCGACCAGCTTGGCATCGACTTTGTGGCGAAGGCGAAGCACCAATCCGTAGGCGCCCAGCAGCAGCGACCAGAAGAGCAGCGAGCCCTCCTGTCCCGACCAGAGAACCGCGAACTTGTACGGAGCGCTCAGCGCGATGTTGCTGTGGTGCAGGATGTAGGCAATGCTGAAGTCGTTGCGGAACGCGGCGACGACCAGAACGGTTGCGGCGACCAGGACGCATCCGAAGACGGCGATCCCGGCACGACGGGCCATCTCGGTCAGGATGTCGGCATTATGGCCTTTGCGAGTGAGACCGATGATACCGGCGAGAAACGCATAGGCGCTTAGTGCGAGTCCGAGGAGGAGCGAATAACTGCCTAGATCTGACATGAGAGATGGATCACCACCACAGGTCTAAATATTGTTTCAGAGTCTGTGCACCCCCGCAACTTCGTCCCACTTCGGAACCGGTGCTATTTTGACATTAGAAAGCATTCATCCCGGCACATTTCAGCTAAAGCCGCGGCGCGAGCGAGTTAAGGTGATCGGCGTGACCTGAATGGTCGGAGGAAGTCAGTGCCTAGAGTTCTGGTGATTGAAGAAGAAGCAGTGATCCGCGGATTGATACGAGTGATTCTGGAAGGCGCCGGTTACGACGTGCTGGAAGCGGGCGATGGGCAAGCGGGATTCAAACTCGCCGAGCACGGCGCTGTCGATGGTCTGGTCCTCGACTGCATGGGTTTGCGCACTAATGGGCTGGCCACGCTGAGGCGGTTGCGGGGGACGGCCTCGACCGCGCACCTGCCGGTGATCGCGCTGTGCGGACTGGGACAATCCGGCGCGGAAATCGGACTGTGGGCCAACGGACTGGTGGTGAAGCCATTCCGCCCCGCGCAGTTGTTGCTGAAGATGGAAATGGTGATGGGCACTCGTGTGGAATCGGCGCCGCAACCGTATGCTGCCGAGCCCCGTGCATTCGCCTAGGCCGAGACGGCTAGTGAGTGCTGCCCAATTTCTCGCGAACGAGCTTAATCAGTTCGAGCGGCGGGTAGGGCTTCATGCGAAAAGTTACGTCGAGGCCCGCGTACTCATCCTCGGCTTCGGCCAGGCCGCTGATCACGATCACGGGTATGCCGGGACGAACATCGCGGAGCTGGTGAACGAAAATGGCTCCGCTGGTGCCCGGCATGATGTGATCGGTGACGATGGTGCCGACGGATGCCCCCGAATTACTGCGCAGCAATGCGAGCGCGCTGTCGGCAGTCGTGGCGACATCCACGGGAATACCGGCGTCTCTTAACACTGCTTCCCGCACCCGAAGTTGGATCGGGTCATCGTCGATCAGCAGGACGCGTTGGTCGCGTGGCGATTCCGTTGCGATACCCAAAAGAGCAAAATTGTTCGGTAGCGGATCAGGCTACGCGTGCGCACCGGTGGAGATTTCAGCCTCCGCACGGAACCAGTCTTCCACATCGTGACCATGCGTGCGGCCACGTTGCTCGAAAAGCTGATACGCACGAATTCGGATTGCTTCTTCCTGATTGCCGTTGCCTTGTATTGCTTGAAGCGCGGTGCTCTCGAGGGCCGGGATGGCAGCGGCCTTCTTGCTGCGGGTGGTCGACGAAGTTGCACGTGCACGCTTTGGTGTTGCCATTACCGAATGCTCCTACTTACGTAAAGATTGCTGAGAACGCGGTGCGCACAATGCAGGATTGCACCAGCGACTCTCGTATAACTATACAAGCTTTTGTTGTGAATTTTGGATGAAACCGGCACAAAATTTACTGATTACAAGTAGCAACATTTCTTATGCAAGCCGGTGGTAAGGGATTAAGGCGCGTTCATCGAACGATAACGTTAG
>CAYWSM010000142.1:0-7184 GCA_964460935.1 uncultured Terriglobales bacterium | reverse complement strand
TTCAGCGACGATCCGCAGTACTGCCATCCCAACATGTACAAACCTTTGCCGAACCAGTTGTTCCTCAATAAGGGCAACGGGGTGTTCGAGGACGTGTCGGAGAAGTCGGGCATTCGGGCCCATCCGGGCAAGGGAATGGGTGTCGCCGTGGCCGACTTCGACGGTACATCGCGTCCCGACATTTTTGTCTCGAACGACAAAGTTGTGAATTCGCTATTCCGCAATAAAGGCAACGTGCAGTTCTCGGAATCGGCATTCGAAGCAGGAGTTTCGCTGCCCGATCAGGGCGCAGTGATTTCCGGAATGGGCGTAGATGCGGGCGACCTGAACAACGATGGGTCCGCGGACATCGTGCTGGTGGCGCTCGATCACGAGACGTTTCCGATCTTCAGGAACGACGGCAAGGGCGCATTCACCGAAATTACCGGCGAGACCGGCATGGCGCGAGAAAGCAATCCGATGTCGGGGTACAGCCCGAACATCGCCGATTTCGACAACGACGGATGGAAGGATATCTTCGTCAGCCGCGGCGACGTGCAGTCGTCGGCTCTGGCGACAAAGAAAGCCGTCGCGCAGCCGAACACCGTGTTCCGAAACGTGCAGGGCAAACACTGGACCGCGCTCACGGATGAGGCGGGATTCGGTGGTTACGCGGCACGTCATCGCGGATCGGCATACGGGGATTTGAATCACGACGGAAAATTGGATATTGCGGTCACGGCGATTGGCGCGCCGGCCGAAATCTGGATGAACGACAGCGTTAATGGCAACCACTGGATTGAGCTTACGCTTGAGGGAACGAAAAGTAATCGCGACGGAATCGGCGCGAAGATCAAGCTGACCTCCGGCGGGACGACGCAGTACATCCAGTACAGCACCGCGTCAGGATATGCATCGTCGAGCGCGGGCCCCGTGCATTTCGGGCTGGGGCCAGCCAAGAAGGTGGATGAGATCGAGATACGTTGGCCATCCGGAACGGTGCAGGTGATGAAGAATGTAGAAGTTGATCGGGTGGTGAAGGTGAAGGAAGGAAAGATGTAGCACAGCCATTCTTGGCTGTGCGAAGCCAACAGCTGTGCTAAGCCAACAGTCACACAGAAAATTCGCACAGCCAAGAATGGCTGTGCTACATCACAGACAGGTCCTCCGCCGACTCTACGTTGTGGGCGTGACTTTTCATCGGCGCAATCTGCCACACTACGATTCCGACAAGGCAATGTTTGTCACGTTCGCGACGGCGAAGCGTTGGGTGCTTCCGGATGAGGCGCGCACGATTGTTCTGGAATGCTGTGTTTTTGGGCATACAAAGAAGTACGACCTCTATGCATGCGTGGTCATGCCGGATCATGTGCATATGATCCTTGCTCCACTTGTCGATTACAAACGGATGGCTGTGTACTCACTTTCGGAAATCATGAACGTGCTTAAAGGTTATTCAGCGTACCGAATCAATCGTGCGCTGGATAGAACGGGAACGGTCTGGCAGGACGAGTCGTTCGATCACGTGCTTAGGAGGACTGAAGCTTTGGAAGGAAGAATTGAGTACATCGCACAGAATCCCGTGAGACGCGGACTATGCTCTGCACCCGAAGAATATCGCTGGTTCTGGAAACAGCCGCCAATCAATTCGAGTACGGTGTTCCGGCATTTGCGACCATAGCACAGCTAAACCACACAGCCAGGAATGGCTGTGCTACACAGGACTAAAGCAACATCGCACAGCGAGGAATGGCTGTGCTACACAGAATCAAGGGAAACTGACCACCGCGTTCTCTAACGGCAGTTCGCGTTGCACTTGGCGCTCGTCCTTCGGTTCTGCATGCCATCCGCCGCTAACCAACTGGCTCTTCGATGACAATTTTCCCTGAAGAAGAAAGGAATCGATAACGTACGGTAATCCTTCCGAACCTATCAGCGAATTGCCATCTGTAACCTGAAAGTGAAGATGCGGGGCATCGGAATTGCCGGAATTCCCGAGAGAAGCAACCACCTGTCCGCGTCGAACTTTATCGCCGACCTTCACGCGCAGACTGCCGGGCTTTAAGTGCGCATAGAAAGCATAGTGCCCATTACCCAGATCGAGGACGAGATAATTGCCGCCGACCGTCTGGAAATTAATCGGTACGGCCTTCTTATCGGCGGCGGGATTGTTCTCGGGCGTTCCATCCTTCACGTCGCAAACGATCGCATCAGCGACCGCCAACACATCCGCTCCATACGGAGACCAGTTCGCGAGATTCGAGGGATCGCCGCGGAAGGCGAGGCCATCCGGACCAATGCGGCTCCAGTCGGTGGCGAAACGTTGTGACAGATGTAGCTTGCCATCTACAACGATCAACGTGCGCCGGTGACCTGAGTCGTTGGATAATCCATTCAGCGCCACCCATCCTGCACCCCGCAACGGAGGACTCAGAACAATAGGCGGGACGGCGTTCACCGAAACAGTAACGCCATCGATACAATGCTGCGAATCGCCGGCGGTCTCGCCACGGAAACACACGCGGTGAAGCAGTTGCCGTGGCGCCTGTACGTGAGAGTTTAATTTCACGTCGAGAAATATCACAGCGCGACCGCCGCCCTGAATCGTCGTGGATGCATCTTGTGCGGCCCCTGGATGCAATATCATCTTTGCGAGTTCCTGGGCGTCGTAGTTGACGAGGTCGCGAGATCCATCTGAGATCGCAAGAGAACTAACAGTGAGTGTGGGTCGGTGAAAGTTCGTCAGATGGAGTTCGTATAAGAGGTGAATCTGCCCTCCGCCCATGACCGGCGAAGGTGGCGTAGGAACTTGAATATCCACGGGAACATCGGACAGCGGCTGAGCCGACGTCATCCCAACAATGAGAAGAACGGAGAAGAAAACCGCAGCAAACCTCATTACTGAATGTTACGCAATTCACAGCAGGAAAGTTCACGACTGAAGCCGGTTTGGGCGGAACTTGATCTGCCGCTAGATCGGCTTCGATTTCGCCGCGTCGATCGTCTTGTCTTTCGTGACTTTCAGGACCATCAGCACTTTGTCATCACGATGTGCGCCGTCCTTCGAGTATTCCTTCACTTCGGCGAGAACGGCTTCGATGATCTGCTCTGCGGATTTGTGGCGGTTCCTGGCCACACAGGCAGCAAGGCGTTGATGGCCGAATTCTTCATCGTTAGCGTTACACGCTTCCGTAATGCCATCGGTACTGGCGACGAGAATGTCGCCGGGATTTAAGCGCGCTGAGCCGCGCGCGTATTCCGCGGTAGGAAAGAGGCCGACTACCGTTCCGCCATCCTGCAACAACTTATATTCGCCGGTCTCGCCGTTGATGAGGATCGGTGGCACGTGTCCGGCGTTGATGTAGTGTAGTCCGTTGCGGCGCGTATCCACGAGCCCGAGAAAAATGCTGAGGTATTTGCGCGACTTGGTGTCATTGTACATCATTTCGTTCAACGACAGCGCCAGCACCTCGAGCGAGTGAAGATGCATGACCAGGGCGCGCAGCGTCGCTTGCAAATTCGACATCACCAGGGCCGACGAAACACCTTTGCCCTCCACATCCGCTACCACCAGCAATAGCGTTTGCGGCCCCAGGCTCAGGAAGTCGTAGTAGTCGCCGCCGACTTCGTAACACGGCTCGTTCATCACCGAAAGTTCGTAGCCGGGGATCACCGGCGGAGCGTCGGGCAACAGCGAACGCTGAATCCCGCGTGCCATTTCGAGTTCGCGTTCCAGACGCTGCTTTTCCAGGGCATCACGGTGCAGGCGAGCGTTCTCCAGCGCCATCGCCATGTGGCCGGAGAGCTTCAACAGAAAATCTTCATCCTCGGTTGTGAATCGACCGTTCACCTGGTTCAGGAGTTGAATAACGCCAACGATATAGCCACTCGAGTGGCGGATCGGCACGCATAGCAAGGACTTCGTGTGATACCCGGTCTTCTGGTCGAAGCTGCGCTCGAAATAATCGAGGGTGTACGCATCCTCAACGTTAATGATCTCGCCCGTCACGGCCACGCGTCCGGCGATGCCCTGGCCAAAGGGTACCCGAATTTCCTGGTGATCGAGTCCCTGCGCTACGATCGACCACACCTGCTTGTTCTTGCTATCGACGAGATAGACCGTTCCGCGATCGGCTTTCACTTCCGTGCGGGCGATCTTCAGGATAAGTTCCAGCAATTCCGCAAGATCGAGCGTGGAGTTCAGCAGGCGCGTCGCTTCGAACAGCAACGAAAGCTGCGTGATGGTTTTCTTGCTCTCGCGGGTGGCGAGCAAATGATGCAAGGTAGCGCCGCCGATGTGCGCGCAGAGTTCCCACCACTGCAGAAGGTCGTTGTCGGCAGGCTTGCGGGTGTAATTCGCCAGCACGCCAACGAACTTGTCTTTTCCGACCAGCGGAAAGGCGGAAACGTGAGTCAAGCCAGAGCGCGAGCCGAACTCGTGATCGTCTTCTGTAGCGCCCAAAAGCGAGGCGTTGTACACGGGTTGGCGGCTGTCGGCGGCTTTTCCGACGATCACTTCGGGAGTGCTGTAATCGCGGCGATGACTGACTTCGAGCCCAGCAGCATTCGTGAGGTACGCGGACCCGGATGACTCATCCCAGAGCCAAAGCTCCGAACGCATGGCGTCGAAGTCGGAAACCAGCAGTGCGGGAATGTGAGCGAAAACGTCCCCAGCCGCATTGGGCGAGCCGAACAACGTGACAGCATTGGCAAATGCGCTGATGTATTCGCGTTTGCCTGTCTTGGCTTCGGCTGACGCCGTCCCGGCAGTCTCCACTCTTGGAATCTCCCACCCGGCGCGAACGTATCCCACGGTCGGCGACGACGCCCGGAAATGCGCTTAACTATATTCTTGCCGTTACCTGAATGTAAATAGTAGCGAGTATCGAGTGCCGAGTAACGACTTAACGAGTGCGGCAAATAGATCGAGGAGGCTTGGATTTTTTGGGGATTACTCGAAACTCGGTACTGGGTACTAATACAGCCGGAAGTTAACTTCCACGTTGATCTGCACGGCGACAGGCTGGCCGTCTTTGCGGGCGGGTTCGAACTTCCAGGTGCGAACGGCTTCCATTGCTTTCTCGTCGAGTCCGAGGCCGAGCGAACGTTGTACGCGGATATCGCGTGGCCGTCCGTCAGGACCAACCACCACCCACAGCACAACCGTTCCCTGATACTTCGCTTTGCGTGCTTCTTCCGAGTACTCCGGATCAGGCGCGTAGAGGATGCGTGGCGCCGAAACGCCACCACCAACCCGATAAGCGCCACCGCCGATGCCGCCGCCCCATCCAGGACCAACGCCAGGACCGCGTCCCGACCCAACGCCGCCACCGCTACCGCTGCCAATGCCGCCACCCGATCCGGTGCCGTTCGAAGGAGGTCCGATTACCTTCGAAAGCGGATCACCAAGGTTAGCCATATTTGGCACCATCACCTGAGGCGCCACGACGGTAGGTTCCACGGGAAGCTTGGGATTTGGATTACGAATGACCACCGCTGGCGGAGTGAACTGTTCACGCGCCTGCCTAGGCAAACTGCCCTTCGGAGCTGCCAGTTTGTCGCGGTCGCCGCCACCGCCGCCGCCACCCGATTCCGATTGGGACGGGGGCAGAACGTACGGGCTGATATCGATGACCGCCTGTGAGACCTGCATTTTGATCTCTTTTGTATGGGTGGCTACCCAATAGCTTGAGTACACCGCGATGACGGTAACCAGCGTATTAATCAGAAACGACAGCAGAAAGCTTCGCTTGTCGACCCCATAGGTGGAGGTCGTCGTCCCGAAAAGGGTAGTCAGGCCGTCGGACGGCGGTTCGGCTACGCGAGTCTTATTAGCCGGTGGAAGGACAGGACTTGCCATGATCTCTGCTTCAATCAGTATAGACCTGAACCGGATAGAAAGGTTTCACAAATATGGTTTAGCAGGCGGTTGCCTGTCCCACGGGGGGAATTCGTTCTACTTGAACACGCTCGCAAAGAAGGACCTCATCTTCCCGAAAAGGCCCTTTTTCCCCTTAGACTTGGGAGGATTGGCCGCTGTGTTGGTTACCGGCGTGACTGCAGGCGGGGCAGGTGGAGGCAGGACCGCGCGCTGAGCAAACATAGGGCTCTCGGTCAGACGCAGCCGAGCGACCGCGAAATCAAACTCGGCTTCTGGTTCCTTGGCATGAAACACCAGCGGCGCTTCCATTTCCATATGCTGCACGGCAGGAAGGGGCAAGTCGTTCATCTGCATCGGCGGCGGCTCCGGAGGCTTGGCCGCCGCACGCTCTACCGGCTGGGGTGCCGGCGCCGGACACCCACAATCAGGCGGCACAAACGGGCTGGGATCAGCCACCGATCCATGCTTGAACAGCACTTGCACGTTCGGTTTCACCTGATAGGTGCCGTCACCATTCAGCTCACTGACGATGAGCGAAGCGGTGTTTTGCGGCAGCGCGCGAACGCAGGCATTCCCCTGGGAGTCGGAACTGATAGCGAAATGAAAGATCCCCGGGCCGGCCAGCAGAATGCGGAAGTCGGGGGTCATCACCGAATCTGCGCTGGAACCGAGGGTGTAATGCGCCTCGACCGAGCCAGTATTCATAGCGAACATCAGATCGCGTCCATTCCCCGAAGATGTCACCGATACCGTCGTTTTGGGACAGATCCGCACGTCGCCGCCGCGGGCTAACTTAAGGTCCGCCGTAGCATCGCCGGCAGTTACCGATGATCCACTTTCGATCTTCGTACCGCCGCCGGCAAAGAGCACCGACCCGCGCACGCTGGCGTCAGTGGCGTACATCTCGCCGACAACTTGTGCCTGCAAAGGAACGCAGCAAGCGGCCCACACGGCAAGCGCAAGCACAGATCGAATCGAGTTCATTGGACAAAGGATAAACGATTTGGTGCTCGATCAGTTCTTGTCAGGCGTGAATACCCGACCTCCCAACGGAGAAAAGGGTCGGCACCCCGGCGGAATCAAGAACATATAGAGGTAGATTTTTGAGCAAGTACAGGCGAACGCAAGGGTTAATAGCAAAATATTCACAGCATGGGACTTCGACTTTGTTCTTGATCTGCTGGTCTCGAAGATCCTTCGGTTCAAAATTTTGAGCTTGACTCAATCGATTCAATTACTTGCAGACGGGGATCCCTGCAAGTGACTGATGAGGGCGAACTTAGGGCTTAGTTCAGAGCCATCAAGAACTTGCGGTTCTTCCACC
>CAYWSM010000141.1:0-5289 GCA_964460935.1 uncultured Terriglobales bacterium | reverse complement strand
CCGTTCGAGCCAGCCGAGGCTCGCGGTTCTACTAATCACGGGGTTTACTCCAGAAGACGTTGCCGGTAAAGCGAAGACTCTTGGCGTGGAAGTACTGGAAAAGCCCTTCTCTCCGCCGCAACTGGTCGAGAGAATCACGCTCATGCTCAGGCGAAAAGTAGCGTAGCTACGCGACCGAAGCTAACGCTTCCTTCACATCTTTCTTGAACTGCTCCACTTCCTCGATTCGCTCCGGAGTTGCGTCCACGATCTGATCCTTGTTCTGGAATACCTTGCGCCCGCCAGCCTCGGTAAGAACTCCCATGACCTCGCCCATCCGCCAACCCGGCGTTCCGATCATCTGCATTCCATCCGGTGTCGGCATCAGCAGGACAATGCAGTTTCCGCGGAGGACGCCCACGGAGTTCGGAAAACGTTCAAATGTCTGGAATTCAAATCCGGCAAGATAAAGGCGTTTCAGTTGTTCGGCGGGATCCATAAAAGATGGGGGTTGGGAGTTAGGGGTTAGTAGTTAGGAAACAAATTTGTTCGGTGCGGAATTTACGTCTCCCTAACTCCTAACCGCTAACTACTAACTCCTCAAAGCTACATTTTGTATCTACCCAAATCTTCCTCTCCCAGGTTCTCCAGCCACTTTCTCAATTCTTCGCTGGAGACTTTGTCGGAGATCGCACTCGCCAGTTTGGAAGTCTTGAGCACTTCGTCTTCCACAAAGATCGGGCAATCGCAACGCAGAGCCAGGGCCAGCGCGTCGGACGGACGCGAGTCGATGGATATCGAGTTCCCTTCGCGCTCCAACCAGATCACTGCGTAAAAGGTGTCGTCCCGCAGGTCGTTGACAACGACCTTCCGGACCTGCGCGTCCAACCCGATCAGCAGGTTCTTCAGCAGGTCGTGCGTCATCGGACGCGGCGTCGCGACCTTCTCCATCTCGAGGGCAATCGCGTTTGCCTCGTAGATCCCCACCCAGATTGGAAGCACCGATTCGCCTTCGGTTCCTTTCAGGATGACCACCGGCATATTCGTCACCGGGTCCATCATCAGTCCGCGAATTTTCATCTCGACTTCCATTGGGTTCTCCTGATGATTAGACGCTCGAAGCCCCCGTCGCGACCACTGTTCCCGCAATCTGGACCAGATTTTGCGCACCCGGTACTTCAACCACTGCCCGGGATTCCGGAATGAAGGTGGTTTCGGTCCAGTCTCCGACCAGACTATGGGAGTGGGTATGAGTAACTCTGACGTTGGCATACATTCCGGGCTCGAGCGAAACTTGGGGAGGCGCCGTGAAGTTTAGCACTTTATTGTGAGACGTGCGTCCTATCCATTGCTGCCGAGCAACATTTCGTCCCTCAACCATCACTTCAAGTACCTGGCCTAAGTGGCGCTTTTGATTCTCAGTTTGAATCTCGCGCAGGCGGTCCATCAAAATCGACAGCCGCAAACTTTTTTCTTCTTCCGTGATCACGTCCGGCATCGAAATCGCCGCCGTATTCGGACGCGGCGAGTACTTGAACGTGAACGCTCCGTCGTATCGTACCTCATGCAACAACGACACCGTTGCTTCGAAGTCCTCGCGCGTCTCTCCCGGAAAACCGACAATAATGTCGGTAGTCAGTGAGATGTCGCGCTTCGCCGCTTTGATCCACGAAATCCGTTCCAAATATTGATCCCGCGTATATAAACGCTGCATCAGCTCCAAAACTCTCGATGATCCGCTCTGCACCGGCAGGTGCACGTGATTGCACAGTACCGGATACTCGGCGATGGCATCGACGATATCTTTCGTGAAGTCCCGTGGATGAGATGTCGTAAACCACACCCGACGAATCCCCGGAACCTCGGAAACGGCCACCAGCAGCTCCGCGAACGACTTCTTCCCCGACGGATCCCTATAGGAATTCACGTTCTGCCCAAGCAACTGGATCGATGTAAACCCAGCATCGGCCATCCGCTGCGCTTCATCGACCACAGACTGCGACGTCCGGCTTCGCTCTTTGCCGCGGGTAAATGGAACCACGCAGTAGGCGCAGAACTTGTCGCAGCCTTCGATAATTGTGATGTATCCCTTGAACGCGTCACCGCGCGCCGTCAGCTCGGTATCGAAGGTCTCGTCGGTATTGCGGTCGTCCAGCCCGGTGATTCGTTTTTCGCCCGCTTCAAGCTGCACCAGCATCGTATTCAGATTCCGGTAGGAGGCAGAGCCCGCGACCAAAGAAACATGCGGCGCCCGCTCGAAGATCTTTTCGCCTTCCTGCTGGGCCACGCATCCGAGCACACCAAAATGTTTGCCCTGTGCCTGGAGCTTCTTGAATTCCGCCAATCGGTGAAAGACCTTCTGCTCGGCCTTATCGCGAATTGAACAGGTGTTATAGAGGATGAGATCGGCCTCCGCGACCGACTCCACCTGCCGATACCCCTCCGCCAGCAGCGTGCCCACGACCTTTTCGGAGTCGTGGACGTTCATCTGGCAGCCAAAGGTCTCTAAATAGAACGTTTTGCCGGCACCAATAGACATAAGGGTAATGTTCAGTATAACCCAGCAAAATCAACCCAGTTCCGGCATCGGATACGGGCCGGACCGCGTGTCAATGGGAAGGTTGGCGATTGCATTCTGGTACTCGTCGCCAAGTAAGCCGTGCATGACGAGGATCTTGTAAGCACGCCGGTGGAACTGGAGACGGCGTAGCAGTTGAGAGTAACGGAAGTGAGGCGGTCGCAATTGTTGAGAGTTTTGTAGAAATCGACAAACTGTTGCGGAGAGAAGAGAGCACGCTTCGCTTCCTCGATGGTCGTGGGCATTTCCGGATCGTCTTCGGAGACAACGTTGGGATAGGCGGCAGCGGCCGGATCGAGTAAAGGGCGAGAACGGAGCGCCACTTCCATGGCTTCGGAAACCTCGGTGGCAGGTTCGGAGGTTAGCGCAGCATTTTGAACTTCCCCACTCAAGACAACAGAGGGCTTGAATGGGGCACCCGCGCCCAGAGCTTCTTTTTTCATTTTTAAGAGATGTGAGGAGATTTGTACGGCGTAGAGGAGTTTGCCGGCTGTCTTGTCGGTAATGCGGCCCGCGCCGAGGGCTTCGGTGATCTGTGTGACGATGAGTTGCAAGGACTCGACGGTTTCGACCAGTGGGGCGCGATAGCCGCGCTCGCCGATGCGCGGAGTGTGGGCGTGGGCGCGTCCATGGTAGTAGCAGAACGGACGCCCTTTGACGGCGGGAGTGCCGCAGCGAAAACCGTTGTCTTTGATGTGCTCGCAGATGGCGACGAGCGACCTGGATTCCGGCGCTTTCGGCTCTGGTTGCAGGTTAACGTTTTGGTTAACTTCCTCGCTAGCTTGAATAAAGACGACTGCGCTCATCAAAGGCTCCTTTTTGCCTACCCCTCCCCTGGGGTGGATCTATGGAATCATCGAGTTACGAGGATTCCGGCTGTATCATTCCTGAAATCAGTCGATTGCGGATAAGAAACCGCGAATCAACCACTTACAAACCATTTACTGCCCACTCCTGGCGGGAGTGTTTAACTTTCAGCTAACAGTTGGCGGCATTCCGGCCTTTTCCAAGAGGGAAAAGACCGGGCAACCAATATGGAGAGCAAATTGTTGGAGAGCGATTTGGGGCGGGAACCGCAGGTACTCCAAATTTCAAGGTAGCGTCAGACGAAAAATTGGGGCAAGGGAAAAGTGCAGTGGAAGGACGATTTCGCAGATGGAGAATTCCCGAAATAGAACGAGATTAGTTTGTTGCCAAAGTGAGGGGATCAGGTAATCGAAAGACAGGGCGAATTCTCTAGTTACCACTCAGAGATGGCGTATTTAGCGGACGGCCTGAAGACCGTCCCTTTCAACGCACGGCTGCTACTTCACCCCGTTCTCTGGATTCCATGTTCCCTGCTGCTTGCGAATCGTTACCATCTCCGCGATGTGATAGGCATTGTGCTGGGCGACGCGCGCCATCCTGGGTGCGATCTTTGCCAGCGTCGCATCGTCCGCTGACTGCACAATCTGCTCCAATTCCGTCATTATTTCGTCGAACCGCTTCTGGGTTGCGTCCCATTGCTTGGCGTCGAACTTAAATGTCTCATTGTTATCGGAGACGTTGCTCGTCTTCTCATTCTTGAACTTTGCCAGGCTCTGCGCATTCCAGAAGTTCAAATGCTGCACCAATTGCCCGACAGAATGAACCTTCCCGTCGGTGGCGGCCGCTTGCTCTCCGGTGAGCCCACCGGCAGCTTCCTTCTCGGAGACGAACCAGTTCTTTTCGTTATGCGTTTCGCGCAGTTCCTGCAAAAGAATGCTTTTCAACGTCGCCGGACTCTTGGGTTCCTGTGCGACGGCGACAACGCTGATTCCCAGCACCGCTATGATCATCCATTTCCGCATGTGATCTCTCCGCGTTGGTTTTGAAGGGCCGGAGGATTATCTCATCACCTGTGTGCATCACAGGTGTGCGACCAACAACTCGTCACAGCAATCACGGTAAATATCACGGAGAGTTAGCAATGGAAGAACCAGGGAGGACCATTGGCCCTCCCTGGTATGTACGCTACGCGGTCTTCAGTCCCGCCCTCCTCAGACACGCCGCCACGTCCTGCAGGACGTTCTCGTAGTCTGCAGTTGTGGCCTGTTCCACGTGAACGCGGGTTCCCTTCACGCCAGATTCTTTTGTCAGCCGCTGAAAGTCAGTTTGTAGAAACTTGGCCACCTGCTCCCGCGTCAGGAATGCGATCGGCACCGTAACCGTCTGTCCCGTCGGAGTTTCGACTTTCACCATAAATGGATACTCAGTCTGTTGCGCTTGCGAGCTCAATGGACACCTCGACTCTGAAATTCGACTAGGCGGCGCAGCCTATCTATGTTCGTTCTAATAACGAAGGTGGCGGGAAATTAGATGCATTCTAGACCAGGCCTCTGTGGATATCCGAGTGCCTGATGATGTTCGAGATTCTAACTAAGGAAACATCTACAAAGGTAGCGGACAGATACCCGGCCCGCGCATCACAACCGCGGGTGACTCGATACACTGCCGGGCATTTTGAACAGCGATACCTTTGAACCAAATGAGAGGTTCAGTTATGACCGAGTCCCTCAAACTCAATTCGTTCGAGCGTGTGTTGTTCGCGCTGGCAATCGGTGTCGGCGCAGTGGTCGTGGTTGTACGCCTTGGGGCAATTGCGCTCACCTGGTACCTGCACCACTCCCGCTAATCGCTCGGGAGGCATTCCACATCCAAGTATGTCCTAGTACAATGATCGCCGCCTCGCGGCACGTAAATATCGTACAAGG
>CAYWSM010000140.1:0-16137 GCA_964460935.1 uncultured Terriglobales bacterium | reverse complement strand
TATTTTACGGGATGAGCAGAGTGGCTTTCGCTGGCCCAATCCGACGCACAGGCTATAATGTGCGGACGCATGGACCTATTGTTCAAAGAGTCCGGCCGTTCGGCTCGCATCGCGACACGATTTTTCAATCGTATTGTGCGTGTCGAGCTGACCAACTCTGTCCTCTCCTTCCACACCACCATATTTACGATCAGGTGCAAGGGGCTGGTTTCGATTCCCGTGGAGCAGATTGAATCCGTTAAGTATGTTTTAGATCGCGGCGTGGGCAGCTTTGAGGTGAATACCAAAGGCCGCAGCAAGATGTGCTGGTTCGATACGAGGCACACCGAAGAGTGGGAGAGCGTGTTCGCTAAGGTCGGTGTGGTGGTCGAACACGAATCCGATGAGGTTGCGGCCGAACTTCCGTAGCGCCACTCTCAAGTAAAATCCAGCCATGGACCTGCGTTCGCTGCCGAAAATTGAACTGCATCTGCATGTCGATTGTTCCCTGAGTTACGAGGCTGTGTCGCACCTGGCACCGTCGGTTACACGCCAGGAATACAACAACGACTATGTTGCTCCGGCGAAGTGCACAAACCTGGCGGATTTCCTCAAGCGCGCGCCGAAGGGATTCCAGTTGATGCAGGATGAGTATTCGCTGCGTCACGTGATGGAGGATGTGTTCCGCCAATTGAAGGGTGACGGCCTGATCTATGCGGAATTGCGATTCGCTCCCCTGTTGCACGTGGAAAAGGGTTTGCAGCCCGAGCAAGTGGTGGCGATCGTCGATCGCGCGGCGGAAGAGATGATTCGCCAGACAGGCGTGGAAGCACGACTGATCCTCTGCACGCTACGGCATTTCACGGAAACCCAAAGCATGCTGACAGCGCAACTGGTGAAGAAGTTCCGGGGCAGCCGCGTAGTCGCGCTCGATATCGCCGGCGATGAGGCGGGTTTTCCGCTGAAATCGCATGTCGAGGCGTACCGGTTTGCGCGCGAACACGGGTTGCTGCGCACAGCGCATGCGGGAGAAGGCAGCGGTCCCGAGAGTGTTTGGGAGACATTGCGGCAACTGCAGCCGTTGCGCATTGGTCATGGCGTGCGAAGCATTGAAGATGCACGCCTGATTGAGTTTCTGGCGAAGGAACGAATTCATCTGGAACTGTGTCCGTCGTCGAATGTGCAGATCATTCCGTCGATCAATGATTGGTCGGAGCATCCAATTCACAAGCTGCTGCGGCTTGAAGTGCCATTGAATGTGAATACGGACACGCGGATGCTGAATCCGATTACGCTGACGAGCGAATACGAAGGCCTGGTAAAGACATTTGGCTGGGGCGCGGAAGAATTTCTGAAAACGAATTTGATGGCCGTGGATGCGGCATTCGTGGAGGATGAAGTGAAACAGAGATTGAGGAAGGAACTATTGGAGGCGTACGAGCCGGTTGGGTGAGCGATATCCGGCCTCTTCCAAGTAGCCGGCAAAAACCCCATTCAACCAAAAGAAGGTTGAGTGGGGACCAAGACAGTTCAACATCTGATGGTGGTTTACAGGTTTTTCTTCGCCCAGGCTTCGACGCGATCAAGGGCTTTGCTGATGTTTTCCATCGAGTTGGCAATGGAGAAGCGCAGGTAGCCTTCACCGAAGCTGCCGAAGGCAGTGCCGGAGAGCGCGGCGACACCGGCTTGTTCGAGGAGAGCGTCGGCCAACGGTTTCGATTGCCAGCCTGTCGCCTGAATGTTCGGGAACATGTAAAAGGCGCCCTTCGGCTTCAGGCAAGAGAATCCCTTGATGCGGTTAATGCGGTCGTAGAAGAAGTCGCGGCGGCGCTGGAATTCGGCACACATCTTATCGACCGAGGACTGATCGCCCTTGATAGCCTCGATGCCCGCGATCTGCGTAAAGCTGGAGGTCCAGGAGTTGGAATTGGTCATCAGCCGCGAGACATGCTGGGCGAGGTCGGCGCGCATCACACCGTAGCCCATGCGCCAGCCGGTCATGGCGTATGTTTTCGAGAAGCCGTCGAGGAGGATGGTGCGGTCCTTCCAATCCGGCAGCGACATGATGGAGTGATGCTGGCCTTCAAAGAGCAGGCGGCTGTAGATCTCGTCGGAGAGGACCATGATGTCGCGGTCGCCGATAGCTTCGGCAATACCCTCGATGTCGCGCTTTTCGAGCACACCGCCCGTCGGATTCTGAGGCGAATTAATAATGATGAGCTTGGTGCGGTCGGTGATCAGGCGCTTGAGTTGATCAACATCGAGCCGGAACTGGAGTTCTTCGCGGAGCGGGATCGGCACGGCTTTGCCGCCGACGAAGTTGATCATCGATTCGTAGATCGGGAAACCAGGATTGGGGTAGATAACTTCGTCACCTTGATCGATCAGGGCAAGAATGGAATAGAAAATAATCGGCTTGCCGCCCGGGACAACAACCACTTCTTCAGGGGTAACTTTTACGTTGCGAGTATCGCTGACGTAATCGGCGATGGTCTGGCGCAGATCAGGCAGACCGGCAGACGGACCGTAGTGCGTCCAGCCATGCTGGAGAGCGTCGGTAGCGGCGTTAATGATGTTGGAGGGCGTGTCGAAATCGGGTTCACCGATTTCGAGGTGGACGATGTCTTTGCCCTGCCGCTCGAGCGCGCGGGCACGCACCAGGACTTCGAAAGCTGTTTCGGTTCCCAAACGCGCCATGCGCGAGGCCAGACGTAACTCGTGTGCGATCTTCTCCATGACAGCCATAATACCGCCTCTTATAAGCAGATGTATTGTCCCTATAAATCTACCTTATTAGTATCGAACGGCAACACTGCAAATTCTGTGACGTGCCTCACCGCGGAATCGCGCTCGCCAATGGCATCCTAACTCCAGAAAATTTGTTCGAAAATGAGACGGTCTTACCCAATGAGTGACATCGCCATCTGTGTAGTAATTGATTAGTTATTTTTTGTAAATAGCAGTTATTAATGAAGTTATGCGCTAGAGCAGATGTCCACGGAGAATTGGCTTTCTGCGTGCTTTCGAATGATGTGGAGCTATTTCGGTTATGAATCGGCAGCTATTTCGCGGTATCGCGTACGGTCTGGTTCCTTCCCTGCTTTTCTGGGTGGCATTGTTTCGTGTGGCGCTGGGACTATGGCGAACGTCACCGGTTGCTTCCAAATTGGTGTATGCAGGGCTTGCGCTGCTAGGGATTCGCTAGGCTCAACATCAGCGCGTAAGCAAAGTGCGCGTTAAGGTACAGATTTTTTGCTAACGATCGGGTGATCTGATGAGATCACCCGATTTTATTTTGCGACAGTAGATTCATTGCTTGCGCGCAGCACTCGCTCGACAGAATACGAGGCATGGCGCACTACCTGGTGATAGTGGCGAACGTGCATTTCTCCAAGAAGTCCGAGGGCTAGCAACTGGACTCCGGCGACAATGAGGACCGCTGCGAAGACAATGAGCGGACCGTGTTGATCGAGGATGTTCCAGTGCGGATGGAGCAACTTGGTGATGGCCATCCAGAAGCCAAGTCCTCCGCCAGCGCAGATGCCGAGCATGCCGGCACCTCCAAAGAAATGCAGCGGCCGCTGCAGGTAGCGCAGCAGGAAGCGAATGGTGATGAGATCGAAGAAAACGCGGATGGTGCGGCTGATGCCGTAGTGCGAAGCACCCTTCTCGCGATTGATGTTCTTGATCGGTATCTCGACAATCGATGCCCCATAGGCGGACGCCAGCGCCGGAATGAAGCGGTGCAACTCACCGTAAAGCGCGATCTGCTCAAGGATTTCGCGACGATAGGCTTTGAATGTGGTGCCAAAGTCGTGGATCTCGACGCCGCTCAATTTCGCCATCAACCAGTTGGCGGCTTTCGAGGGGATGCGGCGCAGCCAGAGATTGTCGATGCGGACCTTGCGCCAGCCACTGACGACGTCGTAACCCTCGTCGATCTTCTTGATGAACTCCGGGATGTCGGCTGGATCGTGTTGCAGGTCGCCGTCCATGGCGATGACGTATTCGCCGCTTGCATGGTCGAATCCGGCTGCCAATGCGGAGGTCTGGCCGAAGTTGCGGCGCAGTTTAACAACCGTGACACGGCTGTCGATATGCACGATCTGCTGCAGCAGGTCAAAGGTGCGGTCACGGCTGCCGTCATCGACGAGGACCATCTCAAATGGTTCGCCAATGGACTCCATTACGGCCTTCAGGCGGTCGTAGAGTTCAGTAACGCTGTCTTCTTCGTTGTGGAAAGGTACGACGATCGAGTACTTCAACACAGAAACATTATAAATGGGTCAACGGCATGTGTAAGAGGCGGAATCGTATGCGTCACTAATTAGATTCAACTCGGGAGTGATACCGTCAACTTCACGGCGCTCACAAGAGCAGCTTCACACGATGAGATAATGATGCATTAATGCAGGGTGAATACAGGGTGGGATATTCATGGGGAATGAGAGCAAACAGGCAGAAGGAACGCTGTGCGTGCATGCTGGAGAAGACCGTCAAAGACGCGCCGGATCGCTAACCACCGAGATTGCACAGACGTCGGTATTTGTCATGCCGGACGTCGCGGAAATGCGCCGGTACGCCGAGGGTGACTCGAAGGCGTTTCTCTACAGCCGCTACGGTAATCCCACGGTGCAGGTGGTGGAAAAGAAACTGGCGGAACTGGAAGGCGCCGAGTCGTGTGTGGCAACGTCGAGCGGGATGGCAGCGATTCTGTCGCTGATTCTGTCCACGTGCAAGGCGGGCGACGAAATACTCTCCATGCTTGATCTATACGGCGGCACTCTTCACTTGTTCCAGGACACGCTTCCCCGCTTCGGCATCACGACCCGATTCATTCCGTATCACGAGTTGTGCCGCATCGAGGAATATTTCCAAAAGAATACGCGGTTGCTCTTCATTGAGACGCCAACGAATCCGACGCTGCGTTGTGTTGATATTGCGCGACTGGCGGAGATTGGGCGCAAGAAGCGGACGTGCGTGGTGGTAGATAACACGTTTGCGACACCTTTGCTGCAGAAGCCGCTAGAGTTGGGAGCACATGTGTCGGTTCATTCGGCAACGAAATATCTTGGTGGACATAATGACGTAACGGCGGGAGCAGTCATTGGAGGCTCGGAGTGGGTGGAACCGGCACGCGAAGCGATGAAACAGGCCGGAGGATGCCTTGATCCGAACGCGGCGTTTCTGCTGATTCGCGGGATGAAGACGCTGGAGATCCGCATGGAAAGGGCATGTAAGAATGCACGTGTGATCGCGGAGTTCCTGAAGTCGCATCCGAAAGTGGGTCGCGTGTTTTTTCCGGGCTTCCCCGAAACAGAAGGTCACGACGCAGCCTCACGTCAGATGGCGGACTTCGGAGCGATGGTTTCGTTCGAGCACAAGGACAGCGGTGCGGCTGCGGAGAAGTTCATCGATTCGCTCGAACTGTGGTATATCGCAGCGAGCCTGGGTGGCGTGGAGTCATCGGTATCGTATCCGCTGCTGTCGTCGCACATCGGGTTGAGCCCGGAGCAGTTGCAACTGCTCGACGTGTCGGCGGGAACGGTACGGTTGTCGGTCGGGATCGAGAACGCCGGCGACTTGATTGACGATTTGCAGCAGGCGCTGGACAGAAGCTAAGGGCTGAACTGACCAGCGAGAGCGATCACTCGTGCAGCACCTCGGTTTGGCCGAGCGCGTTGTTGACGTTGGCGACAGTCGCTTGCGTTAGTTGGCCGGTGTTGGCGTCGCGATTGAAGACGGTGATGGTGGAGTGGGTGCCTTCCATCACGTTTGTGAGGTAAACCAGATTGCCATCGACCGACAGCCAGGTCACGTTCTGCTCATTTGGCTGATCCAGCGTTTGTATGGGCGTGAGTTTTCCGGTGGATTGATCGAACGAGAAGACCTCGACGCTTTCGGCTTGAGGCTCTTCGGCATGCTGGTTCACGGCATAGAAGGACTTCCCTGTTGAGTCGAATGCCATGTATCGCAACTGCTCCGCGCCGGTTGAGAAGGGCGTGCCGGGCACTTCCGAAAGACTGCCGTCGCTTTGGATGGCATATACGCTTAATTGCTCGTTGCGTTGGCCATTACTTACCACGACGAACTTGCCAGAAGGATCGATCTTCAAGTCACCCGCAATGCCGGAAGCGTTCGGCAGCGTAACAACAGAGCGGGAATCACTCAACGAACCGTCATCCGACATGGTAAGCAGGTGAATCTCCGGAGTCTGAAAGCCGGCGCGAGGGTTCCCGTTCTGGATGGCGGCATAAGCATACGGGCCTTGCGGCATGAAATCGAATCCCCAGACGGAATCGGTGGATGGAGCGGTTGACGTAATGAATGTCGGCTGCCCGGTGCTGCTTAGCGAGTATGTGGCGACCGTGTGTTGAAAAACACCATACATCACGTTATGAGCCGGGTTGACCCACAGAGTACGCATTTTCGGAGTCACCGTTGGTGTCAACACCGGCGTCGGCAGTTCCCGCCTGGGTCAAGGCGCCGCTGCTTGCGTCCGCTCGGTAGTAGATCAATTGGGTATGGCTGGTCATGGTGGGTAAATTAGCCACGTAAACGTAACCATTGGTCGCCGCCATGGCTCCCATTCCCGCCGAACCCCGCTGAATGTAAGGTGAGCCACTCACGGCAGTGAGAGAGCCACCAGAATTACTGAATGCGGCAACTCCTCCGGCATCGGTGTAGATGGCAGCGTAAAGATAGGCCGCGCCAGTAGAAGGATTGGTCACTCCTGGGAAGCTTCCGCCGGAACCTCCTGCAGCAGTTCCGCCGGAATTGGTTGTCCCTGGCGTGGCACCATTGTTGCCATTCGCAGCATTGCTGTTTCCTCCACAACCTGTGAGGGCCAAAAACAGCAAGACAAGACACAGTAGATAGGAGAACTGGCGAGCAGTAGCAGAATTGGGCATGTTTCCTGATCGTTCGCCCAAATTGGATGGAGTTGCTGCTGCTTGTGTTATCTACTCTAAGGTAACTTTCTTAAGTCGATTTGCCGGGGCAGCTCACATAACCTTGGCGTTATCCCTCGTTCCGCACTTTTGAGTCAACCTCCCTCAACGAAAGCGCCATCTCCCTTAATACCCACTATTCGCACGCACTTCGAGTTCTGTTGAGGAAGGACTTACTTATGAACAGGAAAGTTCTGCTTGTTCCCGTGCTGGCTCTCGGTTTGGGGGTGCCGGCCCTCACGCAAGATGACTCCAGCGTCAAGCCAGTCAATGATTCGTCCAATATGCCCGTGTACCGGGTGAATGTTGTTGGGCGAACCGCGAAGGCTATCGACTACCGGCATAAGGGAGGCACGGTCGATTTGAACATGGTCGGCACTGACCTAATGCCGAAAGCACAGGGCGAGGTCAAGGTGAAGAGCCTTCGGGACCGCACTTCGATCGCGATGAAGCTCAATGATATGAAGCCGGCCAGTGTTTTCGGTCCGGAGTATCTCACCTACGTGCTGTGGGCGATTACGCCGGAGGGGCGTCCGGTGAACCTGGGCGAGGCGCAAGTCCATCTGCAACACGACAACAATTCCGAACTGACTACCACGACTCCGCTGCAAGCGTTCGGCTTAATTGTCACGGCCGAACCGTATGCGAATGTCACGCGACCGAGCGACGTGGTTGTACTTGAAAACCAGGTCGGGCCGGACACCAAGGCCAATGTCCAACCCATTAATGCTCGCTATGAAGCGCTGAACCGTGGCGAGTATCGGGTAGACCTGAATCCGGCGGAGCTGCCGTCGCAGCAGGCCGACAAGGATACCCCGCTGGAATTGCTGGAAGCCGAAAACGCGGTGGCGATTGCCCGTGCGACAGGAGCCGATAAGTATGCTCCCGATTCTCTACAGAAAGCAGAAGACTCTCTCAATACCGCACAAAACGCATATCGCCGGAAGGGGGACAACAAAGACCTGGTGACGGCAGCCAAGTCTGCCGAGCAGACCGCGGAAGACGCGCGCCTGATCACGATCCGAAAGAAGCAAGAGGAAGAACAAGCACGGCAGCGCGAGCAGGAGCAACAGCGGATCGAGGCGGCGCGGCAGAAAGCCGAGCAACAGCAACAGGCTGCTGAACAAGCCCGGATAGAGGCGCAGCAGAATGAGCAGCAGAGATTGCAGGCCGAAGCAGAACGCCAGCAGGCGTTACAGGCAAAACAGGAGGCGGACCTGGCTCGTCAGCAGGCGCTTGCACAGCAACAACAACTTGCACAACAGGCACAGCAGGCAGAACAGGCCCGCCTGCAAACGGAACAGCAGGCTGCGCAGATGCGCGAGCGGCTGACCCAGCAACTCAATCAAGTCCTGCAGACGAGACAGACCGCCCGAGGCGTAATCGTCAACATGAACGATGTGCTGTTCGATTTCAACAAGGCAACGCTTAAGCCCGACGCGCGTGTGAGACTGGCGAAGGTAGCTGGGATCATCATGGCGTATCCGGATTTGAAACTGGAAATCGACGGATATACGGACAGCATTGGCTCGGACGAATATAACCGCGAGTTGTCGCAGCAACGTGCTGATACAGTTCGCAGTTTTCTGGTTAGCCAGGGAGTTCCGGATAACAATGTCATCACGCGCGGCTTCGGCAAAGAGGACCCGGTTGCCAGCAACGAAACCGCTGCGGGACGCCAACTAAACCGTCGCGTGGAAATGGTGGTGTCCGGTGAGGCGATCGGAATGAACAACCCGTCTGGCGGAGTTAGTGGCACAACCGGAGCTGCCGCTAGTAATTCATCAACGACTCCAACCCCATCGACGAATCAAGGGCAGCAGACCGGAATCGGCAACAATACAGGTTCGGTTAATCCTCAGTAATATTTTGGAGATGTGAGGGGGGCCGTCTCAACGGAGGCGCCCCCCTGTTTTTGCGGGTATCCAGCTTGCAATATCCCCTTCGCGGAGACTCCTGTTAACTTCGCTACCAATGCAGTTTTGGGCCCTGATTCGCACGAAAGGATCGCCTATGTGCCTTCGTTCGCTGTGTGGTGTGGTTATTTTGCTGGCTAGCATTCCTGCCCTTTGTACGGATGTCCCAGCCTCCTACAGCAGTCAGTGCACTCCATGCCATGCCATTGACGGTAAAGCCGTTAACAGCGCCAAGTTCAAAACTCAAATCCCCGACTTACGTTCAAGGGCGGTGCAAGACCTCACAGACACGGAATTGTTCGAGAGTATCGCTCGGGGTACAAGACATCGTGAGTATCCGCATGCTTTCATCTATCGTGGATTGAAGGATGCTGACATACGAGAACTCGTGAAATACATTCGAACGTTGCCCAAGATGGGAAAGTAGCGAGTGCACTCCGATGGGCGACTTTGCTCCCGTATACAAATGATGGACAATGGCTGTTTTGTGGGGTGCCAATGAAGAAACAGCCATCGCCGAATTGGGAACAAAGTACAGCCGGGATTCTCGATTCGTACCGCAAGTTGTTCGAGATCGTCTTCAAGATCCAGGTCCAGGTCACAGCTCTAGAGCGCACACTTATAGAGGTGGGCGATCCTGTCCTGCAGGAGGCTTACGCGCGACATTGCCAGGAAGTTCAGGGCGAACTAGAGGATTCCAAAGCCATAGCCATTCATCTATTGGAGAAGACCGCCGGCCAATTGCGCGGCGATCCGAAATGGAAGGACTGAACTGAAGGATGGCGACGAAACTTGATCCTCTCCGTAAGGAACTGGTGTTTCAGCTCCAAGGTGGAAATGCCCATGCACCATTGGAGAAGGTGGTGGCTGGATTGGCGCCGAAATACCGGGGCGTGGTACCGGACGGATTGCCTTATTCCTGCTGGCAGTTGCTGGAACATATTCGGTTGGCGCAGGCTGACATGCTGGAATTCTGCACCAGCAGTAATTACAAGGAAAAACAGTGGCCTGAAGATTACTGGCCCAAGTTGGCCGTTCCAGGGCCCAGGGAGTGGGAAGATTCCATCCGCCGTATTGAGAGTGACCGTTCGGACTTCATCAAGTTGATCTCCGATCCCAAAGCAAACCTGTTCCAGCCGTTGGCGTGGGGTACCGGACAGACCCTGTTTCACGAAGCCTGCCTGATCATCGACCACAATTCCTACCATTTGGGTGAAATCGTAACCATTCGGCGGCTGCTGGGAGCATGGCCGTCCCAGAAATGACACTATAGATTTACAAAAACTTTCGAATTTACGTTTCCTTTACATAGAAAAGGGTTACACTTAACGTTAGCTATAACGAAAGGGTTACCAGTGAAAAAAACAAAACGTAGCAAGTCGTCAGGCCTCCCGACTGCCGTGAGCGAATTGCGGGAGAAAATGGGTATGAATCAGCGCGACTTCGCCGACAAGTTTGGCGTGAGTGCGATGGCAGTATCGCGCTGGGAATCAGGGGCGAACGATCCTCCGGGCAAGTGCCTTGTGGAAATGGCGAAACTCTCGAAGAGTCCGTCTGAGTTCTGGGCGTTCCTTGGTGCGCTTGGCCTGACGAAGAAAGACTTTCGAGGAAAGTAGTCGGACGCCGCGCTTTTTTCCAGGCGCCTTAAGCTATGCCGCTGGCGCAATTCTGCGCAGCCGATATCACGCACGCGGTAAAACCTTGGCCTCCGCTGCCGCCGTCTATAGCTGGAGCATCTGCATTACTCCCGGGAGGCGCGAATGGCCAAGGTGTTAACCGTTGGATGCGATCTAAAGCGGCTTTCCGAGATTAATGGTGCGTTGCGGGCCCACGGACACTATGTTCGCGGCGCTGATTGTCGTTCCACTATGCGCCACCTGCTCGCGCTCGAACCCTTTCAGTTCGTCGCCATTCTGGACCCTCTTCCCGCAACGTTCTCTGATGCATTGCGCACGGAACTCAATGCTGGCCAGCTGAGCCCATGCCTGCTCCGGGCAGAGGGGATGAACGCCGACGACGTGGTCGAACTGCTGACACCAGATTCACCGCGGACCGCCCGGGCCGCCTAGCTACGCGCTTTCGGCGACCGCGGACGTCGGCAATACCTCTTGAATTGCACTATGCAGTTCTTCTGGCGGGATCGGATGCGTGAGGAACCGCTTTGCCCCGAGTTGTAACGCGACCGGTGCGGCACCTTCCGGAGAATACGTAGCGCTCGTGCAAATTACAGGAATATGACTGGTACTCAGGCCGGTGCGCAAGCGCCGCAACACTTCCAGGCCATGAATTTCCGGCAGGTTAACGTCCAGCAGAATTACTTCGGCGAAGGAAACTGCGAGTTCCAAAGCATCGCGCCCCGTCTGTGCCGTCGCGACCTCGTAACCATAGGTACGAAGAGTCTTCGTCACTGCGCATAGCGACATCTCGTGCGCATCGACGACGAGAACCCGGGCAGGACGGATCTGAGCACGGTCCGTTACCTTGATGACCGATGCGCTGAATCCATCCGGACGTCGTGGCGAAAACGACTTGAGCCACTGGTCGAGTTCCGTACTGAAGGCCATGACGGAACTGCGGGCGTGTCCCTTGGGCCGGCGTACAGGGAGGCCTAGCTCCACCTCCATGCGTTGAACCGTGCGCACGCTCTTGCCGAGATACGCAGCGATTTCCTTCCAGGAATTTAAGATGTGGTGATTGTTATCTTCAGGAACGATCTGAGCTTGCTGTACCGCATTTTGACTCGGCATTCTTTCCTCGTGTTCACGTGGCTTTGAACTATTGTTCATGTTCGCTTACTCCCCGCGTGTCCACAGGAACTACTCTCACCCATCCTCTATGATGCCAAGCGAATGCTGTTTGCATCCAGCGCCAAGGTGCGCCAAGAACCCAGGCGTTTGCTCACGTTGTCACAATCTGTACCTTTGTTTGTACCGCTCGCGTTACTCTGACTTTAACGTTGGCCATTAGAACCCAGTCTGGTTCTCGCATCTGCGGCAGCTGCCCCAAAAAACACCGGACCGAGTCTGGATCGATGAAGAGTGCAAGCCAAATTCCCCTCATAAACGCAGGGGCATTTGACTTGTGAATATCCAGTTAATCTTCATCCACTATATGTCATAGTATAGCGCGAACTCGTAAGGATGCGGCCGCAGCCGGATGGCATTTACTTCTTTGTCACGCTTGTAATCGATATACGTGTGCAGGAGTTCTTCGGTGAAAACATCGCCTTTCAGCAAGAACTGATGATCGCGCTCCAGTGCTGTGAGAGCGTCTTCCAGCGAACCCGGCATCGAAGGAACCTTCGCCAACTCTTCGGGGCCGAGATCGTAAATATCCTTGTCGAGCGGCTGTCCGGGATCGATTTTGTTCTCGATTCCGTCGAGGCCGGCCATCATCATCGCCGCAAAGGCCAGATACGGATTGCAGCTTGGATCCGGAGGGCGGAATTCGACGCGCTTCGACTTTGGTGAAGCGGAATACATGGGAATGCGGCACGCCGCCGAGCGGTTCCGGCGCGAGTACGCAAGGTTCACGGGGGCTTCAAATCCTGGCACCAGCCGCTTGTAGCTGTTCGTGGTAGGCGCAATGATCGCGGACAGTGCTGGGCCATGCTTGATCAGGCCTCCGATGTACCACAACGCCATCTGCGACAAGCCTGCATACCCATCACCCGCGAACAGCGGCTTACCGCTCTTCCACAGGGATTGGTGACAATGCATGCCGGAGCCGTTGTCCTGAAACAAAGGTTTGGGCATGAAGGTCACGGTTTTTCCGTACTGGTACGCCACGTTCCGCACGATGTACTTGTAAAGCATCATGTGATCGGCAGAGGAACACAGCTTATCGAATTTCAGGTCGATCTCAGCCTGACCGCCAGTCGCAACTTCGTGATGATGGCATTCGACCTCCAGACCGCACTTCTCCATGGTCAAAGTCATTTCAGTGCGTAAATCCTGGTAATGGTCGGTGGGAGGAACCGGGAAATAGCCTTCTTTATAACGTGGGCGATAGCCCAGGTTGGCATCCTTGCGCCCGGAATTCCAGCGCCCTTCTTCGGCATCGATGAAGTAGAAACCGTGGTTCTCTTTCTGGTCGAAACGGATGTTGTCAAAGATGAAAAATTCAGCTTCCGCGCCAAAGTACGCTGTGTCGGCCAGACCAGTCGATGCGAGGAACATTTCCGCCTTCTTGGCGATATAACGGGGGTCGCGGTCGTAACGCTGCTTGGTCAGGGGATCTGAGACATCGCCAATCATGACCAGCGTTGGTACTTCCGCGAATGGATCGATCATGTACCAACTGGTATCGGGGATCAGTAGCATATCGGATTCGTGGATGGCAGCCCATCCCCGAATTGAGGACCCATCCATGCCGAAGCCATCTTCAAAGGAAGACTCGCTGACCTGCGACATGGGATACGAAACGTGGTGCCAGAGTCCGGGCAAATCGGTGAAGCGAATGTCGAGCAGCCGAGCCGCATTTTTCTTTGCAAACTCGAGTACTGTCTTGGCGTCAGACATAACTCTCTCCTTGGGCATGTAAGGGAACGACCTCTCCTGTAAGGCTATGCGCGCAACGCGCGAGCGTGGGGACAATCAACATTGCACAGGAATTCAGCATGAAGAGTACTCTCGTAAAGCGATACAAGGAAATCGATTGTTTTTATCGAGTGGATAACCCGTTCCAATAGCCAAACTCAACAACCACCAATAAAAAGGCGGACGCCGCAGCGCCCGCCGATGGTTTAACGTCTTCTATTGCTTTTCCGCCGCTGCTGCGTGCGTGGCTCCGCCAGGAGTTTCGCTGAATTCCTGACTCATCCAGGCTTGGAACGCTTTTGTGTTCTGCGGACGTCCGAGGAACGTTTTCACCAGATCGTTAGCAGAAACCGATCCACCCGGTTCCAACACGGCCTTGCGGTAACGCTCCGCTGCTGGACCAACCATTGGATTGTCCTGGTTGAACTGCGAGTAGAAGTCCTGCGCGATCACTTTGTCCCACATGTAGGTGTAGTATGCGGACGAATATCCGGCGAGGTGACCGAACGACGCCCACATGTGAGTGCCGGAAACCTCGGTAAAGGGAGTGAAATCCTTCATCGTCGAGTAGGTGGTGTCATCCAGGTTCACCTGGTCGGGCGACTTGCTATAGATGTCGTATGAGATCGCCGTGTATCGCGTTTGTTGCGCGATTGACAACCCGCGGCCGAACGCCAAGGCACGGTCCATCTTTGCGACGAGGTCGGCAGGAATGGTCTCACCGGTCTTGTATTGCTTGGCGAATGCGCTGAGAACCTTCGCGTTATGCATCCAGTTCTCGAGCATCTGCGACGGCGCCTCGACGAAATCAGACTCCATCGTCAGCCCCGAAATGCCTGTCCACTGCTGCTGGCCGGCAAGAATCCAGTGCATGAGGTGGCCGAACTCGTGGAAGAAGGTTTCAACGTCGCCGAACTCCATCAGACCGGGATCGTCAGCAGTGGGCACGGGGAAATTACAAACCAGCACGGCTTCGGGAAGCTGCTTCCCTTTCACGCCGTCGAGCACCGGAACCATCTCGGCGTGAGTAAACTTCCCTTTCCGCGGATGCATATCGAGATAGAATCGGCCAATCATCTTGCCATTGTCGTAAACATCATAGGTCTCGATATCCGGAGCCCATCCGGGAGCACCGGCTTCCTGTTTGAAGGTCAGATGGAACAGCTTCTGTGCTGTATCAAGAATTCCATCCTTCACTTGCTGATACGGAAGGTATGGGCGCACGGAGCTGGAATCGAAGTTGTAATTCGCCCGCCGCACCAACTCCGAGTAATAGCTCGACTCATACGGCTCCAGCGTGGTCGCCTGCGGGTCGGTCTTGCGCTTTTCCGCTACGAGCATCTGGAACTCGCGGTTGGCGATCGGATGTGCGGCTTCGTCCAGTTTCTTGATGAACTTGGCGATATTGGCGCCATTGCTAATCATCTTGTCGGCCGCGTTGTAGTCAGCCCAGGATTTGTAGCCGACGAGATTGGCGATCTGATCGCGCGTACGGATCATGTCCATCAGGACAGCTTGATTGGCCGGATATGCGCGGTTCAGGAATTCGTGGTAGAGCCGCCGACGAAGATCGGTGCTCTTGGCGAACTTCATCGCCGGAAGGTAGTCCGGATAATCGGTTGTGATGACGATTTTGCCGTCCGCGCCCGGTTTGTGACGTGCGATGTAGTCGGCTGGCAAGCCGTCGAGTTCCTTCACGTCCTCGACCTTCACCGAATGCCTGTCGTCGGAAATGTTGCGGTCGAACTTCGATTGCAATTCGGTGAGCTTGTCGTTGAGATCTCTGATCTTGTTGCGGGTGGCTTCGTCCTTATCGACGCCAGCCAAGCGAAACTCGAGAAGCTGGCGGTTGACGTAGTACTTCGTAATTGCATCGGCTTTGGAGACGTCGAGAGCCGACAGCGCATGATAGACGCCCTGATTCAGAGCTAGCGCCGTGCCGGCGGCGCTTACCTTGCGCGTCATCTCTTCCGCTTTGTCGCGGAACGCAGCTTCAGGATGCACCTGCTGCATCAACCCTGCGCAATAACCGGCGCTGTTCAGGTTGCGAAGAGCATCATCGTACGGCGCCAAAGTGTTGGCGGTGGTACGTGGGCCTTTCACGGCAACTACCTGGTCGACATCTTTCTGCGCTGCGGCAAGATAGTTGTTCTCGATCTTTTCAAAAGCGGCCGCATCAGGCTTCGCCGCCCACAGCGTCGGCTGCGACGCAGGCGTTTGGGCGAAACATGCAGCACTCAAACAAAGGAGACCGGCAAGACTGGTTCGAATAATCGATTTCATGGTTGGAACTCCGGGAAAAACATTGGAATACAACGAAAGTACATGGGGAGGACGCCCAAGTATTACACGCCAGAGTGTCTGCACCAAAACCGCGAGTCTGCTTTAGGTACGAGACGTAGGTTGGGAGGGATCGATGATGATGAAAGCTGTGTCTAAATTGTTGTTGACTGGCAGCCCTCAGCCATATTGAAGGAAATTGAGCCGTGCCTGAAGGCGAATCATCCACTACCATGCAAGATTAAAGAAAAGGTCACAGAAAAAGATGAAATCGAGTGCGTTAAATCCCTCGATGCAAACGATCGGGCTGATCGGCGGAATGAGCTGGGAATCGACGGCTGAGTATTACCGCATCATCAATCAGGAAACCAAGCGGCGTCTCGGCGGACATCACAACGCCAAGAGCGTGCTTGTCACCGTTGATTTCGCCGATATCGATCGCTATCAGGCTGTCGATGATTGGAACTCGCTCGG
>CAYWSM010000139.1:0-24571 GCA_964460935.1 uncultured Terriglobales bacterium | reverse complement strand
CATGCCGTCGGCTTCCGCAGCCAGCAGCACCTTCCAATCACTGGATTCCGCTTTTGGCGAGTTCCCCCAATCGCCCGCTAGTCTTGCCATCGGCTGCTCTGCCGGAATAACCAACTCAATCGAAGTAGCATTCTGGGACTCTGCTCTTGCAGTTCTTTGGCGCTCGCCATAAAGCTCCTTTCGCAGGCAAAGCAATCGCCGGTACCACTTCAGCATTTCCTTCTGCTCAGGACTGTGTTGCCAGTTCAATTTCGAACGATCGAAAGTGGCCGGATCTTGCGGATCCGGGAACTCGTCACCGAAGCTTTTGAAATCCTTGAACTCATTACGGCGACCTTCGCTGACTGCTTTTTGGAGGCCCGGATCGCCGTAGTCGGTGAAGAACTGGAACGGATTCTTTTCGTCGTATTCCTGGCCCATCCAGATCAGCGGAGTCTCCGGGGCGAGCAGCAGGAGGGCGGCTATCAGCTTGCGGGTGCCGAGAGGCACCAATGATGTCAGACGCTCGCCGAGCGCACGGTTCCCCACCTGATCGTGGTTCTGGACACAGATGACATGCGCCTCTTTCGGCATATCGCCGGGACTTTCGCCGCGTGATTCTCCCCAGAACTTGAACATTTGCCCCTGGAAGGCAAAACCCTCATTCAGCGCCTTGACGAGGTCTTCCACTTTTCCGAAATCCTGGTAATAACCTTCGCGTTCACCAGTAAAAAGAGCGTGCGCTGCATGGTGGAAGTCGTCGCTCCAGACGCCGTTCAGCCCATATCCGCCTCGCTCGCGAGGGCGCACGTAGCGCGGCGAGTTCTCGTCCGACTCGGCAACGAGGGTGACTTCGCGGTTGGATTGGGAAGCGAACTGCTGCACGTTATCACTCAATTCGGCGAGCACATGGGTCGGTGAATCGTCCTTGATGGTTTGAACGGCATCCATGCGCAGGCCGTCGATGTGGTATTCCCGAACCCAATAGAGCGCGTTGTCGACGATGTACTCGCGAACATGTTCACAACCTCGATCGTCGAAGTTAATCGCGTTGCCCCACGGCGTCTGGTGCTTTGCGGTGAAATAGGGGCCAAATTTGGCGAGATAGTTGCCTTCGTTTCCGAGATGGTTGTAAACCACATCGAGAACAACCGCGAGTCCTTTCCGGTGAGCCGTATCGACAAAGCGTTTCAGGCTATTCGGACCACCGTAGCTTTCCTGCACGGCGTACATCGAGACGCCGTCGTATCCCCAGTTGCGCGTTCCGGGAAATGCGGCCACCGGCATAATTTCGATCGCCGTAATGCCAAGTTCCTTCAGGTAATCGAGCTTCTTGATGGCGGAGTCAAACGTGCCCTCGGACGTGAAGCTCCCGATGTGCAATTCGTAGATTACATAGTCGCGATATGGCACGCCGTGCCAGTCATGATCGGTCCAGTTGAATGCTGCCGGATCGACGATCTCGGTTGGCCCATGCACGCCTTTGGGCAGCAACCGTGACACCGGATCGGGAAGCTGTAGGGAATCGTCATTCAGAAGGTAGAAATATCTGTCGCCGGCGTGTGCATCGGCGGTCAGGTAAAACTCGCCGTTTTCGACGCCCTGCATGGGGAGGTCTTCCCTGCTTCCGTCGCGACGTAACAGCCGCAATGTCGCCTTCCGCGCATTCGACGCCCATACACGAAACGCGGTTTTGTCCCCCTGAACTGTCGCTCCAAACCTGGTCATAGGAAAGCTGAGACGAGCCTCCACAGGTAAGAAGATGCTAATACAGGGCGACATTTGATCGTGATTCGGCAGCCGCTCTGAACCAACGCTGTACGCGGAACCCTCATCCAATTTCAGACGTGAGAACCGCGGCCCTACATATTTTTCTACTGGTGTGTGCGCTGGCGATGACCAGCGCATGTCATAAGTCCGGCGACCTTCGACAGACACTGAATTCGGCGAAACTACAAGCGCCCGAAGGATCGCCCAAGGTCCTGGCTGCTTACCAACCATGGTTCGGAAAAGCCAACCATATCAACGTGGGGTACTCTTCACAGGATCCGACCGTTTTGGCCGATCAGATCGCCAAGGCAAAAACGCTGGGAATCGCGGCGTTCGTCGTGAACTGGTATGGGCCGCGGCATCCGTATGAGGACCAGAGCTACGCGCTAATGCAGAAGTATGCGGCGGACCAGAATTTCCAGACTGCCATCATGTACGACGAGGACACATCGGACCCCAACTCTGCTACCGATGCCGTGAGTGTCGATCTCCAATACGCTTATAACCGTTACATCGGACCGAATGCAGCGGCGTCGCGAACGGCTTACTTGCGCTATAACGGGCGCCCGGTGATTTTTATTTTCCCGAAGGATGGCAATACGGACTGGAAGCGCATTCGACAGATGGTGAATGCGTGGGAAGATCCGCCGCTGTTGATCTTTAAGGACGTTCATCCGAACCTCGTGAACGAGTTTGACGGCTTCTATGCATGGGTATCGCCCGGGCGCGGAGGCTGGAAACGCGACGGCAGCAACTGGGGCGAGGACTATCTCGAGAATTTCTACAAGCGCATGAGCCAGGATTATCCGGACAAAATAGCCGTGGGCGCGGCGTGGCCCGGGTTCGATGACACGCGGGCGGCGTGGAGCCGCAATCGCCACATGAGCGACCGCTGCGGCAAAACGTTTGAGGATTCGCTGAAACTTTTCCGCCGCTACTACACGGCTGACCGTCCGCTGCCGTACTTGATGGTCGATACCTGGAACGACTACGAAGAAGGAACCGCGATTGAACGTGGCTATTCGCGTTGCGGGAAGCAGAATAACTCGACAATGGCGGGAAACTAGAGTCAGGCTCCCGTACTTTTTCCCGCGACCTTCAATTCACCGAAGACCACCTCGACTTCTTCGCCGACGCTGCGGATGGCCAGCGTCGTCTCGCGAACCATCAGCGTGCAACCGCCCACGATTCCCACCGTTGCAAACAACCCGACGACCAGCGCAAAGATGGCAAAGCCCGCGAACAAGATGTGTCGCGCATAGTAGAGGGAGACGGCTCCGAGCACCGAAGCGAGCGCTGAGGCGACAAATCCGCCGAGGGCGGCATACATCATTCGTAAGGCGAGAATCAGAAATCTGCCGCGTATCTTCAGCCGCTCAATCTGGCGAAGATGCTCGCGATACTCCGGGCTGTCGTCCGGCAACCGTTTGAGATCGGCAATGATGACACGAGTGCGATCGACCACGCGCGCGAGTCGATTGCTGGTGCCGAGGCAAAGCACGGAACTTGCGTTCGTCAACACCGCAGGCGCAACCACGGCGGTCAGAACGGCGAACGGACTGTCGGCAACACTGACCATGGCAGAAATCGGATTCTACTACTCGGGGCGAAGCTTCTTCACGATATCTTCCGCGATCAGCTTGCCGTGGAAGCGGCCGTTCTCGATGAAGATTTCGTTAGTGCGCGAACCGGCGACGATCACGCCAGCCACATACAATCCCGGAACGTTGCTCTCCAGCGTCTCAGGATCGCAGACGGGGCGGCACTGATCTTTCGTGAGCTCGATTCCGAGCCGGCGCAGGAAGCTGTAATCCGGATGATAGCCAGTGAGGGCAAAGACAAAATCGTTGTCGAGCGTCTGCAGGCCTTCGGGTGTCCTGATCACCACGGAGTCGGGCGTAATCTCCTGAAGTGAGCTGTTGAAGCAGGCCGTGATCTCGCCGTTCTTGATGCGATTCTCAATATCGGGCTTGATCCAATACTTAACGTGAGCGTGAATGCCTGGGCCGCGATAAACCAGAGTCACCCGCGCGCCGTGACGATAGAGTTCGAGCGCGGCGATCGCGGCAGAGTTCTTACCGCCTACGACGACCACGTTAGTGTCATAGTAGGGATGAGGCTCTTTGTAGTAGTGCAGCACCTTGGCGAGATCCTCGCCGGGAATGCCGAGGTGATTCGGCAGATCGTAATATCCGGTCGCGACAACGACCTTCTTCGTCCGGTGAATATGGGTGCGATCGTTGCGGTCGGTGGTGAGCACGGAAAAGTTGCCGTCTTTGCCGCTGATGCCGTCCACCAGTTCGTACTGGTGCACCTGGATCTGATAGTGAGCAGCGACCTTCCGGTAATACTCGAGAGCTTCGGAGCGGCCGGGCTTCTGATTATTCAGCGTAGCGAAGGGGATGTCGCCGACCTCCAGCAGCTCGGGAGTCGTGAAGAACGTCATGTTCGTCGGGTAGTTGAACAGTGAGTTGACGACACAGCCTTTGTCGATGTTCAACACCGCCAGGTGGCGTCGGCGCGCTTCGATGGCCGTGGCGAGTCCGCTGGGGCCCGCGCCGACAACGACGACGTCCCACTGAACGCTCTGATCCGCCTGCTCCTCGACGGCAAGCGACGTACTGTTCTCGAGGTCCTGCATCAGGATTACTGTATCAGCCCCACAGTTTCTGGCACCAGCCGCAGAACCGTCGAGCAGTATGCGCGCGAGCTGCGGGGCGACGGCAAGCAATTCTGTCACGTAAGCGTGTGATGAGTTTGTGTTCGCCTCCGCCCGGAGAGTGCGCGGAACCGCATTAACACTGAATTCGTAAGCACCTCAAGCGTTACGCACATCTCGCTTTTTCACGGCACCATCTCAAACCAAAAGGAAGGGAGCGAGTGCTCCAATCGTCCACAACTCTAAGGGGATTTTATATGCGGGGAAAAAAATTCTGGGCCACGGTGATGTCCTTTTGCTTGCTGGTTCTCCTAGCCATGCCGGCGATGGCCGCGGATCCCGAAGTCACGAAGAAAGATTTGAAAGGAATCAGTCCACAGCGTCACAAATACCTGTTTTCAGTCATTGGCGGCGCAGCGGTGGGCGCCGGCATTGGCGCGTTAGTGGGGGGCGGCAACGACATCACGAAGGGTCTTATGATCGGCGGCGGGGGCATGTCCGCTTATTATCTGCACTCGCACCATAATGACTCGCTCAGCGGATGGCGTAACTGGGCTTATGTTGGGTCATACACAGCGTTCGGCGGAGGCTTGGGTTGGACGCTATGCGGGTGCAATGATGGACTGGTTTCCGGACTGCTGATTGGCGGTGGCGCATCCGCTGCATGGCTCGCAGCGCATCCGCAGCATGTGCCGAGAACGGCGGGCACGTCGACCAATCCGTAGTAGACAGTGATCAGTGTTCAGCAATGAACGCTGATGACGGACATGAAGATTGATTCAAACTTTGGAGAGCTCATCCGGAATGCGATGGGCTCTCAGTACTATTCCCACTCCAATACCACCCAATCAATCATTCAGTATCTGGTTTCAACTGGCTACTCGCTACGGCGTGGGATACAGCTTCTTATACACGCTGGCATTGCGCATGATTGCCTGGACGTACTCGCGAGTTTCCGTGAACGGGATGGACTCCACGAACTCCTGGGGGTCTCGGAATTTGCCGTCGTTGAGCCAGGTCTGGACGCGGTCGGAACCGGCGTTATACGCGGCCAGTGCGTATTCCGGCGTGCCGTTGAACTGATTGAGCAGTTCCTTGAAGTAGCGAGTGCCGAGTTCGATGTTGGTGGTGGGAATCAGCAACTGTTCGGGGCTGAAGCGTTTCAGCTTCACTTCCTTGGCAAGCTTCTTTCCGGTTCCGGGCATCACCTGCATCAGGCCAAGCGCATTGGCGCGCGAGACAGCGCCCGGGTTGAATTCGGATTCCTGGCGGATCAGGGACGCCACCAGGTACGGATCAAGAGCGTTCGCCGAACTGTAACGCTTCAGGTCAGCCCAGTACGGTCGTGGAAATAGCGTTTCCCAGTAAAAGCGCGGGAGCGCGTCGTAATCGAGCGAGAAATACGTTGGCACGGTGCGCTTCATGTAGTTGAGAGCGCGATGGTAACCGCCACTTTCCTGGTAGAGCCGCGCGACTTCGGGAGCGGTCCAGTCGGGTCCATCCTTGGGGCGCGCACTTTGTAGCTCCTTGATGGCGAAATCGAACATCCCGCAGTTCTCGAGCAGGTGCGCCTTCTGTGCGCGCAGGTCATCGTCCGGGACGTCGCCCATGGTTGTCTTTGGCGAGTTCAGCGGAGGGATGCGGTCGAGCAACGATTCCTGCGCGACTGTGCCGTCGCCTATTTGCGTGAGCCTGTCACGGGCGCGATCGGCATAGTAATAGTTCGTGAAGCGATCGACGATTTTGCGATAGTACGCTCGCGCAAGAGGGACGTTATGAGCATCCTCGGCGAGCCGTCCGCGCCAGTAGAGAGCAGCGGGAATTTCGGCGGAGCCTGGATATCTCGAGATCTGTTCTTCAAATGCCTTTGTGGCGTCATCGGTGCGACCCTGCCGTAAGGTCAGCCATGAGGCCTTCCAGTGCGCGTAATGGCCCAGACGCCCGGTCGGAAAGCGCTGGTCAAGTTCGCGATAGAAGTCGATGGCGCGGTCGTAATCTTTTTTCAGCAGATACAGGTTTCCGGCAGAGAGCAGCGCCTGCTCAAACCAACTGCTGGTGGGAGCCGACTGGCGCATCTGGGTTAGCAGATCGTTGAACCGGCCTTCGTCGTTTTCGTCGCGCGCAATATCGCTTAAAAAGTAGAGCCGTTGCGCGTTGGCATTGCCGGTGACTTGCAGGTTTTCCAGAGTGGCACGGGCGGCACGATCGTCGCCTCCACGATACTGAGCGATTGCCATGGAAACCTGGATCGAATCTCGTTCTTCCTGCGAAGGAGCGACGCTCAACAGGTCGTTATACTCACGCACCGCATCCCTATAGCGGCGTCCTTGCGCCAGGAGATCGGCGCGCGTCTTCCTGTCAGCATACGAAGTACTCATTGCACCCATGCTGCTCAGGTTCGCGCCGGCTTCCGATGCTTCATCCGCGAGCGGCATACGGAAGTACACAACGCGTAGCGCGTCAGTCGCATTCTGGATGTCTCCGGCCTTCATGTAAGCTCGCCCGACTGCCAGTTCCATATCGGAGCTGGCCGGACGGCGGAAGGGTGCGGCGGCTGCGATAGCCTCTTTGGGCTGGTTGTTCAGAACGAGCGCATTCACATACATCACAGCGGCGTCGCGCGCGAAGATCGAATCGGGATACTTGTTTCGAAAGTCCTGCAGGACAGCGATAACCTGGTCGTTACTTCCCTGCCCGCGCTGGGCCAGCGCCGTAAAATAGGCAACGTAATCGCCCAACTCACCTGACTTGGGCTGCGCTTTCTTCAAGTACGGCAAAGCCAACAGGTACTCGCGGTCGAGGATGTGCGCATAGGCGAGCACCAGGTTCGCCATGGCTCCTTCGTCGGTTCCCGCGTGCTTTGTCGCATACGCCTGCACTCCGGCATAGGCGGGCTTTGTCCGGTCTTCGAGCAACTGCTTCGCCATCGGCTTCAGCGTGCTCGAAGCCACGAAAGCGCGATTCATGCGCTTCATGCGGCGGATCTCCGCCGCGCTCAGCGGTTTCCTGATCTTCTTTTTCTTCTTAGATTTGGAAGAAGCCGTTTTGCCAGCGCTAGTCTTCTTCGAAACGCTATGATGCGTGCTACTTGCCTTCTTTGACTGGGGAGTCGTTTCGGAAACGGCAAAAATCGAAACAGAAAACAGCAGTACAACCAGAATTGCGGACCTGATACTCACACCCTAATCTTAACGCTAGTTAGCGCGGGAAGTTGTTCCCCAAGAGCCCGGTATCGTTGTCAGCAAGGATACGTATCAGCTCCTGGTTGAAGTAGTCACCGTCTTTCGCCACCGTATTGCCATAACGCTTATCGTAGCTGGCACGGCTCTTTTCGATGTCTTCTCTGAGGCGATCATAGAGATCACGATGTTGCTTGCCTTCCGTGACTTTAGCCTGGTTGTACAACTTGATTTCGTCCACCAGTAATTTGGCGAAGCGGCGTGCCTTCTTGTGGACCTCGCCTTCTTCTCCGGAAGGAACAGGGGCCACAGCGGGGACCGGATGAGGAACCGGCTCCGGCACCGGAGGCTTGACGATCACTCGTGCCGACTTTGGAGGCTCGGGTTGGGGCACTGGTTCCGGTGCATGCGTAGCAGGCGCTGGAACCGCAGCCGCCGCCATTGCCCGACGCTCAGGGAGAGCTGAATCACGAACGGAAGAAGGTGCGGTCACCGTGGTTGCACCACCGGTCGCTTTTCGGGTGGCAAAGACCTCCAGCCACAAGCCGGTTACGCGGACCAGGCACTGAAGGGCTGCGGCATCCAATAACTGCCCGTCGGTACCGCCATCAGCGTAAATAAGGGCCACAGCCTTATCCCGGACCAGCAGCGGCAACATCCATGCGTCCTGAGCGGACGCGCCGAACTTATCCGGAAACTCGGCTGTAAATTCCGAAGAGGGGCCGGTTACTGGTCCGTGAGATTGAGTGGCCTTGCCAGCAAGGCCAGAACTCAGTTCCAGCGGAGTGCTACGAACGGCGTCATTGTCGCTGAACCCGCGCGCCCGCCAGCCAACGGCATTCGTTCCGCGCACGACGAATAACGCGGTACGAGCGGCAAAATTCGAGGCAGCCTCGATCAGCGCATCAAGGATCTCGACCTGGGTCGTACCCTTCTGGATGGCAGCCACGCAGTCGTTTAGCGTTTCGGAATCCAAACTCGGGGCAGGCGGCGTCACTTCCGCGGTCAATTGCGGTTCCAGCGCCTGCAGGACTTGCTGAACCAGGTTCTGGCGCAGGTCCGGGAGCGCTTTTTGCAGGACCTCTTCGACTGCCTGGTTGATAAGAGTTTCCAGATTCTTTAGATCAGCCATTCCTCAATCCGCGCGTGATTATATAGAAAATCAAGCCGCTTAGGCCCCCGTGTTCCTACTTAGGTAATCAGAGATAGCCAGAGCCAAGCGCTGTCCCATACAATGAGGCATTCCCAACAGCCGCTCCGGCGCGGAGGCCGGGGTCATTAGTTACAATGGTATTTGGACGGAAGTCCCAAACTTCCTGAATCGGGAGCGTAATGCCTACCATCAAACAGGTGAACGAGCCTGAACCAGCCACCGAAGAGCTTACGCTAGTAACAGCAGCGAAAGCCGGGGACATGGGGGCGTTCGAGGAACTCGTTCGGCGCTACGACCGAAATGTTTTTCGGATTGCGCAGCACATCACGCAGAACCGCGAAGACGCGGAAGATGTTGTTCAGGACGCTTTCCTGAAAGCGTACCAGAATCTTCCGAACTTCCAGATGCAGTCCAAGTTTTATACCTGGCTGGTCCGGATCGCGGTAAACGAAGCGCTGATGAAATTGCGCAAACGTCGGCCCGAGCGGTTTGTTTCTCTGGACGAGGACGTTAAAACGGAAGAAGATTCCATGCCGCGCGAAATCGCGGATTGGAGCCCGAATCCGGAACAGATGTACGATCAGGCTCAATTAAAAGAAATCTTGAGCAAGACCATCAACGGCTTGCCACCAAGTTTCCGGACGGTTTTTGTGCTACGCGACGTTGAAGGATTATCGACGGAAGAAACGGCTGAGGCGCTCGATCTCAGTATCCCAGCGGTTAAGTCCCGTTTGTTGCGCGCACGTTTACAATTACGCGAACGCCTTAGCAAATACTTTAAATCTCGTAGAAGCGGAGACGGAACGAAGTGACCTGCCGCGATTTTCTGAAAGAATTAACAGATTATCTCGACGACGCCATCGACAATCAGACGAAGGCGGAGTTGGAGGATCACCTCCAGTGGTGCCACAACTGCTACGTCATCTGCAACACCACCAAGAAGACCATCGAGATCTACCGCGACTCCCACCTTTACGAACTTCCCGACAATTTGCGAGGGCGTTTACGCTCCGCCATCATGTCGAAGTGCGGCAAGAAGGACTCCACGGCGTAATTTGACATACGTCTGTCGCTGTTAATTTCCCCGATTCGCATTTTGATACGTGTCTAGCACACGTATATTCAACAACTTCCCATCTTTTTTGGGGTTACGAAACCTAGAGGCAAGCTGCTGAATCTAAGTATTACGGAGTGAGAACCAGCACTCCGGGCCGAACCAAGTCTCCTGGTACTCCAAAAGGGGTTTGTGGACATGTTAGCCAAAGTGGTAGATCTCTTCTTCGGTTGTTGGCACAAGAACTATAGCTTCCCGATTACCGCTCGTCCGGGACAGCGTCGTCCTGCGGCGGCCCTCGCTACAGGAACGTACGTAGTGTGCCTTGATTGCGGTAGGGAGTTCCCCTATGACTGGAAAGAGATGAAAGTCGTGTCTCCTTCTCAGAAGCCGGCCGCGGCCCTGGCAGAAGTGGAAACGCGCGCCGCATGACCAGGGAATTCGGCAGGCTTCGGCCTGCCTGCAGTCGTGCGGGTTTCGTTTCGCGGACAGGGCTTGCCTGAACCATACTCAACTCCCCTTTCCGACCATTCCAAGTCAACATTCCCTTGCAAAAATCGCGAGTATAATTACCCACCTTCACACGCCCAAGGAAAAGCTTTGGCTGATTTGGATCGCAGTCTGCGAAGTATCGCCCTGCTGCACGAATCGTCGCAGCTCATTCTATCTGGCGGGGATCTCGATTCTGTTCTGCATCAGATCCTGCTGATCGCTCGCAACTACTTCTCCACCACGAATTGCGCGGTATTTCTCGCTGACGAATCCGGCACCGAGCTCGCGCCACGGGTACGCAACGGCTATCCGGAACGGCGCAGCCGATACCGCATAGGCATCGACGGCATTGTGGGCTGGGCGGCCAAAGCTAAACAACCGGTGTCGGTTCCCGATGTGAAACAGGAGTCGCGCTACCTCGAAGGCGATCCATCGGTGAAAAGTGAACTCGCGCTCCCGCTGATGGTTCGCGGCGAACTCGTGGGCGTGTTGGACGTGGAAAGCGACCAGCTTAACTTCTTCACCCCCGACGTGGTGCAGTTGCTGTCGATGTTCGCCGGACAAGCAGCCATCGCTATCGACAATACTCGCCTGTACGAGAACGAGCGCCGCCGCATGCGACAGATCGAATTGATCAACCTGATTGCGCGCTCCGCCTCCTCCACGCCACGAACCCGCGACCTGCTGCTGACGCTTTGCGAACTTATCTCCGACACCTTCGAGAATGCCAATACGGCGATCTTCCTGGTAGAGCCCGACGGAACCTTGAGCCTGCAATCGCGCGTCGGGAATCGCAAACCCGAGCGGCAGGTGTTTTCTCCCGCGGAACGATTGACGCTGTTTGCCGAAGCCAGTCCACGCATCCACAATCCCGCGCTCAGCGCACTCGACCGGTGGCCCGGTTGTTATGCTCCGAACAGCCGTGAAATCACCGTACCGCTGCTCAGTTGCGGACAGATGCTTGGGCTCATCGTTATTGCTCCGCTACATGACATGGAGATCACGGAAGAGGACCTTTACATTGCGCAGGCTGCCTCCGATGTTTGCGCGACGGCGATCAACAACGTTCAACTGACGGAAGAGCTAAACCGGGTTGCCAATATGGACGCGCTTACGGGCATCCACAACCAGCGTTATTTCAGCGCCGCCGTCGAGTTTGAACTCACACGGGCGCGACGTTATCGCAAGCCTTTGGTGCTGGGACTGATGGAACTATGCGATTTTCGCCAGATCAACGAAACTGGAGGCTTCGAGGCCGGAGACGAGTACCTGCGCCAGTTGGCGCGCAACATACAGACCCGTATTCGCACGAATGATATCTTTTGCCGGTTCGCTACGGACCGCTTCGCCTTCGTGTTCCCGGAAACCGATCCACGACAGTTTGGTGCCATCGAAAATAAACTGAGGGCAGCACTCGAGTCCGTAACCTACAAGGACGGCGGAGAGCCGAAGAAGCTTGATGCCATCATCAGTTCAGCCTTGTTCCCGAATGAAGGAACGACCTCTGCCGAACTCTTACGATTGCTGGTGACGCGCACGGAAAAAGAACGTCAGAGAGCCGCCGCGGCTTCCGTGTAGCCGTACCAGCCAACTTGCAACCGTTCTTCCTACTCCTATTGCCTGTGGGCCTATGACCGTCGAATCGACTCATCAGTTGTCCTGGATCAAGAAACGTGGTGTTCTCCTACTTTTATTTGCTGCATTCCTGCTGACCTCAAGCCTCGTATTCGAGCAACAGAGAACTATCGAATCCCAGCGCGTGCTGATTCGTGACTTGTTCCGGGACAGCATGGAACTGACACAGCTCAAACTGAAGCAGGCAAGCATGCGGCATCGATAGCCGTCGATTGCAACCGTTCAGTACTGTTCGCCGCGGTCGAGCTCGACCACAATGACCTCATTCATATCGATCACTGATTTATCTGTCTGCAGCAGAATGCGGACGAGATGGCCATCTGTCTGGTTCTCGAATTCATGGACGTCGCGCCACCACTCGGCGTCGCGGCGGGAAACAAACTGAGCACCGCATGGGCATCGCAGGCACTCGGTGTGCCACGGGTGGCTGATTGGAGCGCGCAACGGCACGCCTGACACCCGAACGAACGAGTTACCGGAATCGTGCAGGAGCATGCCATTCGAGGCAAACACCAGCCGGCGCTGCACCAGAAATGGAAACTGCTCGCGCCGGGCAGCGGCAAGGGCTTCGGTCAAAGGAATTTCGTCGGAAAGATGCCATACATCGGCATTGCGAATGGCAGTGGTAAGGGACCAGCGAATTATTTGTCGCACAGCACTCCGCCAAGTTTCGTGTTGGTTTCGTACTCGCGTTCTGTCGTGATTGTGACCGGGGCTTATCAGGCGGTCAATCTATCTTTCGCCGGGTTTCCTAGATAAGAACCCGGTCGTGTGGTGAGGATATTCCCTCGCCCGTCAAGCGTTCGCAACGCGGATGGCGCAATCGGACGCCCCCGGGCAGCATTGCAGGTGATGGGACTCAAGCTCCACGAGATCTCGCGCGAAGCTATCAACAATGGTCAAGCGACACCGTTTACAGGTGGAAGCGACAAGAAGGCGATCTCCCACTCTCACCAGTTTGCGTGCGTATCCGTTCTTGAGTAGCAGAGTCACATTAGATCCCTTGAACTGGAGCATGTTTCAAACCTGGGTTGCATTCGGACCAACTTCAACTATCTGTTCGCAACCAAGAACCGAGACGCTGGCCCGTGTAGTGGCGATCCAGCATTCTCGAAACCGTTTGAAGCAAAGCTCTAGTTATCGATCTTGTCATCCTTTCCCGCGCTTGAATAGCGACAAGGAGCGTCATTATCGTGGGCTTTATTAACGAGAGATGAGAGATGTAAGAACAGTGATTTCAGTCACAAGCAAAAGACGGGTATTCGAGCGAAAATAACGGTATGTCACACGGATATCCTTCATTGCCGCGCATACAAGCCCACCTGGAACAACTGCGGCTGCAGGAGGAAGACGCAAAGAAGCTGTTGTCGCACCCCGAGCCTAAGCCGGGCGTGCACGGCCAGATTCGCGCGCTGCTCCAGCGAATTGCGGATGAACGCGCCGGTCTGGAAGCTTCGATCTCTGAAAAATTCGGAACCGACACCCGCCAATAAGCGCCGTCGTTTACAATTTTCCGTTTAACACGGGAGACAGCTTATGGCACCGAATCATCCTCCGAAGTTCCTGGCCATTGTTGACGACGCAAGAAAGCGCGTGCGCGAATGCACTGTCGATGACGTTAAGCAGCGCATGGATCGGGGCGAAAAGCTCGTTCTGGTCGATGTCCGTGAAGACAGCGAATGGGCCGCCGACCATCTGCCCGGTGCGATTCACCTCGGCAAAGGGGTTATCGAGCGCGATATCGAAAAGACTGTTCCCGACACGAACACCGAACTGGTTCTCTATTGCGGCGGTGGATTCCGCTCCGCCCTGGCTGCCGACAACCTTCAGAAAATGGGCTACAAGAACGTGATCTCCATGGATGGCGGTGTCCGCGGCTGGCGTGAAAAAGGGTATCCGATGGAGAAGTAGGTTGGCGCTTGACGTACCTGCGGAATCTCCTCAATCGTGAGCAGCGTCCTGATTCCGTTCGCGCGTTTGCCGCTGTAGGACCTCACCATCAACCCTCGCCTGCTCGCGGCGAGCCACTTCCTGGTCATAAATGGCTTTGGCGGAAGCGATGGCGTTCTCGACGATCTCGCGTTCACGACGGCATTGCATGAATTGTTGTTCTGCTCGGCGTATGTCGGTTTCCAGGCCGGCTAACAAGTGTGTCAATCGCTGCTCTTCGGCTTTCAATCCGGCAGTGGAGTGGATTTGTAGCTCTGAGCTGATTGTTCCCTGCTGCAGTACCGACAAGATTGACTCTCGCGCCGATCGCATAGCCGTTTTGATCTCGGTTCGCCGTGCGTGGAGGACGGTGCGCTTGCCGTGGAGAACTTGCAGGCGCAGGCGCGCCATCTTCTCCAGACTGGCCCGCAGCCTCTGTAAGGACGACAAAGTGGAGTGGAAGGGCATCACGCTACCACGTGTTGCAGTCGTTCGAGGGTGTCTTCAAAGGAGCACCGTTCTGTTGGCGTCTGCTGAAGGAAGCTATTGATTGCGGGTAAACGGTCAATAGCTTGATCCAGGATCGGATCAGCACCCTTTTGATAGGCTCCCACTCGCACCAGATCTTCGGCGGAAGTATATGCCGAGAGCAACTCACGGATCTTGCGTGCCGATTGCATCTGCGGCTTCGTCGTAACGGCGGGCATCAGGCGGCTAAGACTATCGAGGACCGCGATTGGCGGGTAATGGCTTTTGGCAGCCAGAGCACGACTGAGCACGATATGACCATCGAGTAGCGAACGCGCGCCATCGACCAGGGGATCGTTCTGGTCATCGCCTTCCATCAGCACCGTATAAAAAGCAGTGATGCTGCCATTTTCAAAGCGGCCGGCGCGCTCGATCAATCGCGCCAGCATCGTGAATACCGACGGAGTGTAGCCTTTGGCCGTTGGAGGTTCTCCCGCGGCAAGACCGATCTCACGCTGCGCCATCGCGAAACGCGTGAGGGAATCGACCACCAGAAGCACGTGCTTGCCTTGATCGCTGAAGTGTTCGGCAATCGTAGTCGCAACCATCGCAGCCCGTATGCGCATCAGCGGCGACTCGTCTGACGTCGATACCACCACTACCGAGCGCTTTCGCCCTTCGTCTCCGAGAGAATCTTCCAGGAATTCGCGTACTTCCCGGCCGCGTTCGCCGATCAGTGCCAGCACTGTCAGGTCGGCCGAAGTGCCACGGGTCATCATGCCGATCAGGGTGCTTTTCCCGACACCGCTACCACCGAAGATGCCCATGCGTTGACCGCGGCCACAGGTCAGCAGGCCGTCCACTGCGCGAATTCCGCAGCCCAGCGGTTCGCGAATCGCCACGCGCTGCAATGCGCGCGGACCAGCCATGTCGATCGGCCGATACGCATTGGTGGAAATCTTACCCAATCCATCCAGTCCCTCACCGGAAGCATCGATCACTCTTCCAAGCAGTGAACTACCAACGGCCACAGTCGGACGGCTGCCCCAGGTGACGATGCGATCTCCATAGCGAATACCACGTGGCCGTTCCAGGCACATAGAGAGAATCTTCGGACCGCGGAATCCCACAATTTCTCCCGCGAATCTGCGGCCATCCCGGGTGATGACCTCACAACATTCGCCGACCGAACAAAAGGGACCGTCTGATTCCAGCAGATGACCCATTACTCTCGAGACTGTTCCCTCCCATTTCTCAAGCGCACAATTCTCGACGCAGTGGAAGTATGGACGCAGCAGTTGCGAGGTCACACGATCTCCGGACGCTGCGCCAGCAGATCAATCAATCCTTGTTCGATTTCCTTAAGCTGTGCATCGACGCTAACTGTTGTGGTACCGAGTTCGGTCTCAAGGATGCAGGTCTGGGATTCCAATTTGCTATCACCGACTACCTCCACCTCCGGAGACAATCCTTTCTGCCACTCCAAAACATCACCCGGAAGAACCCGCAGTTTGACTCGGGTTCCATCGCGCAGTTTCTCCAGCGTGTATCTCACCAGGCCGGTCAGCAATTCCGGGTCGATCTGCGCCTCGCGGTGAAGCACCTTTCGGGCGATGGAAAGCGCGAGTTGCACGACCTCGGCTTCCACCTGCTCGAAGTAACGTGCTCGTTCAACGGCAAATTGCTGTAATGCTTCGGAGACCTTCTTCCGTTCTCGTTGCAAGCTGTCTTCGAAAATAATTTTCGCCTTTGCCTCGCCTTCAGCACGACCAATCTCGCGCGCCTGTGCTTCACGCACCGCGAACTCGGCATCACGAGCGCCGGGATCCACCTTCCAAACATCGCTGCTCTCGCGCCGGTCATCAGCGCTGGGCAACACACTGGGATATTCAAACTGGCTCACGTGCCATTCAGAGGACATATTCGTCTTCCCCTTCCGCCGACAGGCTCAACTTGCCCTCACTCTCCAGCTTGCGAGCCACCGCTACGGCGTCCTGCTGCGCCTTTTGAATATCTCGGGCGCGGACCGCTCCCATCACTTCCATGTCTTCCTTGAGCATGTCGATTGCGCGTGACGACATCGACTTAAAAATATGATCTTTCAGCTCTTGCGACGACTGTTTCAGCGCCAACGCCAGCGTCTTCTTATCGAGTTGCGCCAGGACCTCCCGAATTGCGACATCGGGGACCGTCACCAGGTCTTCGAACGTGAACATCAGGTTGCGGATGGAGATCGCCAGCTTCGCATCCTCTTTCTCAATCGCTTCGAGAATCGATTTGGCTGCGGTTGGCTCCAGTCGGTTCAACAAATCGGCCACGCCTTTGAATCCGGCATAAGCACGGCGGCTCTGCTCACCCAGGCTCTGCAAACGATTGTGCAGTACCAGCGAAACCTTCTGTGCCATCTCCGGCGAGAACTGGCGCAGTTGTGCCAGGCGTTTCACCGTTTCGGCGCGAACTTTCTCCGGCAAGCGAGTCAGCAGCGCACATCCTTGCTTTGGATCGAGATGCGCAAGGATTAACGCTATCGTTTGGGGATGTTCCCGCTCGAGGAATTTCGACAGTTGCAGGGGATCGCATTTTTGCAACGAGTCGAGCTTGCTGGCTGTGATCTCCTGCGCCCGGGCCACCTGCTCCATCAGGTTCTTGGCGCCTTCATCGCCGAACGCTTTCACCAGCAGGCGCAGCGCATATTCCTTCCCGCCTTCGGCCAGATATTCCTGGGTCATGCTCAGGTGCTGGTATTCCTCGAGAACCCGCACTGCTGCTTCCGGGCTGACGCGATCAAGTTCCGCGATCGCTTCCGTGAGCGTTTGCAGGTCCGTTTCAGGAAGGCATTGAAACATCTTGCTGGCCGCGTCTTCGCCCAGCAAAACCACAAGGATTGCAGCTTTGCGGAGACCGTTTAGCCCCGCCTCGGCGCTCATCGCACGCCCTCACGAATCCAACTCTGGACCAGCTTTGTAGCGGCAACAGGTTCAGCCTTCACTTTCTCGGCAAGCTGCTTTTTCAGCCCCAGGACCTTCTGCCCCTCCGGACCAATATCCAACGTCGCTTCCGCCTGCAGCACCCGCTCGCCGGCTTTGTTCGCATCGGCAAGCAGATTGGCCTTATTGGTTATCCTCGCCGGTAACTCCCGGAACGCCGCTATCAACTGCTTTTTCACCGGACGAAGCATGACCAGGTACACAATCGCGAACAGAGCTGCGATGGCAACGTAACGGAGTACGCTCGACCACTGCGATACAGTTGTTCGCACACGATCCAGTCGAGTCGGAATCGACATCTTTTCCGTTACCGGTTCCTGGAATGACAGATTCTCCACCGCAAGCACATCGCCACGCGAGGCATCCACGCCGATTGCAGCAGCGGCGAGTTGCTCCAGATTCTTCAGTTCCTCTGGTGTACGCTTGCGGCGTTCTGTGCGGTTGTTTACCTGCGTAATCGCATCGTCAACTACCACGGCCGCCGTCACACGCCTCATTCGTCCCGGAGGTTGCACCGTGTGCCGCACGGACTTGCTCACGACATAGGTTCCCGCTTCCGAGCGCGCGAGCTGGTTGTCACCGTTGTTAGACTTCGTAGTGGCGGAATTCCCGTTATCTGTTGGGATATTGCTTGCCGTTCCGGGAATCCCACTGAAGGTTGTGCTACCCGAACTCTCCTCGCTCTTCTGGACGCTGACCGCGACAGCGGATTTCGGATCGTACGTCTCCTGCGTGTCTTCGAAAGAACTTGGGTCATATTCGACGCGAACCGTCGCGCGAACACGACCCTCGCCAACTACCGGCTCAAGCGTCGAGACCAACTGCCGCGACAACTGCTCGCTGAGTTCGCCCGAGTGCGCCAGGCCACTTTCGCTGCTCGGCATCGGATGCGCCGTATCCGCATCGATTACGGTTACGTTTTCGGGGCGAAGCTTATCCACAGCGCTCGCTACCAGTTGCGCAATCGCAAACTGCTTGTCGCGCGAAAGCATTGCATTCGTTTTGACGATCACGGCAGCCTTGGCATCGCGTTCTCGTTCACTGAAAAGCGATTCCGCCGGCATCACCAGATGCACTCGCACCGCCTCGACTTCGCCCAACGTCTGGATCGTGCGTTCCAGTTCGCCTTCAAGCGCCCGTTGATAATTCACTTTTTCAGTGAAGTCGGTTCCCAGCCAGTTCGGGGTGTCGAAGATCTCAAACCCGAGCCGCGCATTTCTCGGCAAACCTTGCGAAGCCGTTTCCAACCGGCTGCGGTCGAGCTCTTCGGATGGCACTTGGATACTCGCGCCATCCGTGGCGATCTCATACCGGATATTCTTCGCCGCCAGCTTGCTGGCGATGTTCTGGATATCCGTCGGTTTCAGCCCGGAATACAACGTCTTCATTTCCGGCGAGCCGAGGAAGTGAACGAACACCCACAGAATCGCCGCCACCAGCACTGCCCCGCCAATGACCAGCACTCGCTGCTTGGGAGTCAGTCCGAGGGCAAACTCCTTTAGCTGCTTTACGACGTCGGACGTACTTTGGGAGCCCACCGCTGGTTATTCCTCAGAACTGCATGCGTTCGACATCCTGGTAAGCCTGTATCACCTTATTGCGCACCTGCATCATCAACTGGAACGACAGGTCCGCTTTCTGCACGGCGATCATCGCGTCGTGCACATCACTCACATCGCCGCCTAACGTAGCAGTTACCTTCTCCGTGGCGTCTGCCTGCAACTGATCCACGTGGAAGACGGCTTCGTCCAGCATCTCGCTGAAACTGCTCTCTCCGCGGCCGATCCGCTGTGACGGAAAAGAATCGATGTCTGCTGGAAGGATGCGTAGTGCCGGAATGTTATTGCTCATCGGAGATTCACCGGGTCATCGCAGCAAATCGATCGACTGCTGGATCATCTGCTTCGTCGCCTGCACGGCGGTCGAGTTCATCTCGTATGCCTGAACCGCCCCCATCAGGTCCGCCATTTCGTTCACCGGATTGATGTTTGGGTAAGCGACAAACCCCTCTGCGTTGGCATCAGGATGCGATGGTTCGTAACGCATCTCAGGAGGGCTGGTGTCAGTAACTACGCGTTCCACGCTCACCGCTTGTTCCTGCCGGTTTCGTAACCCTGCAGTCAGTAATTGCGGAAATGAGGGTTGTTGTTGTGAGCGAAACACGACCAGTTTTCTCTGATACGGTCCGCCCTCCGGCGTTCGGGTCGTTTCCGCGTTCGCCATGTTGGCGGTGACCACTTCGGCCCGTTGGCGTTCCGCAGTCAGCGCCGAACCACTCATCTGCAACATGCCAAACAGGTTCACGATTTACTTCCCTTCATTGATTGCTGTTTGTAATCGCCGGAATTCCGAACGCAATAGCTGCACGCCTGCCTGAAACTGCAACTGCGTATCTGCCAACGCCAAGCCTTCCCGCTCCAAGCTCACGTTATTGCCGTCCGGACGTTCCATTAAACCTTCGACTTCTCGAAGCCTGGGCTGCGAAGACGCCGGCATGATCCCACTGCTCGCTGCTTGCAGCAGGTTACGAAAATCCACGTCTTTCGTGTGATACCCGGGCGTATCGACATTGGCGATGTTGTTCGTGATTGCCTGATGACGTTGCGCCGTTACATCCAGAAATCGTGTAAGAGCGTTGATTTGCGCGGTGTCGATGAGACTCATGCCCAACCTCGAAACTGGAGACACAGGAAGAGGTGCAAGCGCAGTGCCAAGTTCGACAGCGTGCGCTTAAGATTCCTCTTAGGCGCTTACCGGACCTTTCCTCGGCGACAGCAGCGGCGTTCGGATGCACACGGGCGCGAAGTGGATATGTTCTGGCTGTAATATCGGCGCGCCGGCGGAAATGATGAGCGCACGCTCCAGCACATGCATGAGTTCGCGCACATTCCCTGGCCACGTATGTGCTTCCAACTTGCGAAGCGCTTCCTGATTCAACTTCGGCACTCGATCCGGTGACAATACTTTAAGGAAGTGTTCCGCCAGAGCGCGTATGTCTTCTGTTCTCTCAACTAGCGCAGGCAGTTCGATCGGGAACACCGACAAGCGGTAATAGAGATCCTCGCGGAAGTCACCCTTTTCCACACGATGCAACAGGTCTGCATTGGTCGCTGCCACCACACGGACATCCACGCGAATGATGTCGCTGCTGCCCAGTCGCTGTACCTCGCCGCGCTCCAGAAATCGCAATAGCTTTGCCTGTAATCCAAACGGTAATTCCCCGATTTCGTCGAGAAACAACGTGCCACCTTGTGCCGATTGAATCCTGCCGGGCCGCGACTGTATCGCCCCGGTAAATGCCCCCCGGGTGTAGCCAAACAGTTCAGCTTCCAGTAATGCTTCAGGAATAGCCGCGCAGTTGATGACCACAAATGGCTTAGCCGCTCTCGAACTCAGTTCGTGCACAGCACGAGCTACTAATTCCTTCCCACTGCCGGTTGGCCCTGTGATCAGAACGGTTGTGGAGCGCGGCGCAACCAGCCTCACCATCCGGTAAAGCTCTTGCATCGGCGGGGCTTCGCCAACCATGCCGGGCAATGGTTTGGGACACTGTTCTACATCATCGTTAAGCGCTTCTTGTTTCGCCGGCAGATCGTTCGAAATTCCACTAAGCCTCTCCAGTACCTGAAACAGATCCGTAACCCCCGGGGTCCAGCGTTTCGGAGAGCCCATGACGTTTCGGGTCTTCGGATCTAACCGAAGAACCGACACCCCGGGATATTGCTGCTCGACCAACTTGATTAGTTCTTCACAGTCCAGATCAGGAAGTTCCCGATCCAGCAGAAGTACATCGCACTCGCTGTTTTCCAGCTTGCCCAATGCGTCGGCACCACCATCGGCGGCCAATACTGGGAATTGTCGATCGAGGCTTGAAATCAATTGTTCGCGCAATGCCGTGTCGGAACTCGCCACCACGACACCGCCGTTCATAACGGGAGGAAGAGGAAGTGTAGCCATGATTCGCCTTTTCTACGCTTCGCAAATCAGGACTAGGTTGGAACGAGATTAAAAGACGCTAATAGATGAGATTTCCACTAAAGTTCGAACGCTTATCAACAGCAAGCGCCCATTGAATCGGCACCACGGCTATTGGAATGCGCCATTTGGTCCCATTCATGGCGGTGATCATCAACTCATAATTTGCCCAGCGCCATCGGTCAGCCCATTTTGTGGTACAAACAAATTGCGCCACTCGCATCTAACAAATTATGTCCCAGAGTAGATGCCGTGCCATTGTTGTAATTACATGCCTTGTCATTGCGGCCACCGCTGCGTGTGCCCAGAGCAATGAACTTGCTGTCACTTTCGGCGGTTATTTCCCCATAGACAGCCAGACGGGAGCGGGTAATGCTTTCGCAATTGGCGGGAGTTTTGCCCACCGCGTTGTGGACCTGCCCTTGGTATCGGCGTATGTGGAAGTACCGATCTTTGCAACCTTCGACTCTACCTCGAGCTTTTCCCAGGGCCTGCAAGGGCACCCGAAGTACTCCACTCTTTTCGTGACGCCCGGGTTGAAACTGAAACTTGCCCCAGGGTTCCCGATCTCTCCTTACCTCGTTGCCGGAGGCGGTGTCGTCCATTTCAGCAAGAGCAATGTAACGACGGACGATTCCACCTACTCCGGAACCTTTGATGTTGGCGGCGGACTCGACTTCAAAATCGCGCCATTCTTCAGCGCGCGCGGCGAAGTGCGCGACTTCTACTCCGGAAGCCCCAACATTGTCTCTGGCTTTGACAACCGGGAACATCAGTTGGTCACCACGGTGGGCCTGGTATTCCGGTTTTGAGATCAATTCAGCCTTTGTACGACTGATAGAATCAGAGCAGTGAAAGCTCCCGTTCGCCTCATTGCCATCGATATTGACGGCACGCTGCTGAATTCCGAGTTCAAGATTCCGGCGGCAAATATTGCGGCCCTCCGGCAGGCGCACGAGGCCGGGATCGAAATCATTCTGGTTACGGGACGTCGCCATACCTTTGCCATGCCTATCGCAGAGGCGCTCGGGTTCAACGTGTGGCTCATTACGTCGAATGGCGCCGTCACCAAATCCATGGCCGGCGAGCTTTTCCATCGGGACCTGTTCCCCGCCTCCACCGCCCGGAAATTGATCGCGCATATGGACCAGTTTCGTTCCAACTGTGTGCTTACGTTCGATACCGAACTTCCCGGCGCTCTGGTATTGGAGCACGCCGACGTTTTGAACGCCAGCATCAGCCGCTGGATCGAAAAAAATGCAGCCTGGATTGAGTTTGTCGTTCCTCTGGAAAAGGCGCTGGTAAAGGATCCGGTACAAGCCATGTACTGCGGGAATATCGCCCGTATGCGTGAGGCCGAGGCGCGCCTGAAGCTTTCGGGGATGGATCACGAGATTACAGTGCTCAAGACAGAGTACCCCGCACGCGACTTGTGCATGTTCGATGTGCTGAACTACGGTTGTTCGAAAGGTCATGCCCTCGAACGTTGGGCCAATTACCGTGGCATTACCAAAGAGCAGGTCATGGCCATCGGCGATAACTACAATGACATCGAAATGTTAAACTGCGCAGGAATTCCGGTTGTCATGGGCAACGCAAGCGGTGACCTAAAGCGCCTGGGATTCGCGCTGACCGGCACCAATGATGAGGCAGGCGTGGCAATGGCAATTGAGCAGGTGTTGGGAATCAAGGTAGCAACGGTTTAGTGAAATTCTTTTTACAACTCGTCCTTATTGTTGGTCTGGTAGGATCTGCATTTGCAGGCGGCCCGCTCCGCACTCGCACGGCCTTTGACGCTACGCTGACCAACGGTTTCACCATCCACCATCAGCGCCACGAGGTGGTTGGCGACAAGACGCGCCTGTATCTCGATGACAACAGCTTTGTTGACGTTTCTACCGCCGATATCATCGAGATGACCGAGTCGCAGGATCCAGTTTCCACGGCGCCGGAGCTACAGAGGAAAGATGTTGATGTAAAGGAAGCGGTAATCGCGGCGAGCCAGAAACACCTGATTGACCCCGACCTGATCAGCAGCGTCATCAATGCGGAAAGCCGCTTCAATCCGCACGCAGTATCTCCGAAAGGAGCGCGAGGCCTGATGCAGTTGATGCCAGCAACAGCATCACGATTTGGAGTTGACGATCCCTTCGACGCCAACGCCAACATTGATGGCGGAACCCGTTATCTGCGGGAATTGCTGCTGCAATACGATGGCGACATCGCCAAAGCACTGGCCGCCTACAATGCGGGACCACTGCGAGTGCAGCAATATCAGGGAGTTCCTCCCTATCATGAAACCCGTGCTTACGTCACGCAGGTGATAAAGGAATTTAACCGGAAAAAACTCGCACAAAGCAGTGCTGTGAAGCACACGAACTCCAAGGCAAGCAGCCAGGCTGCGACCAGCAATTCCCGTTGATCGTGCAATGCGGTTTGATTTCGCTGTACCGCTCATTTACTGTGGCGTTGCCAATTACTGTCCTGAGAATTCATGAAACGTAAACACTACGCCACTCTTGCGATTATCGTCGTCATTCTGGGAGCGCTCGTCTATCTCCAGGTCCGTGAGTGGCAGAAATTTGAATGGGATAAATTCGCAACGGCGACAGAGGGAATCAGTTGGTGGCAGATTCTTGCTGGCGTTCTGTTGATTCATCTCGCCGACTTTCTTCGCGCCATTCGCTGGAAGATTTTCCTTCGTCCCACCAAGCCAGGAACTCCATGGACATCTCTCATAGCGCCGCAGTATGTCGGTTTTGCCGGACTCGCACTATTAGGCCGTCCCGGGGAACTCATTCGTCCCTACCTGCTATCGCTTCGCGCTAATAGTTCGTTTGCTTCGCAGATGGCGCTCTGGTTTGTGGAACGCGCCTTCGATACCGGTGCGGTCGCACTGATTCTGGCCATCGATCTTTTTGCTATTCCGGAGATGAGGCGCGATTTCGGCGACGTGTCGTTCCTCGGGTACATTCTGCTTGGCCTGTTTGCGCTACTGGTCGGCGGTCTTTATATGGTGTGGCGATTTGGCCCGGTGATTTCCTCCTGGTCGCACAGCAGGCTATCGCGCTATTCGCAGAACCTGGCTCAGAATCTTGAGCACAAAGTGCGAATCATGAGCGAAGGCCTTCACGCCGTTCGCGACGTCAAGTCCTTTCTTCAGGCAACGGGAATCTCTTTCGTGATCTGGATGCTGGTGGCCCTCGCTTACCGCCAGGTCCTGCATGCGTTCGCTGCCAGCAGTGGGCTCTCTGACTATGGCCTCCCCCAGGCGATTCTCCTCATGGGCGC
>CAYWSM010000138.1:0-14946 GCA_964460935.1 uncultured Terriglobales bacterium | reverse complement strand
GTAACGTCTTTGAAGGCCGCTGGAACATCGTTCTGGAAAAAATGAATGATCCCGGGAACCTGTTGAATGGCGATCTCGGTGTAAATGTGCGGCGGATTCTTGAGATTGTGCCGCGCCGCGGTGAAGACCTCCGGCATTTGCCTTTCACGCGCAATCAAAGATTTCAGGCGCTCTTCCGGAGAAGCAAATTTGCGCGCCATAATCTGGAACGTACTGCCGGTGATCCCGCTGGAATAACGATCAGGATTCTTCTCCCATGGCCGAATATCTTCCAGACTGAGCAGATCGCTTTTGACAGTGTTGACGACGAGTTCGTAATCCTGCTTCTCCTCAGGCGTGAGCGACTTGGTGTCGTACTTCTCCAGGCGGTCGAGCCACTGCTTGTCCCACGCTACTTGCTTATCGATGCCGGTCTTCGAGTAATCCTCCAGCTTGGTGTCGTACTGATGAAATCCCGCGCCCGTTCCTTGCGACGGGTTGATGGCGAAATAGCCGTCAAAGAACTCGTCCACGAGCTTGTTCCAGTCGGAGGAATTGGAAGATTGGGCGAAGACGCCGCAGGACAAAACGAGCGAAGCAGCCAGAACCATCAGCAGTTTCATGGGACTACGAAAATATCACAGGGCGATGTGATGTAGGGACCGGGGCGACCAAGAGGCAGAAAACTCGCGGGTGATGACAGATTCAATACCCAGGCCGAGTCGGCATCATGAAACCCATAGCTTTCACCTGCTCGTCGCGGAGCTGGCGTCCGGTGTAGTGTACAAAGACGTCATCCAGCGTAGTGTTCTGGACGGTAAGCGACTTCACTTCCACGTTGTTCTTGAGCGCGAGTTCCACCAGCTCGGTGGTGGTTCGCGATCCGTTGGAAGTGATAATGCGATACATATCCGCGCTTTCGTTCTGTACGTTGTGAACGTCTGCGAGCGTATGCAGTTTCTGCTCCCAATCGGCGGGCGGATGGAGAAACTGCGCTTCAATCACGTTGCTGCCCGGAATGGTTCTCTTCAGCGCATCGGGCGAATCGAGAGCGACGAGTTTGCCGTGATCGACAATCGCAATTCGATCACACAGGCGGTCGGCTTCATCCATGTAGTGCGTCGTGATCAGGACCGTCAGATTGCGGTTGTTCTTGATGTTCGTCAGCATCTCCCAGACAGCGACACGGGAGACGGGATCAAGGCCAGTGGTGGGCTCGTCGAGGAAAAAGATTTTCGGACTGTGCATGAGTCCGCGGGCGAGTTCCAGGCGTCGGCGCATGCCTCCGGAAAGCGTCTTCGTCTGCGCGCCACGCCATTTCGTCAGATCCACTAACTCGAGCAGTTCGTCCATATTCTTCTTGCGCTGCGCTGAAGGCACGTCGTAGAGCTTGGCGTAGATGGAAAGATTCTCCTCGACCGTAAGATCGGGATCGCTGGTCATCGCCTGCGGGATGACGCCGATACAACGGCGCGCCTCGTTGGGATCGCGGCTTACATCGTAACCCGATATTTTGGCGTACCCGGATGTGATCGGCAGAAGCGTGGTCATCATGCGGATGAGCGTGGACTTTCCTGCTCCGTTGGGACCAAGCAGGCCGAAAATCTCGCCTTCGGCGACCTCGAACGAGATGTCATCGACCGCCGTGAAATCGCCATATTTCTTGACGATATGGCTAACCTCGATGGCCAGGGTGTCCTGAACTACTCCGCTCATTTGTTCTCCGCGACTTTGTTGCCGGCCGGCTGGTCAGGGATGATCACCTCGGCGGTGAGCCCGGGAACGAGTTTGCGCTGGGCGTTGCCGACCTTCAGCTTCAGGCCCACGGTCTTGATGTCGCGCTTGCGCCGGCTGACGTCGCGCTGCGTAGCGAAATCGGCTTCCACGGATTTGAAGATCACCTTCCCATTGGTCTTCTCACCGCTCGGAAGAATCACCGGCAGCGTATCGCCCACCGCCACGCGATCGTTGTAGGTTTCCGGGATCGCCGCCCGAACCCACGTGTCGTTGTAGTCAACGACGGTAACAATTGGCTGGCTGGGAGAGACGACTTCACCTTCGCGCGCAGCGCGGACGGAAACCGTGCCGGTTACAGGCGCAAACACACGCGTATAACCGAGGCGAGCTTCAATTTGTGCGATTTGGGCGGCTGCACTTTGAGCCTGCGCCCGCGCGGAAGCAACATCGCTCTGCGCGGCGTTGGCCTGATGGGTCGCGGCCTCGGCCGATTTCAATTGCGCCTTGGCGGCATCAACCTGCTTCTGCAGCGAATCGACCTGCGCCTGGGCCTGCTTCAGCGAGGCAACCGCAAGGTCGCGAGACTGCACCGAAGCGACTCCCTGATCGGCGAGGTCGATCGCGCGTTTGGTGTCGAGCTTTTGGCGTTCGAGGTTCGCCTGCGCCTCAGCGAGTTGTGCTGTGGTCGATTGCACCATCGCTTGCGCGTTGACCACAGCGCTCGAAGTGGTGCCCGAAGTCGATTGCATCATCGATTGCGACTGTGCGAGTTTCGAGCGCAGGCTGATGAGCGTAGCTTCCGCCGCCTGTTTTTCAGCAGTCAATTCGGTGCTGTCAATGACGGCGATGGGATCTCCCGCCTTAACGTCGGTGCCTTCATCGACCAGCAGCTTTTCGATGCGTCCCTGAATGTTGGCGCTGACGATGACCTGATTGGCATCAACGGTGCCAATCAGCACCAGGCCCTTGTTGGAGCCGGTAGTGATGAAGTAATACGCGACCCCGATGACGAGGATTACGATGAGAAGAATAGCGATTCGGCGGGCTTGCAAGTTTAGAGCTCCGTGCTTGCGGCCTGATGGGGACGGCCAGTTTCGGCGATAAACAGCGCGTGAGTGATGAAATCGAGAACAGCCGCACGCTGGGCGGCGACGGACTCGGGCGACAAGGGATCCTTGTTGCCCATCAGTTGTGCAAGGGGCAACGCATTGAAGTAGTGCACGACAACAGCCGCCATCGTCATCGCAAAACGACGGGGATCTACCGTACGAAAGTAGCCTGCGTTCATTCCTTCTTCGATCACTTCCAGAATTCTTGAGTAGACCGGTTGGAAATACATTTGCGCGATGCGCTTCAGGTGCGGTGATTTCTGGCGTCCCGAACGCATCATCTCCTGCTGCACCAGTCGCGGATATTCGGGATCGCTGGCGATGTAGTCGAAATGTGTGCCGATATAAGCAATTATCTTTTCCGGCGGCGGCACATCGCTATTGAGCACAACCAGCAGACGCTCCCTCATTTGCTGGAAAATGTCGTCGATCACAGCACCATATAAAGATTCTTTGTCGTGGAAGTAGTAATACAGCAGCGCCTTATTCACGCCGGCGGTACGCGCAATTTCGTCGATGCGGGCTCCGGCCACACCTTCCGCCGCAAACTCATGCAACGACGCTTTGAGGATGGCGGCACGAGTTTTTTCGGGCTCGCCTCGGGTACCCGGACGAGAAGTAGTTCTGGTCGGCGCAGGCATTGAATTAACCAACTGGTTAGTTTACCACAACAGGCAAACGCTCCATCTTTGATCTTTCGCTGGTACTCTTTTTGGCAGGAGCAGAGTCTCTCGATTTCGCTGGTAGCCCTTAGGTGGTATCGGGTAGAAATGAAGGGACGTCTTCGGTTAAGGGGCACCTCAGGCGTCGCTCGTGAGTACGATGCAGCACGGTGCTGACCTATTCCTGCTGGAACTGTTCGCGATTTTCGTTTGGGCGAAAGTTTTCGGCGAAATCTTTGAGCAACTCTCGCTTCCGGGCGTGCTGGGAGAGATCCTCGCCGGTGTAATCCTTGGTCCCCATGCCACAGGATTGGTAGCCCCAAGCGAGACTGTCGGCTCAGTTGCGGAAATCGGGGCTATTTTCCTCCTCTTCACCGTTGGCTTGGGCACCCGGCCATCCGATCTGCTGCAAGTGGGAAAGGCATCCATCCGCGTGGCGCTCGCGGGCGTCATTATTCCTTTCGTATTGGGATTCGGATATCTGTGGCTTATAGGTGAACCGCGCCATGAGGCGGTTTTTGTGGCTGCGGCCATGGTGGCTACCAGTGTCGGCATCACCGCCCGCGTGATGAGCGACTTGCATATCCTGCACAGTCAGGTAGCCCGCATCATTCTCGGGGCCGCCGTTTTCGACGACATCCTCGGCATGGTGGTGCTGACCATCGTTTCAGGGATGACCAGCGGCAGCGGATTTCACTGGCTGCACATCGTGGTGTTGATCGCGGAAGCGGTCGGATTCACCCTGTTCATGATCCTGATCGGCCCGCGGATTGTGCGGCGTATGCGGCCAGGCGTGCAGCGGATGTCCACGCACGACGCACCGCTGATTCTGGCATTGGCAATCTGCCTCGGGCTATCGGTCGCCGCTACCAAGATCGGCATGGCCGCCATTATCGGGGCGTTTTTCGCCGGCCTGGTTTTTGCCGACTACGATCCAGAGTGGCGGCTCAGTCCACGGGCCCATGGAATCAACGAGTTCCTGGCGCCCTTCTTCTTCTTCGTCATGGGATCGCGGCTCGACATCACGGTGTTCGATAACAAGGTACTTATAACGGCCAGCGTTATCACGGTTCTCGCGGTGATATCTAAGATTCTCGGCTGTGGTTTGCCGATCCTGCGGCAGGGCTGGCGCGAGGCTTTGCAGGTAGGCGTTGGCATGACTCCACGGGGCGAAGTAGCGCTGATCGTGGCGTTGATCGGGCTCGAAATGAAGGCAATTTCCTCCCAAGCCTATGCAGTCGTTGTATTTATGACCGGAATCACCACTATTCTTGCGCCCATTGGGCTTCGATACCTGTTCCGCGGGCAAGGAACAGTCGTGGCAACACCGGAGGAAGAAGAGATCAGCCGAAGCTCTCTGGGCTAAGGTAACTTTGTTTTGCGGCGAAATACGGAAACCTTTCCGTGTAGATCGCGTCCAAACAATGTGACGGCTGGCCAGGAGGTAGCTGCAAAAAACCGGGCTATAATAGCGGCAGCTTCCGCAGCTATCGGGTCGAACTTCAGTCTGCCGAAGATCAGTATCCATGTCCAGAACACTCAAACTCTCTCTATTAGTCTTCTCCGCTGTCATTGTGCTGTTTACGGTCGTTGGTGGCTTGCGCGTTCGCGCTGCCTCTGACGACGGCGCTTATCGCCAGCTCGGCGTATTCAGCGAAGTGCTTTCGCGCATTCGCACCGAATACGTGGAAGAGCCGAATATTCCGCAGGTGACCGACGGCGCCCTGCATGGACTGCTGGAGTCGCTGGACGCGAACTCGAGCTACCTGACGCCGCAGGAGTACAAGGAATACGAAAAGCACCAAGCGGAGGCGAAGGGCCACATTGGAGCAACAGTCTCGAAGCGGTTTGGCTACGCGGCAGTTGTTTCGGTGATTCCGGGCAGTCCAGCCGACAAGGCTGGAGTGGAAACCGGAGACATCTTCGAGGCTGTTGAAGGCAAGAGCACGCGTGAGATGTCGCTGGCCGAAGTAGACAATGCCTTGGCCGGACAGATCGGTTCCAACGTGAACGTCTCGGTTGTGCGCGCACGCCGCGCTGAACCGCTGAAGCTGACGATCACGCGCGACATGGTGAAGATTCCCCCTGTGACCGAGAAGATGTTGCAGAGCGACATCGGGTACATCAAGGTCGATGCGCTGCCGAAAGGCAAATCGCAGGAAATCGCAGCTAAGATCAAGTCCGCACAGGAGCAGGGAGCAAAGAAGCTGATCCTGGACCTGCGTGATACATCGGACGGCGACGAGAGTGAAGGAGTCGCGGTAGCGAACCTATTCCTCGATCACGGGACCATCACCTACTTGCAGGGACAAAAATATCCGCGGGAAACGTTCACCGCCGACAGCAAAAAGGAAGTGACGAATCTTCCGCTGGTTGTGCTGGTGAATCGCGGCACCGGTGGGCCGGCCGAGATCGTAGCCGCTGCGCTGCTGGAAAATGCACGCGGTGATGTGGTCGGCGACAAGACCTTCGGCATCGGATCGATTCAAAAGGTGATTCCGATTCCGGATGGCTCGGCGTTGATCCTGTCCGTGGCGAAGTACTACACGCCCAACGGCAAGGCCATCCAGGATGACGCCGTGACGCCGAATATCTCAGTGGCTGACAATAACGACGACTTCGTTTTGCCGGACGATGATGATAACGACACCAACGCCGAACCGGAAAAGAAGCCGAAGACCCTGGAGAATGATCAGCAGTTGCAGCGCGCTATCCAGGTTCTGCAGAACAAGGAAAAGAAAGCTGCATAACAACTGAAGCGGCTGAGATTATCTCAGCCGTTAAAAACGAATAGATGAGAAGGGGCGGAATGAGGAGTTTTCCGCCCCTTTTTCTTTTGTTTGCGAGTACCAGCGAGAAGCGGCAAAGGACATTGGAATGAACAGCGGGAGCTGCTACCCCATTTTTACCTCCCGTTCTCCGTTCCTACGCACCGGCCGCTTAAGGATGTCGACAAAGATGCTGAAAATAAGGAGTTTACGTCACTTCAGTTTGGCACTCGGATTGTAATAGTCAATGGCGGAACGATTGCGCGCCGCCAGCTAGTTCTGGCCCCCAAGAGTGCGGCAAGCGGCGCAACGGAAGCCGAAAACGGTTCCGAACACGGAGGAATTTCGCAATGAAGATTCGTCGTAGCTTGATGGTGCTCCCTCTGGCAGCCACAATGATGCTGCCAGCCCTCGCACAGCAGAGCGCCAATACCCCCGATCAGCAGAATCAGGATCAGGCCACTCAATCACAGCCCGCGGCTCAATCGCAGCCGGCGGACCAGCCCGCGCAGGCACAGGCCTCCGGGTCGTCGGATCAGATTTCGAGCCGTCAGCCCCTGCAGCCTGAAGCCCGCGAAGGGTTCTGGGGACGCATTAACCCGTTCGCTCGTAAAAAGTATGTTCAGCGCCAGATGACGCCGATCCGCAATCGTGTGAACGAGCTCGATGAGCTGACGGCAGAGAACGCGAAGAACATCAAGGACGTTGACGCCCGTGCGCAGGAAGGCATCCGCCAATCGCTGGCGAAAGCGAACGAAGCCGACCAGCATGCTCTCGACGCCGGCAACCGCGCCCAGCAGGCGAACCAGACGGCGCAGCAGGCAAGCACCCGCTTGCAGACAGTTGAGTCCGTGGTCAACAACTACGACCAGTACGCGGCGACCAATCAGACAGAGATCCGGTTCCGCTCCGGCCAGACCGTGCTCAGCAAGCGTGCGAAAGACGCTCTGGATGAGCTGGCCAACGGCCTGAAGGACCAGAAGAACTACATCATCGAAGTGCAGGGATTCGCTCCCGGTTCGAGCTCAGCGTCCATCCAGAATTCGCAGAAGATGGCGGACTCGGTTGTCCGTTATCTGGTGATCAATCACGAGATTCCGGTTTACCGTGTATACACGCTCGGTATGGGCAACGCGAAGCTGCAAGCGTCTTCGCAGCAGACCGGCGAGCAGGGTGCACCGGCGGCGAAGCCGTATCGTGGACCTCGCGTCGAAATCTCGGTGCTGAAGAACAATAGCGTCGATCAGCTCAATCAGCAGGCGATGGCAGCTCCTCAGTCGCAGTTCGGTGGTTCCGCTCAGCAGGGTGGAATGACCGGTGCGGCAGCGCAGCCCGCTACGCCGTCGAATGGAACCTCAGCCCCGGCAAGTAATACCGGAATTAATTCGAATTCGCAGCCGGCTCCGCAGCAGCCCTCCCCCAACAGTCAGCCGCAGCAGTAGCCAGGCAGTGTTGTCCCCGTTAACGGGGATGTAGAGAGCCCGTCGCGACAGCGGCGGGCTTTTTCATTTCGATCTACTGAACGGTGATCAACTGACCGCCACGTGTGATCATCAGGTCGCCAGATCACCCGATCATCCGATAGCATTGATTCGTGCACTTCTCTTCCTACGACTCTCCCGTCGGTCACATGCTGCTCGTCGCATCTGAGCACGGGTTGCGTTCCATCGACTTCGACTACGCGAAGAAGAAGTTAGCCGCGGCGCGACAGAAGGACGGCTGGATCGAGGCGCCGACTGCTCTTGCTGCCACACACCGCGAACTCGATGAATATTTTCAAGGAATGCGCAGAGAGTTTACCGTCCCGCTGGACCTGCACGGAACCGATTTTCAGTTACGTTGCTGGAATGCTCTGCTGGAGATTCCCTACGGCAGCACCTGCTCTTACGCTGATCTCGCGCGCAAAGTCGGCAGCCCGCGTGGATTTCGCGCCGTGGGAATGGCGAATCATGACAATCCAATTCCGATCATCGTTCCCTGCCATCGAGTAATTACGAGCGATCACAAACTCGGGGGTTACGGCGGCGGACTGGACGTCAAAGAGAAGTTGCTGGAGTTGGAAGGCGCGGTATGGCGCAGACCGCATCCTGAGCTCGCCTTCAGTTAGTTCGTTCTTACTAAACCCACCATGTAATTTCAGCGTTATACTGCCCTGACTGAAGATGATCGCATTTCTGGCTTGGCAGGTTCGTTTTCCTGTCAACGCGGTAGCGCTGAAACTCGCAGTCAGCATTTCCATCGGAATGCTGGTAGGGCTCGAGCGAGAGTGGTCAAACAAAGACATCGGGATTCGCACCTTTGCTCTGATCGCTCTGCTCGGATTGGTGTGCGGCCTCATCGGCCCTGAATTCTCGCTCCTCGGATTGGGCGTGGTGATCTCGCTCATCCTCCTCGTTAACATCCGCAGCATCTTGACCGATCGTTCGCTGGAAATCACCACTTCAGCTGCGCTTGCGGTCACTTTCGTTCTCGGTGTGCTGGTAGGCCAAGGTCACACGTTCACCCCGGTTGCATCCGCAATTCTGATGACCATGTTGCTGGCGTGGAAGACCGAGTTGCGCCGGTTTGCCGGCGGCATCACGCCCGACGAAATCCGCAGTGCCGTGCTGCTGTGTCTGATCGGATTCGTCATCTATCCCATCCTGCCCGACCGCAACGTCGATCCTTGGGACTTATTCAATCCACGCGAAGCCTGGGTTACTGTGATCATCATTGCCGGACTAGGCTTCTTCAACTACGTGCTGATGAAGATGTACAGCGCGAAGGGCCTGAAGTGGACTGCGATCCTGGGCGGACTGGTGAACAGCACGGCAACTGTCGCCGAGATCTCTTCCCTGGGACGTTCGATTTCCCCTCAACTTGTCAGTGCATTGGTGCTGATTACCGTGGTGGCCATGTTTGCCCGCAACATTGCCATCGTGGCCATTCTCTCGCGTCATGCGCTGCTGACAGCGGTGCCGCCGCTGCTTGTCATGTCGATTCCAGCGCTGATCATGTTATGGCGTACCGGACGCCGATCCAGCGCCGAAGCTGCGCCCCTTAAACTTTCATCGCCGCTGTCGGTCCCGCGCGTTTTGACGTTTGGTGGTGTGTTCGTACTCATTCAGGTTATCGGCACGCTGGGTCAACGGTTTCTCGGCTCCAGCGGATTCCTTGCTGCCACCACCATCGGCGGATTCGTCAGCAGCGCCAGTGCCGCGGCCGCCGCTGCTAATCTCTCAGCCTCAGGCAAAGTGTCGGCCACCGTCGGCGGCATCGGCGTAGTGCTGGCTTCGGTCACCAGCGCGATCGTGAATCTGCCAATTGTCGCCCGCCAATTGCGGGACCGTACATTAAGCGCTTCCATCGCCGCCATCATCGCCGTACAGACAGCGCTGGGCTTTGCCGTGATCGCTGCTGAATGGTTCTTTTTGCTCCGGCGACACTAACCTTGCCGTGGACAAGCGGCGTTCACAGATAGACAATCGGTTCCGAATTCCTATGGCTACCAAAGAACTTATCCGTTGCGCCTGGGCGCGCAATGAACTGGCGATCCGCTATCACGACGAGGAATGGGGAGTGCCTGTCCACGACGACCGGACGTGGTTCGAGTTCCTCATTCTGGAAGGAGCGCAGGCGGGACTGAGCTGGGACACCATCCTGCGTAAGAGACAGGCTTATCGCGAAGCCTTCGACGACTTCGATCCGGCCAAGGTCGCGCGGTACAACCAGCGCAAGCTCGACTCCCTGCTGAAGAACAATGGGATCGTTCGCAACCGGCTGAAGATCACGTCCGCGGTATCGAATGCGAAGGCGTTTCTCGCGATTCAGAAGGAGTACGGCAGCTTCGATCGTTACATCTGGGAGTTCGTGGGCGGTGCGCCCAAAGTCAATCGTCCGCAGTCGCTGAAAGGTCTTCCGGCCCGAACGGCGGAATCTGACGCCATGAGCAAAGCTTTGCGAAAACGCGGATTTAACTTTCTCGGTAGCACCATTTGTTACGCATTTATGCAGGCAACAGGCTTGGTGGATGATCACGTAGTGGGCTGTTTCCGAAAAGGAGCCGGTAGCTGAAGGAAGGAGTAGCGGCGAGGCCCTTGCCGCGCCGCCCCAAGCATTCGATCGTGCTCTTACACGGAGGCACTGGCGCCGCGTACGAAGTGCAGGATCAGAGAAATCACCGCCAGGATAAGTAGCAGGTGAATCAGCGCTCCCGCAACGTGAAACACTCCAAACCCGAGAAGCCACGCCAGCAATAGCACGATAAACAGAAGGGTAAAGATACTCATGTTGATCTCCCACCTTTGGCAGTATCTGCCGTTTCACATTGGAACGCTGTTTTTCACGGGAAGGTTGGCAGGCAGATCTTCACCGTGAAGGCAACCTGTGAGCATGATTCGGAGCTACCATGGCCGGCTTCATAAAACGACACATCCGGTGGTGGATAAATCTATGGCCGCCATTTCTGGGCGCAGGCATTCGAGTTACGCGCCTCGACCACGACTGGCGCACAATCGACGTCGAGATGGGTGAGCACATCTGGAATCGCAATTACGTGGGCACTCACTACGGCGGTTCGCTCTACTCGATGACCGATCCGTTTTACATGCTGATGCTCATCGAAAATCTTGGGCGTGAGTACGTGGTCTGGGATAAATCGGCGTCGATTCGGTTCCGTCGCCCCGGACGTGGCAAAGTAACGGCGCAGTTCCGGATTGCGGATCAGCAACTCGCCTATATCCGCGAGCAATTAGAAACGATCGAGAAGTTGGAACCGACATTTTCCGTGGAAGTGAAAGACGCCGCAGGAGAAGTTGTGGCACAAGTCGAAAAGGTCCTGCAGGTGAGAAAAAAGAAATAGCCGGCCAAGCTTTGCCGCCTGGAGAGAAACACTTCTCTTCAGCAGCACATTCTTCCAAAAAAAGTGGGCGGCCGAAGCCGCCCCAACAAGTAGGCCATCAGGAGAGCCTATTTCTTCGGAGTGCTGGGCTGCTCTGGGTTGTTCTGATTCGTGCTGGTAGAACCCTGAGGAGGCTCGCTCGGATTTGCACTCGGATTTGAGCTGGGATTCGAGTTCATATCGCTGCTCGATCCCGAACTACCCATCCCAGAGACCTTCACGTTGTCCACAACCTTGCGGTTGCCGGCGAAGGACTGCGCAATTCGCTTGGCCTCATCGCGATCCTTCTCCGAAGGAGCCGTACCGCTGAGGGTGATGCTGTCGGCGGCAACATCCACCGAGATATTGCTGCTGGTCAGCGTAGGTTCATTGCGGAACGCAGTCTGAATGTCGTTCTTCACCTGATCGGAAGATTCGGTGCCGCTGGTTCCAGCCATCGACCCAGACTGGCCGGAAGGAGCGCCAACGGAGCCCGTAGCGCCACTCTGTGAGCTAGAGGAATCTGGAGTGGTCTGCGAACTGGGAGCGTTTGGCGAGCTCATGTCGCTCGGAGACGAGGACGAGGAACTCGGAGGAGCAGACGAGGAACTCGGAGGAGCAGACTGTGCACCAGTGGTGGAATCGGTGCTCGACTGGCCTGAGACGCTGCCCGTGCTGGACTGCGGCGCTGCGTCAGTAGAGCTGGTCGACGAAGAAGGCGAGCTGCTGCTTCCGGCCTGGCTGCTTGACTGCGGCAGGAAGTTGTTCTGCGGTGGTGGTGGCGAATTCGGTGGAGGCGTGGTGGTGTCCGGCGGAGTCGTGGTCGAATTCGGCGTCGTCGGAGTGTTATTCGGGTTGCTGGTGCCGCTGGACGGGTTCTCGCTCATCGAGCCCTGTGAAGGCGACTCGCCGCTAACACCAGTGGTGCTGCCGGAACTGGACGACGATCCAATGTTCCCGGAAGATGCGCTTCCCGCGTTGGAACCGTTGCTGGCGACCGTCAAATCCTCTTTCACTTTCTTGACGCCCGGGACGGACTTCGCCAACTTCTTGGCTTCCTTCTTATCGCCTTTGTTAGGAACTGAGCCGGTCAAGGATACGGCGCCGTTATCGACGCTGATCTGAACATTCTGTAAGTCAGGATTCGTTGCGAGCTGCTCGTGAACCTGGCGATGCAATGTCTGGTCATCGACTTGGGGTTGTGAGCTGGACTGCGAAGACGAACTCATGTCGGATGTGGTGGATTGTGGCGACCCTGGGGTCGCTGTGCCCATGCCCTGATCTCCCGGCATGTTGCCGGTCTGGTTAGGCATGCCAGAACCAGGAGCGCCGCTTGTGCCGGGGTTGCCGGCGCCTGCGCCGCCCGCTTGGGCGAGCGTGTACGCCGTGCTGAGGGCCAGCACAAACACAAATGTCTGTAAGGACTTCTTCATCGTGATTCTCCCCATTTTGCTGAGTAGATTGGTGGTGATTCCTTTCGTTACCGACGAAGACGAAACGGCGCGCACAGGCTCGGCCAGATGAAACCTGTCCGTTCACTGCAACTGCAGGTTCGCAGCCAAACCGGAAGAGAAAATAGCTGATGAAGAGTTTGGCCAAGTGCGCGTAGTCACTGGACTTAGCCGTGGATGTGGCTGGACCTTGGCATGAGCTGCTCTGACCCAAGAAGGACAATGCTGCGATTGGGAATCGGGGTGCCGACTTTGCGCTCTGCTGTTGCCAGCGAACCAACTCCCACTTGACGCGTGCTAGCCATTTCTCAGGCTGAGAGAGACGGTTCGGATGTTCTCACGAAGGTCACTTGGGTTCGTTGCGGCCGCCTAAAATGCCCTTGCAACCTGTATTAAACTGCTGTTATGGCCGGTCACCATCACGCTCACGCGGACTCCATTCGCGTGCTGCGGATTTCGCTGGTACTGACGCTGGCGTACATTGCGTTGCTCATCGTGACTGGTGTGCGCGCTCACAGCCTCGCCCTTCTGTCCGAGGCCGGACACAACGTTTCGGACTTCCTCGCCCTGCTGTTGTCGCTGGCGGCGTTATACATTCAGCGGCGTCCGCCATCGGCCACCAAAACTTTCGGCTATCACCGGGCTGGTGTGCTGGCAGCATTCCTGAATGCGCTGACACTGGTTGGAGTCGCCTTTTACATCTTCGTTGAAGCTGCCAAGAGGCTTTACGCACCAGTGTCTGTTCACCCCAATGCCATGATCTGGGTTGGCGTGGCAGGTGTAACGTTGAATGGAATCATCGCCCTCCTTCTGTTCGCTGGGAGCCGCGGTGACCTGAATATCCGTAGTGCGTTCCTGCACGAGTTCGGCGATACCCTTTCTACGCTGGCCGTGATTATCGGTGCCTGGGTCATCTTGCGGACAGGCCAATTCTGGATCGATCCGGCGCTGTCGTTTGGGATCGGCGCGCTGATTCTTTGGTCTTCATACGGCATCATTCGAGAAACTTTGAACATCCTCCTGGAAGGAGCGCCCCGTGGCATTGACGTAGCCAACGTGGCGAATGCGGTCAGTGAGGTGCCTGGTGTGAACGACGTCCATGATCTTCACATCTGGAGCATCGGATCCCGCACGCACGCTCTCGCCTGCCATATCAGCATCGCCGACATCCCCCCTTCGGAAAGCGAAAGCATCCTGAGAGAAGTGCAAGCGCGCCTGCGGGAAAGATTCCGGATCGATCACACGACCATACAGTTTGAACATGTGGCATGCGCCGTGGAGCACGGTTGCGTGATGCCTGTCTTCGATCATCAGCATGCGCGTGATTCCAGGCATGCGCACTAAGCCAATGATTGTCACTTGTGATTAGGCGGCCGCCGCCATACGAACTCAGAAGCCCATATGACAGGTTCTCGTTGGATGCTGCTCTTCAGCCTCACCATCGCCACTGCGGCGATCACAGCGGGCACTTATGTCGCAATGCATCGGCAGCCGAACGAAGGGCCGGTACAGTGGGTGGAAGGATATACGGCAAACCTCAGCTTTACGGACCTCCAGGCTCCGTCAAAGAGCTACCAGGGAAAGGTGTATAGCAACGTGCTCTCGCAGCCGCGAGAGTTTCGGGTGGATCTGAAGTTCCCGAATCGCACTCGCATTGAGATCTGGCGCCAGGACCCAAGCACGTTTCTGGTCCTAGATCCCGAAACGAAAGCGTTCTGGATACCTGCTGACCGCGCAGCTTTAACGTTAATTTCTCCCACGCGGAGCAGCGCGGCAAATGGCATAAAAAGGCTCGTAGGCCGCGAAAAAGTGAATGGCCGGCTTGCCGACCACTGGGAAGTTACGAATATCAACGGTGTCATGGAGCAGTATTGGGAAGACGCCCGCTTGCACGTCATTGTGAAGTCCGTTAAACCCGGTATCAGCATGTACGAGCTTACGAACATTGAAGAAGGCCGTCAGCGGGACGAGTTGTTCGTAGTGCCCCCGGGATACAAAGAGGTTGCTCGTGAGAGTAATCAGTAATCAGTGATTCGGTAAGCCTGTGTAGTCACCTTAAAAAACCATTGCCGTCCACTGTCCACTGTCACTCTTCATCGACCACTGGTCCCATCAAATTCCTGCTTCATCCGCTTCCACGTAGTGTCCAGATCTTCCGGTAGCACCCTGGTTTCCCCAATCGTGCTCATGAAGTTCGCGTCGGCAACCCAACGTGGGAGCACGTGCATGTGGAGATGGCCCGCCACACCCGCACCAGCCGCTTTGCCGAGATTCATTCCGAGGTTGATGCCATCAGGATTGTAGAGACGGCGCAAAACTCCCTCCAGTTTCCGCGTCAGATCCATCATTTCCGTTGCCGCCTCGGAAGAAAGCTTTCCCAGG
>CAYWSM010000137.1:0-12681 GCA_964460935.1 uncultured Terriglobales bacterium | reverse complement strand
CACTCCCATAAATGCGATGAACGCTCCGAAGTTCAGCGCCTGCGCTCCCGTCTCATAGGCGCCGCCGCCAAGTTGCCGCGAGAACAACTCCAGCACCACTGCCCCGACCAGCGCGAACGCACCTACGGCCATGATGTTGTTCGCCGGAATTCTCCGCTTCGCTTCGATCTTCCCAAAGAATCCCTTCGGCAACGCATCGTTGCGGCCCATGCCATACAGCAAGCGTCCCGCCGCCAGTTGCGCTCCCATACCCGACCCGATGTTCGCAATCAGGATGGTGAAGTTCAGCAACTGAAACAGGAAGAACCCGCCCGCCTGACGCGCCACCAGCGGGAACGCTGACTCCACCTGCACATCAGGAAACGGCTTCGATCCCCATACCAATTGCGCCGCGTACACTTCCAGCGACGACAGCACGCCCGTAATCACGCACACCAGCACCGTCGCCAGCATGATGTTCCGCCGCGGATTCTCAACTTCTTCCGACAGCGTCGAGATCCCGTCAAACCCGATATAAGTCAGCACCGCGATCGACGTTCCACGGAACACGCCGCCCCAACCGAACGTCTCCGGGTTATAGAAAGGATGCGTGAAGAACCCTGCGCCGTATTCGTGCAATCCCCACACAAACCGGATCACGAACACGAAGAAGATGACGACCACGATGCTCATCCCGGCCGCCATCACATCATTGATCCGCGCCGACGTTTTGATCCCGCGCAGATTCAAGACCGTGAAGAACACGGCATAGCAAATGGCCAGCACCCAGTACGGAATCCCCGGCAGGATATTCTGCGTCAGCTTGCTGCATATCGCCGTGCAGATAAGCGGGTTCAGGATGTAATCCATAACCATCGCCCACCCTGTCAGGTACCCGAGGCCCGGGTGAATCTCCTTGCCTACGTACGTGTACGCCGACCCCGCGCTCGGATACGCTCGCGCCATCCGCCCATAGCTGATCGCCGTCAGCAGCATGGCCACCATGGCAATCAGGATCGTGGTGACGACGTGCCCGCCCGCTTTGTTGCTGATGACTCCATAAATCCCCATCGGCGCAATCGGCTGGATAATGACGATACCAATAATGATGAGGTCCCAAAGCCGCAGCGAACGTTTCAGGCTCGGCGCGGACGTAGCGGCAGAAGTAGCCGATTCGGTAGCCATAATTGTGACCGGAATTTTACATCAGCTTGCAGGTCTGAAACGTTTTAATACACTGCGGATCCCCCACTTTTGTCATCACGAACGGACGTCAGTCCGCAAGGGATCTGCTTCTCCCAAAAAGAAAAGAGCGGAACGACTGCCCGTCCCGCTCCCATAATTTTTCTACAAATCAATCCGCGAAAATCCGTTCCGTCCGCGTCATCCGCGTGAAACGATCTTTTCCCTATCTCGGCAACAGCATTCCCTTCTCCAAATGTCTCGTCACATGCGCGAACCCCGCCGCATGCGGATCGTGCGTCACCATCACAATCGTCTTCTTGAATTCCTCGTTCAACATCTTCAGGATTTCCAATACCTCGGTTGCTGACTTCGAATCCAAATCGCCCGTCGGCTCGTCCGCCAGCAGGATCGCCGGATCGGTCACGATCGCCCGTGCGATCGCCACTCTTTGCTCCTGCCCGCCCGACAACTGCTTCGGCAAGTGGCCCGTGCGGTCCTCCAGTCCCACCAGTTTCAGCGCCGTCATCACGTGTTCTTTGCGCTGCTGCTTGTTGAGCTTCGTCAAAAGCAGCGGCAGCTCGACGTTTTCGAACGCCGTCAGCACGGGAATCAGGTTGAACGTCTGGAACACGTACCCGATCTTCCGGTTGCGCCATTGCGCCGCCTGCTGATCGCTGAGCTTGAAGATGTCCTCGCCCATCACTGTCATCTGACCCGACGTCGGACGATCGATGGCCGCGATCATGTTCAACAGGCTCGTCTTCCCCGACCCCGACGGTCCCATCAGCGCGACAAAATCGCCTTCATTGATGTCCACCGACACGTCGTCGAGCGCCTTCACCTCAAAGCTGTCGCGCTTGAACACCTTGCTGATGTTGCGCGCCATCACCACATTCTTCGTCGAAGTCAAAGTCTGCGCCGTACCCATATGCTGATCTCCAATCGTGTCTGGGTGCCCCATTCAAGCCCTCTTTGGCTTGAGTGGGGTATTCTCCGTATTCCCCGTTCCGCCAACTCAAAACTTGAAACTCGAAACTTAAAACTGCTACCCCTATTGGCCGAACACCATCCACCGTTCACCGTTCACTTTGTTTCTTTCACCTTCACCCTATCTCCATCTTTCAACCCCGCCGGTGGATTCACAATCACATCCTCGCCGCCGTTCAATCCGCTCACCAGATACCCGGTGTTTCGCGTCGCGATCACCTGCACCTCGCGCGCTTTGGCGTGGTCCTTGTAATCCAGGAACACCATTTTCTTGCCGTTCACATCCTTCACCGCCGCCGTCGGCACTACCGCACCTGTTACACTCTGCACTTGCGCCGGTTTTTCGTCCGACAAGAACTGCACCGTGGCGTTCATATCCGGGCGCAGGAAAGAATCCGGACTCTCCACCTGCACCTTCACCTGCACTGTTGCCTTCTGCCGGTTCGCCTCCGGCGAGATTTGCGCGATATAGCCCTTGTACTTCTTGTCCGGATACGCGTCCGTGTACACAATCGCCTTCTGCGACGGGCCCAGTTTCGCAAAATCGTCCTGGCTGATATCGAGCTCCACCTGCAGATCGTTCAGATCCGCCAGCGATACGACCGATCCCGCCGAACTCGCAAACTGCGCCAGGATCAACTCGCCTTTTTCCGCCGTACGATCCAATATCGTTCCCGTTACAGGAGCCCGGATCTCCGTCGCATCCAACTGCGACTTGGTATAATCCATCGCCCCCTGCGCCTGGATCATCTGCCCGCGCGCCATGTCGATCTCTTCCTGCCGCTGCCCGACCTTGGCGAGGTCGTATGTCCGTTGCAGCGAGTTCACCTTCTGCTGCGATGTCTCGTAACGCGATACAGCGTCGTCCAATTGCTGCCGCGAAAATACTCCCTGCTGCACCAGCGGACGAATCCGTTCGAGGTTTGCCTTGTCGTCCACTAGTTGCGCCTTCGCCTGGTCCAGGTCGTGCAGTGCGCGCTGAATCTCCTCCGGCCGCGATCCGTTCTTCATCTCCTCGTACCGCGCCTTGGCCGCGTCGTACGAACCCTTCGCCTGCAGATACTGTGCGCGGAACTCGTCATCTTCGAGTTTCACCAGCACCTGCCCTTCCTTCACCTTGTCGCCCTTCTCGACGCCGATCCACTTCACGCGGCCTGTAACCTTAGAGTTAACGCTGATCTTGTGGTGCGCGACAATGTACCCGGTCGCATTCAGGATCGTCCCTCCAACCGCACCGCTCTCGACCGTCGCGCGCGCCGTCTCAACTTCCGGAACCGACCCTTGAGCCACGCGATAAATCAGCGTGACAATCGACAGCACCACTACCACCGTGATCCCCACCACGATGTACCGCTTCGACCACTTCGGCTCCTCCGGCCCTTCGCCCCGATGGTGATCCTCAATCCGTAAACTCTTCAGGTCTTCAATCTTCGTCGCCATGTATGAATCCAGTCCGACTCTTTGGGTGCCTCATTCAAGCCGTCTGTTGGCTTGAGTGGGGTAGTTCAACTCGAAACCCGAAACTTGAAACTTGAAACTTTGAACTTCTTTTAGTCTCTCAGCGCATTCAAGATGTTCTGTCTCGACGCGTGCCACGCCGGCGCAATTCCACCGATCAGCCCCATGAACGCCGCGAACGTAATCGCCGTCAGCACGATCTGCGGCGTCATGCGCATGTGGAACACCACTTCGCTGAACGTGACCATGTTCGACGTGCCCGTCGTCAATCCATTAAACGGCAACATCAGCAGCACCGCCGCCGCGCCGCCCAGCACCGACAACAGCAGTGACTCAAACACGAAGGACGTCAGAATGCTCGGCCGGTTGAAGCCCATCACGCGCAGTGTCGCAATCTCGCGCCCGCGATACGCCACCGCCGCATACATCGTGTTCATCGCCGCGAAGCTTGACCCGACGGCCATGATGATGGCAACAATTGTGCCAATCCACTGGATAAACATGCCGCTCCGCGTCTGCTTCGCGTAGTACTCCGTCTCCAGAATCCCATCCAGTTTGATCCGCTGGTCGTCCGGCAAGCGTTTCGTCAGCGCATCCGCCGAAATGCCGTCAGTTGCTCGCAGTACTGCCGACGAGTAGCCCGGACGGTCGAAATCCGCCCTCATCTGGTTCACATCGCCCCAGATCTCCGAGTCATAGGCCGACCCGGCGGCGTCGAAAACTCCGACCACCGTCCACGGACTCTTCCCGAACATCACCTGTTGGCCCAAGCCTGCATTGGCAAACCGCTTCACCACCGACTGGCTCACTACGATCTCGTGTTGCCCTTCCTGAAACCAGCGCCCCTCGGCGATCTTGATGCTTGGGCGCATCTTCAGCGCCATCGGCGAAATGCCTCGTACTACGACATTGGTTTCGCCGCTGCCATTACGACGCGGAAGAACCACCGCAACCACCATTTCTCCCGACACCATCGGCTCGCCCTTGTCATCGTGCGCTACGCCCGGCAGGGTCTTCAGCGCCTGGAACGTGTCGTTCGACATGAAGCTCGTCAGCTCCGAATCCGATCCTTGCCGCAGCGCCATTACATTCAGCGAATTCCCTGTTGCATGAAACGCCTCGCTTAATCCGCTCAGCAGCATCATGATGAAGATCGCGATCGCCACCGTCAGCGCCACGCCCAGCGCCGTCATCACCGTCGCCCCGGCGCGCACCCGCAAATTCCGCACGTTGTAAATAAGAGGTATCGCCATGATTTTCTCCGTTTCTCGCTAACGGATTCGTTACCAGGAAATCTCAACCCGAAACCCGAAACTTTCCATCTCTGGTGCCCCATTCAACCTTCCTTTGGTTGAGTGGGGCTTTTCCACTAGAAACCTGAAACTCGAAGCTCGAAACTTTCTACCCCAGATGCCGCAACCCTTCGGCAATGTTGAGGTTCGACGCCCGATACGATGGCAGAAACGCGCTTAGGAATCCGACCAGTGCCGCGACCGTCAGTGCCACTAGCGCCGTGTAAACATCCACCTTCGCCGTCCGGAACATACCGCCCATCGGCGATTGTGCCATTCCGTGAATCAGGCCATTCGCCAGGAACACGCCAATTATTCCGCCGAGGAGCGATACCGCCACCGCCTCCCCCACGAACAGCGTCAACACACGTTTCTTGGTGAACCCGATCGTCTTCAGCACCGCCACTTCGCGGATGCGCTCGCGGATCGACATCGCCATCGTGTTCCCCGACACCAGCAGAATCGCGAACACCACCGCACCGGAAATCCCGAGGATGAACGCCTTCACATTTCCCATCATCGCAACGAACCCGAGCTGGAATGCCTTCTCTGTCTCCGTTTTCGTTGGCTCCGGAGAGTTGCGGAACATGTCGTCAATCGCGTGCGTTACCTTGGGAACATCGCTTTCCGAAGCCACACGCATCGAGTACATGCCCGAAACATTCGGCGACCAGGATCCCACGGCCTCGTCGAGATATTTACGATTGAACCAGAGCGCCTCGTTGACCTCAGGGCCGTCGATAATCGCTCGCACGGTCAGGTCCACGCTCGGAAGCATCGTCCCGATCAGGTGAACCTTGTCACCGACTTTGAAATGCAATCGGTCCGCGAGTTGCCGTCCCACGGCGCACCCGGCGCGATCCTTGAACCATGCTTGTTTCTGGTCCTCCGGGATTTGCCAGTCGCTATACACCTGCACGATGTTTTCCGGCTCAACATAAAACTGCGCGAAGAAGTTCTCCGGCTTGTCGTCCTTATACTTGCCGCCGAACCAGTTCATCGACGCCAGCGCCACTACGCCCGGCACCGCCCTGATCTTCGGCTCGTACGCCAGCGGCATCGCGTTTGTCAGCGAAACCTTGTGCCGCGTAATCAGCCGCAGCGCCGATTCGGGCGGTCCCTGGTCGATGTAGAACGCCTTCCACACCGTCATCATCAACGTCAGCAGCAACAGCGACACGCTGATGCTGATCGCCGTCAGAATGGTCCGCCGTTTGTTTCGAAATGCATTCTTGGTTACAAACTGACTGAGAGTCATTTCTCACTCCAGGCTATGGCAGCACACTTTCTGCCGGTAAGACGAACGAGGTCCCGGGATTTCGACCGTGCCGGATTAGCTTCATGACGTTCCGCCGCAACTTGCGTCCCCAGAACGTCGTACGCAAAGATCGCAAAAGAAGTTCGCGCTGGCTTCGCCTTTTCGGTGAATCGACGCCCTGTACCGGCGAACGACTTGATTGTGCGCGCGTGCGCCGCTCCCGCACACGCTGAAGGTTCAATTCTTGGATGGAACAATTCCACCCACCTTCCGCTGATGGGCAAAAATCTTAGCACGGAAGTATCTTAGGTGCTAAGATATATTTTCATTAAGAACTATTAAGCGATTGCAACAGAAAGGGTGCGCTTCACTTTGCCTTCGTCCAAGCGAAAGCGAAATTACGGACTCGAACTGCAGGAACTCGGCCGCAAGATGGGTATCCATTCCATCTTGTTTCACAACGCCGTGGCCGAGCGTCTCGGACTCAACATTACCGACCACAAATGTCTCGAGTACATGATCGGCACCGAAGGCATTACCGCCGGTGAACTCGCGAAGGTGACGGGACTGACAACCGGCGCCATTACGGGCGTCATCGATCGCCTGGAGCGCGCCGGATTCGCTCGCCGTCAACCCGATCCGCACGATCGCCGCAAAGTAGTCGTCGTCGCACAACAGGCTCGGTTGCCCGAAATCGGTAAGCTCTTCGAATCCCTCAGCCGCAACATGGGACACGCCATGTCAAACTATTCTCCCCGCGAATACGACGTTGTCATCGACTTCATGCAGCGCGTCAATGACGTCATGCGCGAAGAAAACTTGAAGCTTCGCTCTCACGCTCCCGCCGCGAATCGCAACGGCAAGCCACAGCGTTCGAAATAGCAACTCCCTCTTCAACGATCTCACGGGCTCACGAGATGCCCTGTTGCCCAGGCACTCTCAACACAGTTGTCGAACGACTCATTCAGGTTAGTAATGAGATCGTTGAGTTGCCCGAACGTGTAGCCATCCGGCAAGCCATCACCGGCGAGAGCCAGATTGGCTGCCCCGAGAATGTCCAAGATAGATGAGCCATCCAAACTTGTGCCGGTGTTGACCAGAACTAGTTTGTCGAATCCGGTGGGGAAGAATCCTGTACCGCTGAAACCGATATTGAGTGCCAACGCTGCGGTTTGTGCGGAAAGATTCGATGTGGGATTTTGTGACGGATTCACGAAGTCACCAGGAATCGTATCCTGCTGAGTCACAGACGATGTCAGGAACGCCCTTAGGGCCGCTATCCCGGTAGGATCGGCAGTCCATCGGATGCTACCTTGCGGGCCGGCTCCGTCATAGATCCCGATGATCAAGTCGCTGAAGAAGACGCTGGCAAAATTGTTGATGAGGTACTGCCCAGGCCGGCCGTTCCCCGAGTATCCTCCTTTCGAGAAACTACAGTAGGGAGGCCGGTCGGGATTTGGACAAATCGAGAATGTCAAGACGAAATCCGATTCCAGAGGCACTCCGCCCAGGTCCTGCGCGCCCGTCGTGATCGTCCCGGTATAGCTCGCTCCTTCAGTGAATACATTCGATGGCACAAATGTTGCGATCCTGGTGGCGGCGTCATAGGTGACCGTACCCGGAACCATGGCGCCATTCTCATCGAAGACCAGGAATGTGCTGCTGTTGATCGTCATAGAAATCATGTCTTCGTCGAACTGCACCGCTACCGGACCATTTTGTGGAACACAACCGGGAATCGGTATCACGGTTGGTGGTGACAGGTCGAGGTTGGGACGCGTATTAAATGCAAACTTGAAAACGGCTGGCATTGCCACGCCTGCGGTATCGCGAACATCGGCCGTAGCGGTGACAACGTATTGAGTGTAGGCTGCCAGGTCCTTTGTCGGCTTCAGGTAAACCGTGCGGTTCGGAGCGTCATAGATGACCGTAGAAGTCACGCCACTTATGAAAACCGTGTTCGCATTGAGCGTTGCCGGATCCATGTCGTGATTGAATTTCATGTAGAGAAGACGGTCTGGGGCAACGTTGTTGACGGGATTGGTGAATATGACAATCGGCGTCTGTGTGCTGAATGTGCCGGGTGTGATTGTGGTGGGGATCGATGTGAGGTTAACTCCTCCACGGCAAGCCGCAAGCATCACGAGCGCTGCCGCAATGGGCAACAACCGAATAACCTGGTACGTCTTCACTGCTTTGCTCCCATCTGTCAGTTCCCTGAAATACAGAGGGGAGAACCGAACAGATGGGATTTCGAGCAGAGTAGCTGGCGGAGAGTTGTATTGATTATGTAGTAAATCCGGCTACGTTGGCTGCTGCAATCCGCCAACATCCGCCTATCCTTATCACCGACCACTGTTCACTATTCACTGATTACTTTTTCTTCCACCCGCACGCCACTATATCCACTCGCGACCCATTGAACTTCACGCCTTCCATCTCCAGTCTCATCCTTTGTTCCATCGCCGAGTGGTCTCGCAACAGGATCTTCCCTCCCGCGCCGACCACACGATGCCACGGCAATCCCATGACCGACGCCCCTTGCAGCGCCCACACCACCTGGCGCGCAGCGCCGGGAAATCCTGCAGCCTTCGCCACCTGCCCGTAGGTAGCAACTTTTCCCTTCGGAATCTTTGCGATCGTCTTCCGGATCTTCTCAAACATGCGTGGTGCCCCATTCAACCTTCCTTTGGTTGAGTGGGGTAATTCTCCTATTCACTGTTGACTGACTGAATGCTGTTCTCTGTTTACTATCCACCGATCCATCGTAATCCGATCAAAATCCCGGATTACCATATATCATCGAAAGAAAAGTGACCGACGATATCCCAGCTCCAACCCCCTGGTGGCGGAATGATGTAATGGTCGTTGCCGCCCTGGTGGCAGTCGCAGCCGTTGCGTTCGCGGCGACGTATGCCATCACCAAATCCTATGCGCGACGCGAAGATGCCCTTGCGCGGCGCTGGTACCAGCTCGGCGAAAGAAACTTGTCGACCGGCAATCCCGGGGAAGCCGTCTCCGACTACCGCACGGCATTGCTCTATGCCCGCGACAACCCGTACTACCGCCGCCGCCTTGCCGATGCTCTCGCCGCCGACAACGACATTCCCCAAGCCATCTCTTACTTCCTCGGCTTATGGGACGAACAGCCCGGCAGCGGGCCCATCAATCTCGAACTCGCGCGCCTCTACGCCCGCGATCGCCAGATTCGCCAGGCATCGCAGCACTTCAACAATGCCATCTACGGTGTCTGGCCGGACGACCCCGTTGCTCGTCGCCGCAAAGCGCGGATCGAGTACATCAAGTTCCTGATGGATCAGAATCAAATGGCGCAGGCGCAGGCCGAAGCCATCGCGCTCACCACTTCGATTCCCCCAGGCGAAACAGCCGCTCAGTTCCAGGCTGCCGATTTGCTCATCAAGACCGGAGACCCTCGACGCGCGCTGGATGAATACACGTCTCTGCTCAAGGCTAATCCGGCCCAGGCTTCCCTCGGTGCCGGCAAAGCAGCCTTCCAACTCGGATGGTTTCATACCGCCGCCGTGCATCTCAAGACCGCGCTGGCGGAAGGTGCAGACGATCCTGAAGCGAAGAATATGTTGGCGCAAGCGCAAACCGTCCTCGATCTCGATCCCTCGCAGCGCCATATCAGTTCGGCGGAAGCCGCCAAGCGTGTCTCGACGGCCTATGTTCAGGCGGCTTCACGTCTCCAATTCTGCGCCGCGCAAAAACACGAACAGCTTGAAACCGTTCCGCCCAGTACCTCATTGCAGCTCTTGTATAACGAATGGAAGAAATACGATTCGCAATTCCGCAAACTCTCTCGCGACCCAGACCTTCGCGACACTGTGATGGATCTGGTCCTTAGAGTCGAGAATGAAACTTCTCAACAGTGCGGGACGCCCACCGGCGGCCCCGATTGGGCCTTGCTGATGATTTCCAAGTACGGCGACGGAGTTCAACGATGAGCACCACGCCTATCACCACCAATCCGGTTGGCACCACTGTTCCGCTGGCCCCGCAACGTTCCGCGCCTGCCGAAGAACGCTTCTTCCTTCTTCTTTCGATCTTCATCGGAATCTACGCCGGACTCGCTGTCGTGTGCTTCCGGCTGGCCATCGAGTGGACGCGCATCTACGCCATGGGTACATCGATCGCCATCAGCGGCGCACGGCTCATTCTCGCGCCTGCCATCGCCGGACTCGTCGTCGCCTTCCTGGTGATGCAGGTCTTCCCGGCGGTTCGCGGCAGCGGCGTCAACCAGACCAAGTCCGCGCTCTACATCTCGAACGGATACATCCCGCTTCGCACCGCGATCGGCAAATTCATCTGTTCCGCCATCGCCATCGGTTCCGGACACTCCCTCGGCCCCGAGGACCCGTCACTGCAAATCGGCGCCACGCTCGCCTCCGCTCTCGGACGTCGTCTTCGGCTATCGCGCGAGAAGGCTCGGCTGATTGCTCCTGTCGGCGCCGCCGCCGGACTAGCCGCCGCCTTCAACGCTCCGATCTCCGCCGTGCTGTTTGTTATCGAAGAGGTCGTCGGACGCTGGAGCGCCGGCATCCTCGGCTCCATCGTTCTCTCCGCCGTCTCCAGCGTTGTTGTGGCGCGTTTCTTCCTCGGCGCCGAGCCGATGTTTCGCATCCCCAGCGTTTCGCTGATCAGCACCGAGGAACTGCTTGCTTACACGTTGTTGGGTGTTGCCGGCGGTCTTATGTCACTGCTATTTGCCAAGCTGATTGGCTGGTCACGCCATCGCCTGAAGGCCATGCCGCGCTGGACGCAATATTTCCAGCCTGCGATCGCCGGCGCTCTCATTGGAACCATCGGCTATTTCGGATTTCCTCAGGTGATGGGTGCCGGTTACGACTATATGGACCAGGCGATGCACAACCAGTTCACCTGGCAAATGCTGCTGGCGCTCGCCTTCCTCAAGATCCTCAGCACCACGCTTTCGTTCACCAGCGGTACTCCCGGCGGCATGTTTGCTCCGACCCTGTTCATCGGAGCCATGCTCGGAGCCGCCACCGGCGGGATCGAACATATGCTGGTCCCGAACCTTACCGGATCGATTGGCACCTATGCCCTGGTCGGCATGGGAGTGTTGTTCGCTGCCTTCCTTCGTGCGCCGCTCACTTCGGTTTTCATGGTGCTCGAAGTCAGCGGCAACTACTCCATCATTATTCCGGTGATCATTGCCAACACGCTGGCCTACCTGATCTCGCGCAGCCTTCAGCCGACGCCCATCTTCGAAGTTCTCACCCGCCAGGACGGACTCATTCTCCCTTCCATGGAAGAAGAGCGTGAAGCGGATGTCCTTCGCGTGGAGGACGCGATGCGCGCCTACGCTGGCCCAGTCCTCGAATCCGACGAACTGGCCGATATCGCCGCGGAACGCGCCGCCGCTTCACCCGAACCGGTTCTGCTCGTTCGCCAGCGAACTTATAACTCTTGGTATCTCGTGCGTCGCGACTCGCTCCGCAAAGCCGCGCCCCATTCGCTGGTTGCGCATGTGCTGCCGGACACGAGTCTTCCCGTGCTGTTCCCCGATATCGCCCTGGAATCCTCGATTCGCAAGCTCCACCATTACGAGATGCTGCCTGTCATCAATCGTGGTGATCCCTCCAAGTTGGAAGGTGTGCTTACGCTCGAACTCGTCCTCAAGGCCTTCACGGAAGCCACCACGGAAAGTTTTGAATAGGAGTCAGGAGTCGGGAGTCAACGAAAAAACAGATCCTCGACGGTCAAGCTTTCCCCTCGCTCCCTAGCGATGCCGTGACACGTCGGGCTATTTTTCTGACTCCCGACACCTGACTCCTAACTATCAAAAAAGCGGGCAGCCAGGTTTGGGGACTGGGGTGGGAAGGCTGCCCGCTTCTCTTGTTCTCCCTCCAACGGAAGGAGACCGTCTCCCGCCACAGGAGCTCATGCGCGGGAGAACTTCATCGGTTCGCGCCGAAGCACGAGCCATAATTAGCAATTGAATTAGCAGCGAAGAACGCAGGTTTGTTCCAGCAGATCCCAACCGAGACCGTGGATCCCCTGCGGCAGGCTCGACCATCTTGCCGATGGCGGCCGCAAAATCCAGCGATAGGCCAACGCCAAGGCTAGCGTCAGCACCATTTGCGCACCCAACAGCCGCACCACCTGCTTGCCCGAGGTATGACTCCGCACGATCAACGTCGTCATTCCCGGCACAACCAGAAGAGCCACTAGGCAGATCAGCAGACTGATTGCCCAGGCAATCCGAAATGGCGTGCGCATCCTCATCGCCTATCTAATAACTTGCTACGCTTTCGCGATTCGGTCAATAGTAATTCTTTACAACCTTCTACGATTTCCACCGTTGCCAAATCCATCCCATCCGTCCGATCCGTGGTGAATAAACAGTTCTCCCTCTCGATCTGAATAGTGCCACCACTACAGTCCCGCCCTTTGTCCCCACTCCGCCCAACCATTTATCATTCCCTGTTCGCCACCGACTAACACCATGACACTTACCTTCCGCCAGCCTCTCGCTAA
>CAYWSM010000136.1:0-1776 GCA_964460935.1 uncultured Terriglobales bacterium | reverse complement strand
ATCGCCCACGAAAAGATGCTGAAGAGAAGGAGGATTGCGAGCACTACCTTGGCAACCGGTCCGGTTTCCCAAACCAGGTTGGAAATCTCGCCGCCCAGGACATTGGCAAGCAATAGAGGAGTAAGCATCACTTAATCAACAAACTACTCAGAATTATAAAACACCCAATCCATCGTAAGTTGTTGATTAGTGCGGAATTTAGCCTGAGGACCAAAGTAATCAAGGAAGACAAAGACCAACACAGAGACACAGAGGCACAGGGAAATTAAGTAAGAAAACCCTTCTGGGCCAACAATACTGTCCATTAACTTGAATGAAGCGATTTTTCTATTTTTTTCATTATTCTCTGTGCCTCTGTGTCTCTGTGTTGGATTTACACCGCTGCCTGACATAAACTGCGCCCAAGCCATGCTCACCGAACTGCGCGTTGAAAATTATGCCGTCATCGACAGCGTGGTGATCGAGTTCGCCTCCGGACTCAACCTGCTGACCGGCGAAACCGGCGCGGGCAAGTCCATCCTCATCGACGCGCTTGCGCTGTTGCTCGGTGAGAAAGCTTCTTCGGATGTAATCCGGCATGGGACGGATAAGGCCGTTGTCTCAGCCGTGTTCGACCTGCAAGGTGGGGAAGCGAAGGCGCTCGCCAAGATTCTGGAAGAAAACGGCATCGATCTGGATTCGGAACAGGTGATCGTGCGACGCGAGATCCAATCTTCCGGCCGTGCAAGAGTGTTTATCTCCAACCAACCGGCGACTGTGGCGGTGCTCAAACAGATTGCTCCCATCCTCGCCTCGGTACATGCGCAGCGCGAGTCGATTCTCTCCTTCGACGCCGAGACGAGGCTGGAATTGCTGGACGGTTTTGCTTCGTCTGATATGGCGGCGATAGAGGAAGCATTTGGATCCTGGAAGGCACTGAGCGATCGCATCGCAGACCTGGAGCGTGACGAGCAGGATCGTTTGCGGATGGTCGATCTCTGGAGCTTCCAGAAGAAGGAGATTCTAGGAGCCGATTTGCAGCCCGGCGAAGACGAAAAGCTTGAGACCGAAAAGCGCGTTCTTGCCAACGCCGAAAAGATTTACGCAGCAGCTCAAGCAGCACATGAAGCTTTGTATGAAAGTAGCGAGTCGGCAGCGGCTTCGATTCGTGTCGGGTATCGGCATCTGCAAGAGGTGGCACGCTATGACTCGAAGTTTGCGGAAGCTATAACTCAGCTTGAATCGGCGCGAATCACGGTGGAGGACATCGGATCATCCTTGCGTGATTACGCAGAATCGGTGAACGTCTCGCCGGAGCGTCTGGCCGAGGTGGAAGACCGGCTGGCGCTGCTTGATCGATTGAAGAGGAAGTACGGCTCGACTCTCGAAGTGGTAATTGCTTACGGCGATGATATCTCTCGTAAATTGAATGAGATCGAAAATAAAGATGAAGTTGTGCGCAAGCTCAAGAAAGAGCAGGAAACGGCGGCAGCGAAGTACCTAATCTCAGCTCGGGAATTATCGAAGAAACGCTACGACGCCGCGCGCAAGCTGGAGAAATTGGTCGAGTCCGAAGTGAACGACCTCGCCATGAAGGGGCGTTTCAAAGTCGATGTCAGCGGCACGGACGAGGAAGCGAACTGGACCTCGACGGGTTTCGATCAGGTGCAATATCTGATTGCCACGAATGCCGGCGAACCGCTGCGACCGCTGGAAGAAATTGCATCCGGAGGCGAACTCTCACGGGTGATGTTGGCCCTGAAGGTTGCGGTGGAAACGGGATCGAAAAACCCCACT
>CAYWSM010000135.1:0-5457 GCA_964460935.1 uncultured Terriglobales bacterium | reverse complement strand
TCCCGGCACTACATCTTCCATGTCGAGGATCGTCCCGACCTCCCGGCTAACGTTCTCGCAATCCTGATGCGTCACGCCTTCGGGCTTGTCGATGTAGATCCGCAACATGCGGGCCTTACCACCACCACCGCGAAACTCGATGTCCCAAACCTCGACTCCGTGCGAGGCGGCCACGCGGTCCGCGATTGCCTTGACTTGCTCTTCGACGCTCATGTGAAAAGTAGTTAGGAGTTAGGGGTTAGTAGTTAGCAAGAACCGACCGTCCGGCCGTTTTGCGCTAACTCCCAACTCCTAACCGCTAACTCCTGTTCAAATAAAAAGTGGGCTCGCGCCCACTGGTCTGGTTCGCCAAAGCCTGACCGTGTCGGATTGCACTTCCCGCAACCCGGGCTCAGTAGCTCGGCGTTCTCGGGTTCAGATGCGCGGCGTACTCAGCACATCCGTGAGCGGCAGGACACCTACGCCACTCCACCTAAATGATACGCCCGAAGGGGGACAAAACACAAACGGCCGGAATGCCGCGTAGAGGCTTGTCTTTCATATAGATGCGAAACGTCGCACCGCGATTCGCGTGGATCGCCTGTTGTCTGGACTAGTTCTCCGAACTGTTGGAAGTAGTCAGCGAGGCGGGCAAATCATCCTTGACTCTAACTTGGACGATGGTTCCGTCTGTCCCGCCAGAGGGGGTATACACCACGGCCGCCGACCTCCCTTCAACATGACGACAAAAGATGAAATGATCAGCCCCATACCATAGCGTATCTTCAAACCCAATGCGCATAGGTTGGGCTGGGTCTCCATGCAGGTGTAGGAGTTTGTCGTCGCTCCGTATCACCAGTTCAGCAGTCTGGTTCTTTTCTTTATCTGCACACCGCGCCGAAACGATGATTCCACTCACGATGCTGCCCTCCGGAGCATCAGAGTGGGCCTCCAACTGTGAGTCAGCAAGAGTCTTGTCTCGCAAAACTGCTTCGTGCCAGATCTCAATTGCCTGATCACGATCTGTCCCCGACCAACGCTCAGCCACGAAACGCGCCACCCCGGCTGCACCGGCGATGTCACCCTTCAAGAGCATGATCCGCGCTAGGTTCGAGTGATATCCTGCACGGCCCGGTTCGAGTTGCGCCGCAAATTGCGCAGCTTGCAAGGCCATATCCAACTGCTTCAGGCGCACATATGCGTGTGACAGTTCTACGTGCACGGGCGCAAAGTTCGAATTAATCGTGCGAACCTCTCTTAGACCTTGAACCAATTTCTCGGTGTCACTATCGCTCTTCGGCTCGCCGTACTTCATCATGACCCAAAAATACTTTGCGAGATAATCTTTCGGGTCCAGCTCTGTGGCTTTACTGAATTCACCCAAGGCCTCTGCATCGTTCTCATGAAGAAATAGTTGAAATCCTCGTACACGATGAGCGGCAGCAATCTCAGGTTTGTCTTTGAGCGCCATATCGAGCCACTCGTCAGTGTCCTGCCAGCGTCCTCGAGCCCGTTCAAATTCCGCCAAGTACGTCGCGACCTCGCCCTTGCTCAAATCCCGGCTGGTGAGTGCAAGAGCCGGCACGCTCGGCATATTTTTGAGTCCCAGAGCAGCAAAACCGTGTTGCCGGGTATAACGATCGAGTTGAATATAGACATCGTTAAGCTTGCCGAACGTTTCTTCGAAAGCCTTGGTCTGATTTGACTCGTGGGAAAGCCGACTAATGAATTCATCCAATTTGGCACCATTGCCCATGTTAGGGCCCAGGATCAACATGTGGGTAAGTGCCCAGGCTTCAGACTCGAAGTCAGCGGACGCCCACTTGTTCTTGTCCAATGCTCCATGAGTCTCAGTCAGCAAGGCGCCCAGCGGAATAGGTGGGCTTGGCTTGCGACGCAGGTAAGACTCCCACCGGCTAGGCATTCCAAGCTTGACTTCGTTTTCCGTGATCTCTGTCGGTATAAAGAACTGCGCGATTCCTGTCCTTAGCCATGACGGGAGATGTACAAAATTCACGTTCAAGAGTAAGAACACGTAGTCGCCAACCAGATAGTTAAGAGAATCATCGAGGTCAATCCGCACTGCAGCGAAACTCTGCTCCCACCCCGATTGAAAAAGAAATGCCGGATGCGCGCTGTTGGGATTAGACCAATATTGCGGTGCTAATTCCTTCATCGTGTCCTCGTTTTTTAGAGCCAATATAAGTGTCGGTTCCGCCGCGCTTAACCGGAAGCCCGGAAATGAATGTTCAAATACAGAACGAAATTGCTCAAGATGAAATGCCGTTTGACGGGCCTTCTGCTGACCGGCATTGCTTACAACTACAAAATTCGGACTTTTGACTTCGACCCACGATTGTCCAGACAGTGTCGTGTCCACGGCGAAAGCCACCTGCAAAGAGAACAAATATAGGACGAGAAGGATTGCGATTCGCGGCATGGCGGCCATTGTAGCCGGAATACGACGGGAGTCTACCAGATGAAACTTACAAGAAGGCCTTTAAGGAACTGTAGTACAAACTCAGTGAGCAGCGTGCTCTTCGGATTGATCGATTGGCAGCACGCGAACTTGCTTCAGGAACTCGCGATCGAAATCCGTCAGCTCGGGATTTGGCGGTTCGTCTGACGAATCAACCCAAATCTGCGCCGAAACCATCACCTGACCCACTCGGTACGTTACCTGGTACAGGCCATTCGGGTCGCTGCTGATGGCGTCGAGTACTTCATGCATGCGTTCGGCGAAAGGCTTGCTGATGCGGAAAGGAGTGAGGTCGTCACTGTTCACGGGCGACCTCCCATGGGCGAACGTGTTCGATGCTCAAGCGCCAGACCGGCGGTGCACTTGCACGGGCCTGGAGAACTCTACGGCGATAACGGTCGGCTTGCGCTTCCGCGTCAGCCGCGATCTTGCAGAAGGAGTAAAACGCCGCGTAAACGGCTATGACGGTAAGTATGATTGCCGCGAACTGCATGGGACCTCCCGTAAAACTTGGGCCCAGTGGGAACTTTCAAGCAGCAGCTTAGGACGGATCGGCTCCGGAACCTGCGGAAGGCCATCACAAGCGGTTGTGATGAGAATCACCCAGTAAACCGGGGGACGAAGTTTGGTTAGCTGATCCCGTACCGTGCCCGCGCCAGGTCCACGATTTCGCCGATCAGTTGTGTGTACGAGCGGCCCGACTTCTTCGCCGCCATGGCGAATTCCTGCGCGCTCGCCAGCCATGGATTCGGGTTCGCCTCGATGACGAAGATCTCGCCTTTGTCGTTCATGCGCATGTCGATGCGGCCATAGTCGCGCAATTTACAGGCACGGTAGGCCTTCAGGACAGTGTCCTGTAATTTCTGGACGAGTTGCTCGTCCATGTCTTCGATAATCACCGATTTGGTCAGCTTGTACGCTTCGGTTTCTTTGTCGAATTTCACGTCCTGGCTGGCGATTCGCGGCATTCCCTTCGGCAGCTTCGACAAGTCCAGTTCGATCAGCGGCAGAGCTTCCGTGTGTTCGTAACTGCCGAGCACGCCGCCGTAGATTTCGCGGCCATCGATGTACTCCTCGATCAGCGCCGGCGAATCGAATTCGTCCTGGATGTACTGGATGCGAGACATCAACTCTTTCACGCTGCTGACGAGCGAATTGGAGTCGATTCCGATGGAACCGTCTTCCCATACCGGCTTTACGATCAGCGGAAACTTGATGTCGTGCGAATGATCGAGACGCCCGCGATACGACATCGCGAAGTACGGCGTACGGATGCCGTGGAAGGCGAACATCTTCTTCGCCGTGGCTTTATCCTGCGCGAGAAAGTTGCCGTGCGGACCCGTGCCCGTGTACGGCAGATTGATGAGGTCCATGTAGGCGGCAACGTTCATCTCTTTGGTGTCGTCGCCTGCGTACGATTCGGTCAGGTTGAACACGAGGTCGGCGCCGCACTTTGCGAGCGCGAATAACGACTGGGTGCGTCCGTCGAGAACATGGAAAAACGGCTCGTGGCCGAGTTTTTCGAGAGCCTCGAAGATTTCTTCGCGGTCGTGCTTCTCTTTCTTTTTCTTGACCGTCTTCTTCTTGGCTTTTTTCCGGACAGGCTTCTCCGGCTCCGGTTCGGGCTCGGGCGGAGGGGCCTGCTCTTCCCATTGATCGTAGAGAACCGCAACTTTGAGCTTGGTCGTCATTACAAATATGAAGGAAGTACGAAGTGAAACCGGCTTTGGATTACTTCGAACTTCGTCTTTTATTTATCTGTGTACGAATTTTCCGCGCAAGAGATAGTTCATCGCCAGCGCCGTCATGTAAGCGCTGAGTTCGGCGATGACCTCCCGCTCGCGGCGGCGGTCGATGCGCAAATCGAGCTGGCGCAATCGCTCCTCTATCGACTCTAGCAGCTTTTGTGCGAGCGGGCGCCTTACTCCGGTCCAGTAGGTAACCTTGTCCAGCAGTAGCTTTCGATGTTCGCGCACGAACGTGGCGGCACTATGCTTGCTGCGGCGCGCGCCGGGGAAGATGTCGATCAGGTCGGCATCGACGGCGACATCGTCCGGCGCAACCTCCTGCTCCAGCATGCGCTCATAAAATTCTGAGACGGTCACTTCCATGTCATCGACGGTGACATCGGGACGGCCGCGCTTCTTTGGCGGCTCCTGCGCCGCGAACTCATGACAGACGCGGTCCACATATTCCAGCTTGTGCAATGCCGGCCAGTACTTGTACTTCTCGCGCCAGCGCGAGTTTGGCGTCAGCCATACCGCGAAAGTTTCGGCGAAATCCTCGTCCGGATGCTTCTGCGCGTACCATCCAGCCATGTGCCGCACGTAGCGGCGCGAGAACGCGATCGGCTTGTAATGCTCGCGATAGGGCCGGCGGAACGATCCGAACAGCTCCCGCCACTCAGGCGTGTGGTGCAGCTTGTAGGCGTAGAGGAAGGCGTGTCCGGCCTCATGGCGGAGATACATCATGATCTCGCGATCGTCTTCCAGATCATTGATCTGGCGCTCCAGTTCGGACAGCCTTGGGTCGGCGAGGTAGAACGGCACGCCGATGACCGGCTCGCCCGAGGGGCATCCCCACTCGTCGCTCAGATATATAAGAGGATGGAACTTCTGCAGGCCCTTGCGCTCGAGTTCCTGGTAGAGCTGCTGTACGGGCTTTTCCAGCCGCGATCCCTCGAGCTTAAGCCCGAGTTCACTGATCGGCTTCTGCAGGATTTCCTGCACTTCCGGCGGAGCTGTTTCGAAGGAGCGCACAGTAAGAAAGCCGCGACAACATAACACTACCGTTTACGGCGGGTCGAGGCGAATAGCCCGACAGGAAATGCTAACGCATCCACACGGCAAACAGGTTCTTAGCAGGAACGTTCGTAACCTAGGCGACGGCTGGTCGCTTGGTCGCCGGTGCGCGGACACCAATAATCATCAGCCATAGCATCACGGCCAGTTCCGCAAAGACGGCCGGCTGCGCCACTTTAAACGCGAGATCGCTGTAGC
>CAYWSM010000134.1:0-1515 GCA_964460935.1 uncultured Terriglobales bacterium | reverse complement strand
TGCGCGCACTTCTGTAATTCGGGTAATGCTTCTTCCCAACGGCGGAGTTGCACGAGGGCGCTGGCGAGAGAGAACTGCGCGTTCGAATCCAGAGGATTGATCTCGACCTGCTTACGGAAGGACTCGACGGCCTTGTCGTAGTCGTGGTCGATAATGCGCGCGTATCCGATGCCGAGGTTGGCGTATTCATCGTAAGGATTGATTTCGAGCAGCTTGTTGAAGGCGGCAATGGCCTCATCTTTCTTCTGCAACTGCAAGTAAGAAGCGCCGAGGCCACGCCATGCGGCTTTGTTCTTGGGCTCGAGTTCGGTCGCGCGCTTGAAAGACTCGATAGCCGCCTGGAAGTTCTGGTTCTGCAGGGCCGCGCCGCCGGCAGCGACGAGGTCGTCGGCCTTCAGACCTTCGGGCAGCGTGGGGCCGGAATTGGATTTCGTTTCCAGCGCGACCATCTGGCCCTGGTCGGAAATGACGATGCGGTGGAAAGCCGAGAAGTCGCCGAGGCGCTGCTTCGGGATTTCACGAACGTTCAGCACGAGCTTGCGTTCGGCGGTAATGATGTTCTTGTCCTTACCGTAGGTGACCGAGTAAGTACCGTAATCGCGCTTAACCGTCGCGGGTAGAGGCAACTCGATACTGTATTTTTCCGGGACTTCGAGTCGAATCTTGAAGTCAGAATTGATCGGCGCGCCGGTCAGGGTGATCGGGTCGGGCTGATCTTCGTCGTCCTCGTCGATATCGGGAAAGCTGACTTGCGGCATGGGAATGCCGAACGCGGGCGTCTTCGTTGACCATGCCATGTAATTCGGCATGGAGAGCGAATAGGTCAGCTCGAAGGGGATGTTGGTGTTGCCCGGATCGCTGACGTGAACGTCGCTGGCTTCGCCCTTCAGTCCGAGATTGCTGCACAGGTTCTTCCATTCAGTTTCCGGAGAATTGCGGAAGGCGGAGCGGAAGAGCAATTCACTGTCGCCGCGGAAGATGAAATGAACCTTCGCGGTGAGTGTACCGACATCGTTAATCGTGCCATCGATAGAGAGGTTCTGCTCGTTGGGGACGGGCGAGTCGGCAGGCGTTTCGATGACTTGAGCATTGCCGCCGTTCGTCGGCACCCAGAGAGCTTTCTTTTTGCGGATCTGGTAGGAGAGCAACTGGAACGGCGCGACTTCGGTCGTGGTGTCGAGCCAGATATGCCGGCCGTCGTGCAGAGTCACCAGCGTGATGACGTGGTCGAACTGGCCCGGCGAGGGGACATCGGGATCGAGTTGGCGCTGCGAGTTGATGAGCACCGGGTCGGCGTGGATGCCGATGACATTCAGCATTGCGGAGAGCAAAGTGTGCTTGTCTTTGCAGTCTCCGTACTTGTTGGCGAAGATATCGCCGGCAGCGTGGGGCTGATAGCGGCCTACGCCGAACGACAAGCTGACATAACGGAACTCGGGCGCAACGAAATCGTAGAGAGCCTTGATCTTCTCGAGCTCGGTTTGCTTGTCTTTAGTTAGCTCGAGCGCTTTGGCT
>CAYWSM010000133.1:0-10884 GCA_964460935.1 uncultured Terriglobales bacterium | reverse complement strand
AAACCCACCGCCTTCAGGCGGTCAGCTTTAGCCTCCAGCTACAATGGCTGCGCATGGTGGAGTACCGGAAGAGTGCGCACGCGGTTTGGGACATCAAGTATCACGTGGTGTGGATCACGAAGTATCGTTACAAGGTATTGCGAGGAGAGGTGGCGGAACGGGCACGGGATCTGATCCGGCAGATATGTCAGGCGCGGGAAGTGACGATCGTGCGGGGGGCAGTATCGCCGGATCACATACACCTGCTGGTGGAAGCGCCGCCGCAGATATCGCCGGCGAAGCTGGTGCAGTACGTAAAAGGGAAGTCGTCACGGGAGTTGCAACGAGAGTTTCCGCACTTGCGGAAGCGGTACTGGGGGCAACACTTGTGGGCGCGAGGGTACTTCTGCGCGACGGTAGGCGCGGTGGACGAGAAGACGATTGCAGAGTACATCGAGAATCAGAAGTGGGACGAGGAGCAGGACGGATTCAAGATCACCGCGCCGACGGAGCCCTAAGCCGGCTTGAGCCGGGAGGGCTTGAGGCGGCTTACAGCCGCAATATGCGACTTTCAGTCGCACAACAACCCACCGGCTTTAAGCCGGTGGTTGTTTAGGCCGGATATTGCCGGTTTGTGGCACTTGACACAATCTTCCCGAACCGGAGAAAGCTTGAGCTAGGCGACCGCGTTCAAGATTTCTTCTACGTGGCCTGAGGCGGGTACACAGGCGTCGATGTATTCAGGTTCGGAATCGGCGGGAGCGAGGGCGACGATCTTCACATCGGGGCGCAGCTTCTTCAGCAGGCGAGCGAGGTTCGAGTCTGGCGCCTGCAGCAGCACTACGGTGACGTTACGAGTAATAAAGAGAACGGCTGCCGCCAGCGATTTGCGCGTGATCAGCAGGTCGGAACCGAGAGTTCGAAGCAAGCCGGACAGTTCGTCGGTCGTTGCGTCGTCGTTGGTGACATAGAGAAGAGTGCCGAGTTTCATGACACTCAAGTGAACCCGGATAAATCGGATGATGTTTCGCGGGTTTACACATCTTTACAACGGACTCCGACGAACTCAGTAAAAACCCCACTCAACCAAAAGAAGGTTGAGTGGGGCACCATCATTATTTCAGGGTAATGGAGTTGTTTAACTTGAATGTTAGGGCGGACTCAGCGGGGAGTTCGATCTGCTTGTTACCGGTGAATGCTCCTCCGGCGAAGCCTGCGCCACCGCCGACGGCGGCACCAATGGCAGCGCCTTTGCCTCCGCCGGTCAGGCCGCCGATAAGCGCACCGAGACCGGCACCTCCAGCGGTGGTAACGGCTGTGCGCTTGCCCTTACCTTTCTCCGTGAATCCGGCCATGGATGTCTCAATCGGATAGCTCGTGCCCTTGACTCTGAGTGAGGTGAGCTTGAGTTGAAGCCGCGCCTCGCCTTTCACCTTTCCCTTGGCTTTCGCGTCCACAACAGTGCCTTCCAGTTGCGAGCCGGAGGCCACGACTTCCTTACCGTCCACTATGATCGGCGAATCGAGCGTGGCGGAGAAGCTGTCGCCAGCCTGGCTTTTATTGGAGCTGAGCGGCGACTGGGTGCGGACGGTGAGGGAAGTTCCGGCAGGAATGACAACTGGCGCCGGCGGTGGAGGAGGCGCAGGCGCTTCCTTCATCGCGGCGTTTTCAGTGTGCCGCGCGTGCTCGCGAGTTGCAGCCGGTTTTTCCGACGCGGCAGACGCAGGTTTTTCTGCAGCGGGAGCAGCAGCGGCACTCGAGGTGTTGGAAGTCTGGTCCTGCTGGGCGGTATTAGCAGGTTCGGTGGTGGCAGCCTGGTCGGCATTCTTGTTGCTGCTGCAGCCAACGAAGAAAGACAACAAGAGGAGGCAGAGCAGAACGATCTTGAAACGCATAGTTCGTCTCCTTGCGGCGATAGAGGCGCTTTTGATTGAGGAAGTCAGAATCCGGGTGAATTGTACCTCTCCGAATATGACGTGGCATGAATTTCGTGAGGCACGAAAGTGCAAGCGCTGATAGCGGAGCTTCGCTCCGCTCGAACGGGGCGAGGGCCCCGTTCCCACACACGCCCATTCCCACATAAATCAGGCCCGGTTTCCACATAAATAGAGAGTGGTTTGGTTCGTGGCCGACCTTCGTTGTATGCTCGGCGGGTGAAGCAATCAGCGGCGGCGGGCCGATCTCCAACGATGCCCCTGGTATTGGGGCTGGTGATAACGCTTCTGGCGGTCACAGCCTATTCGTGGTACATCACGCGGGAGATCGGGCGTTTGCGGGCTCTGCAAAGCGGTTTGATCGAGCGCAACCGGCGCGACTCCCTGCAGTTGCTTCGGATCCAGAACAACTTGAATTCTCTGGCGCTGGCCATGCGCGACATGCTGGACAGCAACGAGCCCTATCCAATGACGGCATGGTCGTCACAATTCGATCGGGTGCGGGCCGACCTGAATGACGCGATCAAGAAGGAATCGACAGTTACGATCGCGCAGCAGACACCCGAGCAGCGGCAATATCTAGAGAACTCGATGAATCAGTTCTGGGATGCCGTGGATCGAATGTTCGCTATGGCCGCGCAAGGCAAGGAAGGCGACGCACGCGAACAGGTTCGTCTGACCTTGCAGCCGAGGCAGGCGGCGTTGAGCAACTCGGTAGCGCGTTTGCTGGTGGCGAACAACGAGAGCGAAGAGGCTGCGGCGGATCAGATCCAGGGGATCTATAACCGCGTGCAGCGGCAGATCTATATCTTCTTCGCAGGCACGCTGGTTACCATCGCTCTGACTACGGCTTACCTAATTCATTCCAACCGGCTGCTGTTTGCGCGGCTGGAGTTCCTGTCGGGACAACGGTCGGAACTGGCACAGAAGCTCATCGCGACACAGGAATCGACGCTTCGGCATGTGTCGCGGGAGTTACATGACGAATTCGGACAGATTTTGACGGCGGTCGGAATGATGCTAACACGGGCAGCGAAACATGCTCCCGAGGAGTCGCCGATGAGGACGGAGCTGCGCGAGGTCAACGAGGTCGTGCAGAACACGTTGCAAAAGACGCGCCTGCTCTCACAGTCGCTGCACCCGGTGCTGCTGGAGGAAGGCGGCCTGGAGGGAACGCTGGATTGGTACATCCCCACTGTAGAAAGGCAGACGGGAGTGGAGATATCCTACGAGAAGTCAGGAACTCCCATTGAGATGCCGAACGACTACGCGATCAATGTGTATCGCGTGGTGCAGGAGTCGCTGAATAATATCGCGCGACATTCCGGCACCCAAAAAGCCTGGGTGCGATTGAAGTATCTGGAGCAAGGGCTGGAAGTGGAGATCGAGGATCATGGCTCGGGTTTTGCCGTGGGCCAAGCGCGAAAGGGAATTGGGTTGGTGGCAATGCGGGAGCGCGCGGAGCTGATGGGTGGTACGTTGAAGTTTTCGCAGCCTGCACAGGGAGGGACACTAGTGAAATTGGCCATTCCACTGGAGAGAATGGAAGCACATGCAGGATAGGTTGACGGTTCTGCTGGTAGATGATCATAGCCTCGTGCGCCGGGGGTTCCGTCGCATGCTCGAGGACGACGATAGGATTGCGGTGGTTGGCGAGGCCAGCGACGGCACTGAAGCGGTGAAGATGGCGCTGGAACTTAGGCCGAAGGTGGTCGTAATGGATTGCGCGCTTCCCGGAGTCAGTGGGTTGGTGGCGACGAAACAGATCGTGGAGAAGGTTCCGAAGACGGCGGTGCTGATGTTGAGCATGCACTCGGAGGAGACGCTGGTCCGGCAGGCGCTGGAGGCCGGAGCCCGCGGATACATGCTGAAGAACGCCATGGATCTCGATCTGGCGATGGCGGTGAAGCGAGTGGCGGCGGGAGAGACGGTACTCGATCCTCAGGTGGAGCGGTCAGCGTCGCTGAAAGGCGAGCGCGACCAGGGACTGACGGCACGAGAGTTGGAGATTCTGCAGCTTATCGTCGAAGGCAAGTCCAATAAAGAGATCGCGACACAACTTAACCTTAGCGTTAATACGGTTTCCGTTCATCGGGCAAACATCATGGACGCCCTGGGGATTCACAAGACAGCAGAGCTTGTGGTGTACGCAATCCGCAATGGGCTGGTGAACCTGCCTTGAACCGACGGTCCTTCTTATACGGAATGCTGGCGTCGGCGGCGCTTCCGTATGTTTCACTCGAATCCGCATTTGGGGCGATTGCCAATCCGGGCTTCAGGCTTACGGACGTCACGCGAACGGCGGGTATCCAGTTCAAACACAACAGCGGCGCGTACGGCGGAAAATTCCTGCCGGAGACAATGGGCTCCGGCTGCGCGTTTTTGGACTACGACGGCGATGGGTGGCAGGATATTCTGCTCATCAATGGGATGGACTGGCCGGGACACAAACGGCAGCGATCGACACTGAAGCTCTACCGGAATAACCGTAACGGCACCTTTACAGACGTTACAAAGGCAGCCGGTCTCGACATCGAGATGTATGGGATGGGAGTCGCGGTTGGCGACTACAACAATGATGGGTTCCCTGACCTGTTTATCACCTGCGTTGGACAGAGTCGCCTATTTAAGAATACTGGCCGTGGAAAGTTCATTGATGTCACGGAATCGAGCGGACTCGGGAAGCGGTTGGGGTTCAGTACCTCCGCGCTGTGGTTCGACTTCGATCGCGACGGGCACCTGGATTTGTTCGTCTGCAATTACGTGAAGTGGTCTCCAGAGACGGACGTCTTCTGCAGCGTAGACGGAAAACACAAAGCATATTGCACGCCGGAAGCCTATCGCGGCGATACCTGTTGGCTATTCAAGAATCTGGGCAACGGAAAGTTCGAAGACGTCACACCATCAAGCGGAATTTTTGACACGAGTTCGAAGTCGTTGGGCGTGGCTATGTTCGACTACGACCGCGACGGCTGGCCGGATTTGCTCGTCGCCAACGACACGCAGCCAAACAAGCTTTACAAGAACCTGCGTAACGGAAAGTTTCGGGATGTGGCCCTAGATGCGGGATTGGCATTCAGCACGGAGGGAAAGGCGCGTGCCGGTATGGGCGTGGACGTCGCCGACTTCGAGAACAGCGGCCAGCCCGGCGTGGCGATCACGAATTTTGATAACGAGATGATCGGTTTTTACCGGCAGCAGAGCGCGGGTAATTTCGTCGATATCGCAGCAGGGAATGGGATCGGGAAGGTGTCGAGGAACACGCTGGGTTTCGGGTGCATCTTCGCTGACATGGAACTGAATGGCGCGCTGGATCTGATCGCCGTCAATGGGCATATCGACGAGACGGTGCGTAATGTGAGGAATGTAGGCTATGCGCAGGCGCCCGAGATATTTCTCAACCAGGGTCGCGGAGCATTTGTGGATGTTGCGGCCGACGTCGGAGGTGGTTTTGAGAGACCGAAGGTCGGGCGTGGATTGGCCTATGGGGATTTCGATCGTGATGGCGATGTCGATGTCCTCATGACCACGAATAACGGTCCTGCGTACTTGTTTCGGAATGATCAGACGGCGGGGAACAAGAGTATTCGCTTCAAGCTGACAGGGATGAAGTCGAACCGAGATGCTATTGGTGCAGTTGTGCGCGTGTTCTACAACGGCGTGTCGCAGATGAGGATGGTAAAGAGCGGGTCCAGTTACCTGTCGCAATCGGAGCTGCCGGTAACGTTTGGTTTAGGCAAGCAGGACCGTGTGGATAGGGTGGTTCTGGAGTGGCCGAGCGGAAAGACCGAGGAGTTCAAGAAACTGACAGCAGGGAAGGAGTACGAATGTACGGAAGGGAAAGGGATCATTGCCAAGTAAGAAGGACGAAGTGGAACGCCGATCCTCCAAAAAGCCCGGAAAACAGCAGGTTTCTGAATCTCACGCCTAGTACTTTTGCGTTAATAGATTTGCATTATTGTGCTGAATTGCGGGGGAAGGTACAACATATTCAGCTTTTTTAAGACGGCAGTCTTAAAAAATGCCCCCTTCTTCGGAGCAGGTTGCTTTGGAACTAATGCTTCGGCGGTTAGGCAGACCGGCGAAGATCTCAAGCAACCTGCTCATAACTTTTTCTGGACAACTTATTTATTGAAATTAGTGCCGAGTTCGTCGAGGCAATGAAGATTTGTGCTCATGTCTGCCAAATGTTGGGCGGTGTAGTGCCGTGTGACATCGTTCGACTTCCACGGCACTCAAACAGGGAAACGATAAAAACCCGCTCCACCGCCGTTACATATAATCAGATGCGGCCCAGTGAGGTCGTGCCGTAAACGGGTTTATTGGACCTTCTGCAGTCTGGCGATCAGCTTCTGGGCGAGATTTTCTTCCGATTCGGACCAGAGTACACGGCCGCTCAGTCCGCAATTTTTTTCCAGCACATTTGTAAAGCTGATGAGCTTTTGCACATTGGCGCGGACGCGAGCTTCATCCATCTCGTCGAGTTCGATGTCTTCGTAAAGGAAGGGTGTGTCGAGTCCGAAGTCGAACTGGATATGGCCGTTCTGCTGATAGGAGCCATCGTCGAACTGAACACCATTCACGATCGCTCGTGCGGGAGTCGGCTCGGTCTTCCAATTGTCAGTCTCTTCGCTGCGTTGCCAGAGATCCCACATCACTTCGAATACGTAGGCGTAATCATCGTGGAGGAGATCGCCCGCGATGGCGATGGCCTGATCGGCGTCGAGTCCAGGACGAAAGCGGCGTTCGAGGACGGTAGGTTCATTCCACGATACCGGCTGGACGGACACATACTCAATGCCCGGACGCATTGACGAGAACGGAAAGAGCTTCAGCACTGAGGCAGCCCGGGGCATCATCTCGGCGGGCGAGAAGGTCGGGAACCAGATGCTGAGATAAAGAGGATCGGCCATAGTTTATTCGGGATAGAAAGTCCCCCGGAATTGATTCTAATTGGCGAATGCTCGTTTCGTGAATGTAAGCTTTCCACAGGAGGCAGCCGTGAAGATTGCCGTTACCGGAGCCGGAGGATTGCTGGGAAAAGGTTTGGTGCAAGTATTCAGCCCGCAGCATGAGGTAGTTCCGCTGACCCGGCAAGAAGCCGACATAACCGATGAGGCAAAGATGCGATCGGTATTGCAAGCAGTCGCCCCAAAGATCATCGTGCATGCCGCAGCAATGCCGGACATTGATGATTGCGAAAAGAATCCGGAACAGGCGTTTCGCGTGAATACCGAAGCGACTCGCGCGTTGGTCCAAATCGCCAGAGAACTCGGCAGTACCTTCTGCTTTATTTCTACCGATGCCGTCTTTGACGGCCATTCCCGTAAGCCCTACGTGGAAACCGATCCCGTGAATCCGCCGAGCGTTTATGGAAAGACGAAGGCGACTGCCGAGGAAGCAGTTCGCCAAGTCAGTGAGCACTGGATTTTCCGCGTTTCTGTGCTCTTTGGTCCCGGGAAGGCGAACTTCGTAAATAAGGGACTTTGCAAGGCATGGGGCAAGGAACCGTATGTTGTAGCCTCCGACCAAGTGGGTTCGGCAACTTATACGCTCGATGCGGCCCAGACGATGTTGAAGGTGTTCACTTCGGGAGTCTATGGAACATTTCATCTTTGCAACCAAGGCCAATGTACGCGATACGAACTGGCGAAACGGGCCGTGGAACTGGCTGGACTTGATGGCTCGATCGTTGTCGGCAAAACGATGGCGGAGATGAAGCGCGTCGGCCCTCGATTAGCTTATTCGGCGATGGAGATGCGAGCCTTGGAGAATGCGGGCATCGAGCTGCCAAGAAGTTGGGAAGCCGCTCTGGCCGAATATGTGGAGTCACTATAACAACCGGTGAAAAATTAAGCGAGGTTCAAACTTTGACAGTGACTTACATGGACTGCTAACATCAGTTGGTTCCGCTGATGCAGCCTGCCTGATAAGCGTCCCCGTCGTCTAGCCCGGCCTAGGACATCGCCCTTTCACGGCGGTAACACGGGTTCAAATCCCGTCGGGGACGCCAAATTCCATCAACAACTTACAAGCAATTCGAAATCGCCGGCTGAAGTCTCGATAACGCGTGTTAACGCAAAACTCAGAAAGACTTCACGCTCCCGATTGCATTTTGCAAACAATTGCATACGGCTTTTCCCAATTCAGGCGGAAACTTTGTTCCATTTTCGTAACAGAATAATTTTTTTTCTGATCCTGTGCTGTTCAGAGCTAGGCTTTGTTCCCCTCCCCGCAGCCGAAGGGCTCCGCCCAAGAAAGGAATATAGGTCATGAAAAAAATGATCTGCTTCAATGCAATGCTGTGGCTTATCGGTATATTGCTGATCGTTGCGAGCACAGCCTCAGCCGAAAGTTTTACATTTACAACCATTGACCTCCCGCTCCCTCCAGATGCCGATTGCGGTTTTCCACCTCTGTGTTCGCGCTCGCCCTACTATTTCGGCGTAACGGGGTCAGGGATCAACAACAGCGGGCAAATCGTGGGCACCTTCGATGTCGGCCCAGTAAATCCTTCTTATGGAATGGGTGACTACGGTTTCGTCTACACCGGCGGCAGCTTCAGCGGGATTCGGGGGTTTGGTTATCCTGGAAGCACCTTCGTGAACGGAATTAACAACAGCGGACAAATTGTAGGGGTTTCGTTCAGTTCGGAGGGCGATCCAATCGGTTGGATCTACAGCGGCGGTAACTACAGCTTTATTCCCGGCGAATTTGTCATACCGTTCGGCATCAATGACCACGGAGATATTGTGGGGAACAATTCTCTCAGCCAGGACGCTTTCATCTATACGGATGGCAACTTCATCAACATCCACGTCCCCGGTGCCTTTTCTACGAGTGCGTCCGGCATCAATAACAGTGGAGAAGTTGTGGGGAACTATTCTGATGCCACCGGCTCACACGGTTTCATCTACGCCGATGGCAATTTCATCACCATAATCAACGTCCCCGGTGCCTCCTACGCGAGCGCATGTGGTATTAATGACAGTGGAGAAGTTGTAGGGAGCTATTTTGATGCCACCGGCTCACACGGTTTCGTCGATAACGGCGGGAACTTCAGCACCATCGACGTCCCCGGTGCCTCCTATATGAGCGCATGCGGTATAAATGACAGTGAAGAAATTGTGGGTGGCTATTCTGATGCGACCGGCTGGCACCTTTTCGTGGCTAGTCCGGCTCCCGAACCCAGCACTCTCCTTTTGCTCGGCAGCGGGCTTATGAGCGTCATATTAGTGTGTTTCAGACGCTAATCACTTGATGGCACTGAAAGATTTTGCTAGCAAAGATGAAACAGACGGGTGGGGATGTTCCTGCCCACCCGCAATTTGAGACTTCCAAAGCAAGAATTCCTTGGTTAACGCCATGTAACGGGAAGCGAACTAAAACGATCTAACCTGGTGCAACACGTGGATGTGGATGCTCGAAAAGCATTGGAAACACTGGCGTTCTGCAAGCATTAGCAACTTCACGACAAAACCCTGCTAAAATCCAGATAAATTTTTCACGGCGATAACACGGGTTCAAATCCCGTCGGTAACGCCAGATAAATTCCCTACTTCTTCTTGCCTCACTTGTTCCCTGACGTATTCTTCCGTCGCCGTATTTTCCAAATACAACTTTATTATCCCGAATAGCATCTTACGTTTGCCGTTTGGCTGTAGCTCAAATGGATTAGGGGTCTTTTCTTCAGCAGGTTGGGCCCTCGGTGCGATAGATTTTAAGTACAGTCTAAAAAAATCGTCCTGGAGACGGTAATGGATTCAGCAGCGCAGCCCACCCTACGTGATGAGGGTGGCGCGAACGAAGTAGTGCACATTGATGGAAATGGATCGGCAGAAGGGGAAAGTGCCCATTTAGCCGTAATTCTCGCCGGTCTGCAGGCTATGCGGGATGGGGATTTCTCCGTCCGCCTGCCTGTTGCCTGGACCGGGGTGGTCGGGAAGATTGCCGATTACTTCAACGACATTGTATCGGCCAACGAACAGATGGCGCGAGAACTGCGTCGCGTTGGCCAAGTGATCGGAAAAGAAGGGAAGACGCGCGAGCGGACGCGCTTCCAGGCGTCACGTGGGGCCTGGGGCGATATGGAGGGCTCCGTCAATACCCTGGTCGAGGACCTGCTTCGACCGACTACAGAGGTGACTCGCGCTATTGCGGCGGTCGCCCAGGGAAACTTGAACCAGACCGTCCGGCTGGATGTCGATGGGCGTCCGCTGGAAGGCGAATTCCTTCGTTCCGCGAACATCGTCAATACCATGATCCAGCAGTTGGGCGTGTTCACCGCCGAAGTGACCCGCGTCGCCCGCGAGGTGGGTACTGATGGAAAACTTGGTGGACAAGCGCAGGTGCCCGGGGTGGCCGGAACTTGGAAGGATCTCACCGACTCGGTGAACTCCATGGCCAGCAACCTGACCGGCCAGGTGCGAAACATCGCTGAGGTTGCTACTGCTATTGCGAACGGCGACCTATCCAAGAAGATCACGGTCGATGTTCGTGGCGAGATCCTGCAACTGAAGGAAGCTATCAACACGATGGTCGATCAGTTGCGTTCGTTCGCGTCGGAAGTGACCCGCGTCGCCCGCGAAGTCGGCACGGACGGAAAACTTGGCGGACAAGCTGTGGTGCCCGGCGTGGCCGGAACGTGGAAGGATCTGACGGACTCGGTTAACGCCATGGCCGGAAACCTTACGGCCCAGGTCCGTAACATCGCCGAGGTGACGACGGCCGTCGCCCGTGGCGACTTGTCGCGCAAGATCACAGTCGATGTGAAGGGTGAAATCCTCGAATTGAAAGACACCATCAACACGATGGTGGACCAACTCAATGCGTTCGCCGGCGAAGTTACCCGTGTGGCCCGCGAAGTCGGTACGGAAGGAAAGCTGGGTGGCCAGGCGCAGGTGCCCGGCGTCGGTGGTACTTGGAAAGATCTCACCGATAACGTCAATTTCATGGCCTCGAACCTGACGGG
>CAYWSM010000132.1:0-13067 GCA_964460935.1 uncultured Terriglobales bacterium | reverse complement strand
GGATTCGGTGAACAGCTTTGCTTGCTGGAGTCCGTTCTGGCCGGTTGTCGCGTCCACCACCAACAGGGTTTCGTGCGGAGCACCCGTGATGAAACGCTGCGCGGTGCGGCGCATCTTTTCGAGCTCGGTCATCAGGCTGGTTTTCGTATGCAGACGGCCGGCGGTATCCACGATGATGAAATCCACATGGCGAGCCTTGGCAGCTTCGAGCGCGTCGAACAGCACAGCAGCCGGATCACCACCGGGCTTTGTCTTGATCACCTCGCTACCGGTGCGATCACCCCAAACTTCGAGCTGCTCGATTGCGGCGGCGCGGAACGTATCGGCGGCACACAGCAGCACCGTTTTCCCGTGTGCCCTCAGGAAATGCGCCATCTTGCCGATGGTTGTGGTCTTCCCTGTTCCATTGACGCCAACCACCATGATTACTTCGGGATCGCCTTCCTCGGCTATCACGGGCGGAATGTTGGCGCGCGTGAGCACGTTCAGAACTTCTGCTTTCAGCAGGCGCTTGAGTTCAGTGACGTCGGCGATCTGTTTGCGATCCGCCTTCTCCCGCAGCCGGGCAAGCAACTGCTCAGTCGTTTTTGTACCGAGATCGGCGCCAATTAGCGTGGCTTCAAGGTCGTCGAGTGTATTGCGGTCGATTTCCGTGCTAAAAGAGACGACTTCGTCGATGCGCCCGCTCAGGTTCTCACGCGTGCGCGTGACCGCCTGCTTCATGCGCTCAAAGAAACCTTGTTTCTTCGGTTCTTCTTCCTCAGTGCTGCCGAATAAGGTCTGGATCATGTATGAGTCCGCCGCCAGATAAAGGGCAAGATTCGATTATAGGGGACGGGCCTTAGGATTGCAGATTGAAGATGCGCTCGCAGCGTCGATCAGTCGCCCGTGACGGCGGCTTCTGTTTTGGGGACTTCTGGAGTAGGAAGCGGAAGGCTATCAATTGCCGGCGCTTCCCTGATGACTGCTGAGCGATGCATGCGCAGGTCGCCGCGCTCAAAGATCTTGGTCAGCGCCGCTACTGCTTTCGGATCAAGACGATTGCGGCCAAGCGTATTGATGATCTTCACGGCGTATTCGGGATCATGCGCGGCCTGGTACGGTCGATTGGTCGTCATGGCATCGAACGTATCGGCGACGGCAATAATGCGTGCCGACAGCGGAATTTCGTCGCCCTTCAGTCCGTACGGATATCCCTTCCCATCCATCGACTCGTGGTGCAGTTCGATACCGGGAATCATTTCGCGAAGCTGCTCGACCGGACGCAAAATATTCGCGCCGCGCACCGTGTGCGACTTCATTACTTCGTATTCTTCCGGCGTGAGAGCACCCGGTTTCTTCAGAATTCGATCTTCGATACCGATCTTTCCCACGTCGTGCAATTGCGCCGCGATGCGAATCTTTTCTACTTCTTCGTTGGACAGTTGCATCTCGCGCGCGATCATCACCGAGTATTTCGTCACGCGGTCAGAGTGACCCTTCGTATACGGATCCTTTTCGTCAACCGCGCCAGCAAGCATCTGGATAGAGTTCAAGAACAATTGCCGGTTCTTCTCGGCGGCGAGTTTCAGGTCAGCAATCAGCCGCTCCAGGTCCTCGCTCATGAGATTAAATGTGCTTGCCAGTTCTCCAATTTCGGTCCGGCTCTTAAGCTTCACGCGCTGCGAGAAGTCTCCTCGCGCTATGGCCTGGCTTGATTCCGTCAGGCTCTCCAGCGGACCGGTGATACGGCGAGCCAGCAGAATACCGACGCAGCCACTGAGGAGAATCATCGCTACAGCCAGCAGGTTTGCCTTTTCCTGCATTTCGTAAACGTTGGAATACGCTTCTTGCTGCGGCTTTTGCGCGATCACTGCCCATTCCAGCGAGGGAACGGGAGAATACGTGCCAAGCATCTCGGTGCGGTTCTTGCCGTCGCCGATGGCGAATTCCGAAGTTGCCACCCAGCGAACGCTGCCGGCCTTCTCTTCAAAATTCTTGACGATGTCGAGCTTCGACATGTCCTGGCCCGTAGCGAAGTGTGACGCTTCAGGCGCGGCAACCAGGCGGCCATTGCGATCTACCACGTACGTTAGCAGCCCGCCGCGGCTGATCGAATCGAGGTTGCGCTGCAGGAAGCTCAAGTCAACAGCCGTGCCAAGCATTCCAATGACGCGTCCCCCGGCCGTTACCGGAACCGCGACAACAATCATCGTTTTTCGATTCGTGCCTGAGCCGACGGAGAGCGCCTGCCCCGTATAGGCGCGGCCTTCACGGGCGGCATTGAACCCGCGCATCAACTCGTTCTGGACAAACTCATCCGGAGTAATGCGGCCAACCGCCTGCCCTTTTGCTTCGCTATTCAGGATCGTGGCGTAAGCAATGTCGTTGGAGGACGAAACAAATCTCTCGAGCAGCGCGCGAAGTTCCGGGGCATTGATCTTGCGGGCGCCGATATCACCGCCACTCGTCACCTGGATCGCGGACGACAGGTTCCCGAGCATCGAGTCCAGATTCGTCATGCGCTGCGCAATTCCCTCGGAAAGCGCCCGCGTGATCGTGTTCTGGAGCAGCATTTCGTTCGTCTTGAGGCGGTCTCGGTTGATCGACACCATCTGCCGCGCGTAGAAGTACATGGGCACAACCGACACCAGTACCAGCACCCCGATGATGAGGTACAGAATTGGCACGCGTTGAGGCAGAAATAGTTTCAAGGATGTCTTCCCCACGACAAAAGCATTGCCGCGGCACACGATACTTGGGGGGATTGTACCTTGAATTGATGCGAGATGAGACTAACGGTCGCTGTCCTGATGGTTACTGAAGTTTGCGAACTCCAGTGCTTGAAAGCCTTAACTGGACGGCACGCCGGCCTTGCGAGCCTGCTCTGAGAGCTCATCCAGCTTCGCTTTGGCGTCTTCCAGAGCCTTCTTTTTCGCAGCGAGATCGTCCTGGTATTTCTTTTCCTCCTGGAACCACTTCTCGCCCGTACGCAACTGGGTGCCGGCGTCGGCGTAATATTCGGCAACGCGAATCTGATGTTCGCGTTCCATGATGTTGATTTCCTTTTCCCGGTCCTCGATCGCTTTCTTCTGCGCGTCGAGTTTTTCTTTGAAAGCAGCCTTGGCCTCTGCCTCCTTCTTCTTATCCTTTTCTTTACCCTTTTCGTCTTTCTCGCCGGCCTTAGCCTCATCACCAGCTTTGGCATCGGTATCACCCGCTTCAGCGGTGTCCGCCGGCTTCTTTTCTACGGCAGGAGAAGTAGCAGGAAGAATATCGTCGTTGGTATAAACGTGCTTCACCGGAGGCGCGGATTGCTTTTCCGCCTTCGCTTGGCGAGCCGCATCTGCCACAGAGGTCTGTGCCGAAACGAGCAGCGACCCGAATACGATGATCGTGAGTATCGTTATCCAACGTTTCATCACTGCCTCCCTGGGCCCATGGCATGCATCCGCTCCCTGCCGTATCGAACCTTGTTGCCGTCAACAGGGATTTGAGCTTTGAAATTACGCATATTCTACTCTGGTTTGTATCTCGTTCCAGAGGCGGAAACGATAGGGTAAACGCTGTACGAATGGCCATGAACTACAGGTAAAGCCGCCAATACCAGCTCATCAATCGCGGGCCAAAGAAAAGCGCTACCAGCGCCATACTGCCGAGAAACACTCCAAAAGGGATCTGATAATAACGATAGACAAGCCGCGCGGAAGCCCACGCATGCTTGCGGGCGATATCTCGCGTTTCGCGATGCCGTTCCATGCGGCGCCGGGTGCGTTGTACCCAAACCGTTAGCATCAGGCTGAGACCGAAAATCGTTCCCAGAAGCGACGCAGTGAAAATCGTGAATACCGTTAGCTTTACTCCGAGAAAAGCGCCCACCATGGCCATGAGTTTCACATCGCCAAGCCCCATTCCCTCAACTCCACGCGCCTGCAGGTAAACGAATCCCACACCGAAGATGAACGCTGCGCCTACGATCGCTCCCAGTGCGGCATCGCTCAGGGACAGCCAGTGCCAGTTCAATCCGCGCGCCCGCTGGAAATATGCCGGCAGCACTTCCGCAAGAAGATCATTGATCGGGATGAACCAACTGAATATCAGACCGCTCACCAGGCCCGGCAAGGTGAGCGCGTCGGGGAGTAGCTTGTGCTCCGCATCGATAAAGATCAGGCCCGTGATCAGAAACGAGAACACACAATACTTCAACATGCTGAGCGACAAACCAAACCGCCAATAGCATGCAAGGAAGAGCATGGCGACCAGCAGTTCGACAACGGCGTACCTGGCGCTGATGGGTTCGCGGCAGTTGCGGCAACGCCCACCCAGCAACAGCCAACTGATTACCGGAATGTTGTCGTAAGCCTTGATCCGGTGATGGCATTTGGGACAGGCGGACGAAGGAAACACGATGGACTCGCCGCGCGGAACACGGTGGATGACGACGTTCAGAAAACTTCCAAACGTCAGTCCAAACAGAAATGCTGCGGTGGCGTAAAAGAGATCCATGCGGTGGCTTCAGATTATAGGGGTAAGGAAAGCAAATCCAGCTTCGGGTGCATCTCGCAGGTACATGACCGTGAGCATCCCGACGGAAACCCTCACTGATCTGAAATAGAAGGATTGACGTTCCTAGGAAAGATTTCGGCTCGCGAATGTGGCTGGAATTTCGGCTATCGTTCAACTCATAAGAGAAGGCCGCCCACCTCCAGGATAGGCGGCCTACCGTCTCTAGTGATGATCGTGATCGTTGTGGTCGTGGTGGTCCCCACCGCACTTTGCTCGGGCCTCATCGAGTTCTCGGCGTCTCTTTTCCGCCTGACGGCTGTGTTCGCCGTGTTTTTGCACGTCCCGTTCAAGATTTCGCTCGGCTTTCTGAACCCGTTGCTGGCACTTGTCGTCACGATCGCGAGCCTGTAGTACCCCCACGCTGCCGATCATGAAGGTGCCAGCTAAAAGAATCGCACCGATCCTGCGTATTACCATGGATGTCGCTCCTGTCTCCGATATCACGGATGATGTGTTCTGAACACATCTCGATCGGATAAGTTCCTGCCGGTTTGCCCTATGGATTGTTGAATCTGAGGATATATCCAGTGATGCTTTCGTGGGCGGTGTTAGGAGGAAGATCCCCTGTCCAGTTGATCTTGCACTTGTTCACCAGGCGGGTTTCGGGATCGCGCAACGCCCAACCGCTATCAGCCTCCTTGCGCACTTTGATATTGAATCCGGCCGCTTCGCCATGATCCTGCGACTTCCACTCCAAAAGCGACGCCTCCAATTCTTCATTCACAGATTCATTCGCGCGAAGGCATAAAATCCAATCATTGGTGGAATCGACGACATAAGTTCCGCGGTCAACACCTGGGATTCCCTTCTTAAAATTAGCTCCATGGTCCCGGACGACTTTTTCGGTATTGTCGTTCGAACCGTGATCGACCACCAGTAGTTCGTCGCAGGCACGAAGAGAATCAAGAGCGCGCCCAACGCGCAGGCCATCATTGAATGTATGAATGAGAGCGGTGATTTTCGGCATCGTTTGTAGTTGGATGCATGCCAGTATGAAGTACGAATACCGAAATGAGGAATGAAAAGTCCAGTTCGCATGGTACGGCGGGAGCATTGCTAGACTCATCTAAACCGAGAGTGAGGCCAGAATGATCGAACGCAACACACCGGTGCGCGTTGCAGTCATTGGGATGGGGAACGTCGGAGCAACTTTCGCCTATGCGCTGTTGCTGAGCGGACTGGCGGCGGAAATCGTGCTGATCGACGTGAACCGTGCAAAAGCAGAAGGTGAGGCGATGGACCTCAGCCATACCGAGCCGTTTGCCCATCCGACCCGCATTTGGGCCGGAGATTATTCAGACTGTGCGAGTGCGGACGTAATCGTGCTCACCGCTGGTGCAGCCCAGCATCCCGGAGAGACGCGGCTTGACCTCGTAAAACGGAACACGGCAATCTTCCAGAAAATTATCCCGGAAGTCGCCAAGAACTGCTCGCAAGGGATTCTGCTGATCGCCACCAATCCCGTCGACGTTCTAACGTATCTCTCGTTGAAACTTTCCGGGATGTCTCCGCAGCGCGTCATCGGCTCTGGCACGATTCTCGACACCGCGCGTTTTCGTCACCTGCTGAGCGAGTACTTCGGAGTTGATCCGCGGAGCGTGCACGCCCACATCATCGGAGAACATGGCGACAGCGAAGTTCCGGCGTGGTCGCTGGCTAACATCGCCGGCATGCGTCTCCCCGAATTCGCGAAGGCAAGTGGCATTCCCTACGACGAGCAGAAGATGGAAGACATTTTCAAGCAAACTCGTGATGCCGCATACGCCATCATCCAACGAAAAGGAGCAACGTTTTACGCGGTAGCGGCGGGTTTGATGCGCATTGTCGAAGCCATTCTCCGCGACCAGCACACGATTTTGTCCGTATCGAGTTCGATCACCGGCGCCTATGGCATCAGCGATGTTTGCCTCAGCCTGCCAACGATCCTTAACCGTAATGGCGTCGAACGTGTTTTGCACCTTGAATTGAGTCCATCGGAACAGGCAGGATTGCGCCATTCCGCCGAGGTGCTCAAGCGCACTATCGCCAGTGTTGGACTCACGTAACTCCGGCTAACGTTGGCGGTCTATTACAATTGCGCCTTTTGCGGCACCTAATTTGCATCTGAGTGAATTGAAATTATGACGAACCTACGATTTCGAATTGTGCTCGTTGTCGCCATTCTTGCAGTTCTCGCGGGCTGCAATTCGCCCGAGCAGAAGCCATCGACCGAAGCCAAACCTGCTTTCCAACCGACGTATCTGACTGGCCGTGAAGCTCTGCAGAAGATGTACATCGCCGCACGCGCCTGGGCGGCCGACGCGAAGCCTTACAATCTGCAATCACAGCCGACAAAAGACGCTGCCGGTCAGGACGGAAAAGCTGGTATCTGGACTGCTGGATTCGCTTCTCCCGCGCGCAAGTCAGTGAAGGTCTTCACCTGGTCAGGAGTTCAAGCTGACAATGCTCCTGAGCCCGGCATCTCGAACCGGCCAGAGGACACGTACAATCCGGCAAACACCTCGACCACCATTTTCGATATGGCATTCCTGAAGATCGACTCGGATGAAGCCGCCAAAACCGCAGCCAAGCACGGCGGTGATAAGGAACTCAAGAACGACAAGAACACCAGCGTCTTTTACGTTCTGACGTGGAATGGACGCGAAAACAAACTCGTGTGGCGTGTCATCTGCGGTGAGGAATTGAACAATCCTAAGTTAGCGATCGATGTGGACGCCAGCACTGCCACATTTATGAAGGTGGAGAGGTGATATGACAGCCCCGCTAACTCAAGGGGTTTAGGTATGCTCCTCTGTTAATAATTTGAAACAAAATTTCGCACCCACCTTGGCTACATTTGCTCACGCGGGAGAAGCTCAACCAGATTTTTGCTACCCCGGTTTCTAAGGTTCAATGACTGAGTGCTGACTGCCATTTACTGAATGCTCCATCCACTTCCCCAGTCTTCGCGTGATCATCAGCCACACCATCCGATAATCGCTGATGAACGACCACCACGGATACCCGAAGGTGGCAGGCTTGTTTCCTTCCACAACAAAGTGTCCGAACCAGGCAAAGCCATAACCGATCACGGGCCAGAGCAATGCATAACACGGATGGCCTAAGGCAAAAGCGGCGATCGCCACAGCCACGCCTAGTAGCGATCCGCACAGGTGTAAAACGCGGTTACCAGGATGGCTATGGGCGCGCAAGTAGAAGGCGAAAAATTCGTTGTAGCTGGCGAATTGCAGCGTGCTCATAAGTGCGGCTTATCCGGCCATTGAATCAGCTTTGGTGTTCCCCCACACGGGCGACAAATGTGCTCCGAAAACGGTAAAATCGCAACATAATTCGCACTAATTCAAAGTGGGGACCACATAAGGAGAAGCAATGAAGATCGGTGTCCTGACCGGCGGTGGTGACTGCCCGGGACTGAATGCGGTGATCCGCGCCATCGTGCGCAAAGGAATCTTTCATTACGGAGATACGTTCATCGGCTTTTCGGAAGGCTGGCGCGGCGTCATGGAGAACAAGACCGAGCCTCTCGACCTGCATCGCGTGGCCGGCATCCTGCCGCGCGGCGGTACCATTCTGCGCACTTCGCGTACGAACCCGGCCAAGCGCGAAGGCGGTGTTCAGCGCTGCATCGACAATCTCAACCGTAATAACGTCGACGCTCTGGTCGCGCTCGGCGGCGACGACACCATGTCGGTCGCCCAGAAATTGTACGAAGCGGGATTCCACGTTGTCGGCGTTCCCAAGACCATCGATAACGACTTGAGCGGCACCGACTTCTGCTTCGGATTCGACACGGCCGTGGAAATCGCGACCGAAGCCATCGACCGTCTCCACACGACAGCCGAAGCGCACAACCGCGTCATCGTTGTCGAAGTCATGGGACGCGACTCAGGCTGGATCGCAATGTACAGTGGACTGGCTGGCGGCGCCGATGTCATTCTCATTCCCGAGCGCCCATTCGACATTGAGGAAGTCGCCGAGGCTTTGAAGCTCCGCCACTCGCGCGGACGGTACTTTTCAATCGTGGTCGTTGCCGAAGGCGCAAAGTTCGCGGAACTTGCCACTGGCGACGGATCGGCTCCCATCGTGCAAGACCTCGGACGTGACGAATTCGGTCACGTGCGGCTAGGTGGTATCGGAAACATCCTCGCCAAGGAAATCGAGCGCCGTACTGGATTCGAAACGCGCGCTACGGTTCTCGGTCACGTCCAGCGTGGCGGATCGCCGACGGCGTTCGACCGTGTGCTCGCCACCCGCTACGGTATTGGCGCCATTGATATGGTCCATCGTGCCGAATGGGGCCGCATGGCTGCGCTGAAGAGCAATGAGATTACCTCGATTCCGCTCACCGATGCGCTCGGCGTGAACAAGAAGGTGGACGACAATCTCATCACGGTCGCTCTCAGCCTTCACGATAAACTCGGCGGCGAGAAGGCTGAAGCCCACGTCATCACCTCCACATAAGTACGGACGAGGAACGAAGTAAAAGAACAAACCAAAGGGCTAAGTTGGAGATCCAACCTAGCCCTTTTGGTTTTACTTCGTACTTTTGCCTTCGAACTTCTTACTTCTTAAAGTACGCTTTCCAGACTCCCGCGCTCACTGAGCCCAATCCGAGCATGGCAAGCAATGGAAGCTCAGAGCCCGTCTGAGGCAGGCTGCCGTTGCTGCCCGCGTTGGGGTTCGACTGCGCGCCGGCAGCATTCTGATCGCTGGTAGTTTGATCGCTGCTCGATGCATTGCTCTGATCACTGATGTTCGGTGAAGTAGAGCTGCCCGTGGTGCCGGTTGTGCTGGCACCCGAATTCTGGCTGCTCGAAGCTGCACCCGTTGCGCCCGCGCCAGTCTGATCCGTTGCTGCGCCGTTCGGAGTGCTGGTTGCCGAGGAATCAGGAGGCGTCGTTGTGCTGCTGCCGCTTACTCCACCAGTCGAACTGTTCGGCTGAGACTGATCACTTGGGCTCTGCGGAGTGGCACTGTTGTCCGGAGACGTTCCGGTCGTCGAGTTGCTCTGGCCGGCGGCGTTTCCGCCCATGCTGTTCGAACTGCCAGTCGGCTCGGCCGGGTTCGTCTGTGTAGCCGAAGGGCTGGCCGGCGTTGTGGTTGAGTTGTTCTGGTCAGTAGCCGACGGCGTGCTGCTCATTGAACCCGTCGCGCCACTCTGATCGCTGGTTCCCGTACTGTTGGTGGTGCCAACCTGGTTTTGGTCGGAAGGCGTGGTGGTCGTAGTCGTCGTAGTTGTGGTCTGACTCCCGTTTGGGTTGTTCTGAGTCTGCGACATCGACGAGCTATTGTTCGGATTTGATTGATCCTGGGATGTTTGGTCCTGTGATGTTGTTTGCGCGGTCGCTACTCCGAAGGCGAGCAGCAGACTCGCGGCTGTGATCCCCAATGTGCGCATTGTTCGATTTCCTCCCACTACAGGTGCTTCGCAAAGCTGTGTCATTGAATGGTGCGTGTGAACGAAGTGGCCCATCCGTAATTTCTTCACCTCTGATGGTGCGAATTCTGAGGGAGATGGCCGGAAATCGCGAGCTGCTGGGGTTCAACTCTCGATGGAGGGCCAAATCAGGAATGGTGGATAATTTTGGGACACCCGAAAAGCTGCTCTGATTAAGCTCTTTCAGGCACTACCGTAAGTTGTCACCAAATGTAACTTCAGAGTTCGTTCCGGGTCACGCCGAAAGGTGACCTGGGACACCACGTTCACGTCCTTCAACTTGCGAAACTGAAACTGCGCTTCCCGTCTCGCGGAGAACTCAGTCGCAGAAGCGCTGTTGGAGGGACGGATGCAGCTAAAACCAGGCCCCATTGCGCCTCCCAGCGATGACAAACGCTGGCGCATCGTGGAAGGAACGATGCGGCGCCACGGCTATCAACATCACGCACTTATAGAAGTTCTTCATAGCGTACAGGAGTCTTTCGGTTACCTCGATGACGTAGCTCTTCGCTGGGTGGCGCGCAGTCTGCGATTGCCGCCCAGCAAGGTCTACGGCGTCGCCACCTTTTATCAGTTCTTCACTCTCAAGCCGCAGGGCGAACATACCTGCGTCGTCTGCACTGGAACTGCCTGCTACATCAAGGGATCGACTGCCCTGCTCAACGCCGTCGAGTCGGCGATCAAAATCAAGCCCGGCGAGACCTCAACGGACAAGAAGGTTTCGTTGCTGGTCGCCCGTTGTGTCGGTTCCTGCGGACTTGCTCCGGCCGTCGTCTTCGACGGCGAGGTCTCCGGCAAAGTCACACCCGGACAGATCACCGAACGGGTCCAGAATTGGGTGCACGCATGACTATCGAAGAACTACGCGAAATTGCCGAGAAGGAACGCGAGAAGCAAAAGCAACACCAGCACCGCATTCACGTCTGCACTGCCGCGGCTTGCCTCTCGCAACGCAGCGATCAGGTAAAGGCCGGACTGGAGAAAGAGATCGAAGCACGCGGTCTGAAAGATTCCTGCCACGTCAAAGGCGTCGGCTGCATGGGATTATGCGCTGCTGGACCACTGGTCTCCGTTCCCTCGCAAGAACGGCTGTATCAGAATGTCCAACCGGACGGCGCCGGTGATGTTGCCGCAATAGTCGATTCGCTCACCGGACCTCCTGTCGATCGTCTTGCTCTCTCGCCCGAACTTCCCTTCTTCAAGGAACAGAAGAAGATCGTGCTCGAAAACTCGGGCAACATCGATCCTGAACGTATCGAGGATTACATCCTCGCCGGTGGCTATGAAGCTCTGTTGAAAGCTCTTACCGAGATGCGTCCGCTGGAAGTTGTCGAGCAAGTTACACGCAGCGGACTTCGTGGTCGAGGTGGCGCCGGTTATCCCACCGGACTGAAGTGGTCCACCGTGGCCAAAGCTCCCGCTCAGGGCGGCACCACCAAGTACGTGATCTGTAACGCTGACGAAGGCGATCCTGGAGCGTTCATGGATCGCAGTGTGCTTGAAAGCGATCCACAACGCGTGCTCGAAGGCATGGCGATTGCCGCCTACGCGGTCGGCGCGAATCGCGGATTTATTTACGTGCGTGCCGAATATCCGCTGGCCATCAAGCGCCTGCGAACAGCGATCAAGCAGGCGGAATCACTAGGCCTGCTCGGCAACAACATCGCCGAGACGACATTCAGCTTCAAAGTCGAGCTTCGCCTTGGCGCTGGAGCCTTTGTCTGCGGTGAAGAGACGGCTCTCATCAGTTCCATCGAAGGCAAGCGCGGCAATCCGCGTCCGCGTCCTCCCTATCCCGCGTACGAAGGCCTGTGGGAAGCGCCTACGCTCATCAATAACGTTGAAACCTACGCTAACGTTGCGCCGATCATTCGTAACGGCGGCGATTGGTACGCCTCCATCGGTACCGAGAAGAGCAAAGGCACGAAAGTCTTCGCGCTCGCCGGACGCGTGCAGAACACCGGCCTGATCGAAATCCCCATGGGCATGTCGTTACGCGACATCATCTTCAAGCTCGGCGGTGGCATTCCCGACAATCGCAAGTTCAAAGCCGCCCAAACCGGCGGGCCCTCCGGCGGATGCATCCCCGAGCAATTCCTCGACATGCCGGTGGACTACGAACGTCTCGCCGAAGTCGGCTCCATCATGGGCTCCGGCGGCCTCATTGTCATGGACGAAACCTCGTGCATGCCCGACGTCGCCAAATACTTCATGGACTTCTGCTGTACCGAGTCGTGCGGCAAGTGTATTCCATGCCGCGTCGGTACCGTCCACATGCACGAAATGCTGCGGCGAATCACTGCCGGCGAAGGTAAAGCTGAAGACCTGGCGCTTCTCGAACGGCTCTGCGAAACCGTCAAGAACACAAGCCTTTGCGGACTCGGCCAGAGCGCGCCCAATCCCGTCTCAACCACCCTCAAGTACTTCCGCGACGAATACAACGCGCACATCAAGAAGCGGCAATGTCCTGCGGGAGTTTGCGACATCAAGGCTCCCAAGCCTAAATCCAAACCGGCGGAGGTGGGCGTATGAAACCGTCGCAATATCAGATCACCACGCTCAAGATCGACGGCCGCGACTGCAGCGCCCGCGCCGGCGACACCATCCTCGAAGTGGCGCAGGAAAACAACATCTTCATTCCTACGCTCTGCCACATCGATGGCCTGAGCAACGTAGGCGCTTGCCGCCTCTGCCTCGTCGAAGTCAAAGGCTCCAACAAACTCTTCGCCGCTTGTGTCACGCAGGTGCAGGAAGGCATGGAAGTCACCACCAACTCTGAGCGTCTGCAGCGATATCGCCTCGGCATCATCGAGATGCTCTTCTCGGAACGCAATCACATCTGCTCGGTATGCGTCTCTAATAACCATTGCGAGCTGCAGTTCCTGGCGCAGAAGCTCGGCCTCACGCACGTCAGCGTTCCCTATCTACACCCGAAGCTCGAAGTGGACGCATCCAATCGCCGCTTTGTCGCCGACCACAACCGCTGCATCCTATGCACACGCTGTATTCGCGTATGCGACGAGATCGAAGGCGCACATACCTGGGATCTCAACGGTCGCGGTGTGAACACGCGCGTGATCAGCGA
>CAYWSM010000131.1:0-22027 GCA_964460935.1 uncultured Terriglobales bacterium | reverse complement strand
ACACACTTCTTTGATTCTCCTGAAGCTGCAGATTTTCGAAAAGCTCACGACCGAAGAACTCAAGAAGTCGCTCTGTCCGGGACGGGAGCACTGTCTTAAAGCACGCGAAGATGGAACAATCCTAGATGGTCACCATCGAGTGTATGTCTTGCGTTCTCGCGGCGAAGATGTAGACGTATTACCTCGTGAGGTTGTCCCAAGAAGCAAAACTGAGATCTAGCGTGCGAAGTGCTGCCAGCCGCCTGGTTTCAGGTTCTTTGTTTTTCCGTGGTGATCCTGAATTCGCATGTCCGGCCGTTTAGTAACTTCGCCAATCTCGGTGATTGGGACGCCAGCGATTTCCTTCGGCACACGCTTGGCCGATGTGAAGAGCAGTTCGTAATCGTCGCCACCGTTGAGCGCGTCGTCAAAAGTGGCGCTGTGAGCGATGGGAATCGCGGAAGAGTAAATCGCGGCTCCCACACCGCTCTCTTCGCAGATGTGGTTGAGGTCCGTCGAAAGGCCGTCGGAGATGTCGATCATGGCCGACGCAACGCCACGCAATCTATGTCCGATCGCCAACCGTGGTTCGGGATAGAAGTAACTGCTGGTTGGCTGGATATTCTCTCCCGCATAGAGGCGGCGCACCGTCGATCCGCCAAGGCCGAGTTTTCCTGTAACGTAAATTCGATCGCCCGGTTTTGCGCTAGAACGTAAGATCGCTTTGCCGCGCGGGACGGAGCCAATCACCATGATGTCGGCGAGAATGCCGTTGGGTGCCTGCGCCGTATCTCCACCTGCCAAAGCGGTGCCATGCCTCTTTGCCAATTTGAGAAGGCCTGAGTAGAAACGATCCACCCAACTCTGCGGAAGGTCCGGTGGCAAGGCGAGCGAAAGGAACACGGCCATTGGCTGTCCGCCCATCGCAGCGACATCACTTAATCCTCTGGTTAGGCAGCGGTGGCCGACTGATTCAGGCGGATGCCACTCGCGACGGAAGTGCATACCCTCCAAGCTGAAGTCAGTGGTAACCAGCAACTCATGTCCTAAAGGCGGACGTAGAACCGCGCAGTCATCACCAATACCTGTGACCAAAGTACGAGTCCGGAGCGACCCTTTTTGGGTCATTCGGCGGACACGTTCAATCAGCTTTTTTTCGGTGTTTGGCACGTGCAACTCACTATATACCAATGGCTTACAGGTAGGGCAGAGGCTTTCGATCAAGTTGGTAACACGTCCGGATATCGATTTGGCGATGTTCTAAAGATTTTCCCTCGACTGTGAAGAAAGTTGACACTACTGGAATCCCTCTGGTACTTTCTGGCTTCCTAAGTTTCTTAGTACCTACGAGGTACAGGAGCCGGCCAGACCGGCAGGAACGCTTCGACGCCACGAAGCGGTAGCGCTGGCAGTAAAGGCCAACCAGCCAAGGGCAGCGCTTTCGGATCTGAATACTGCGGACGATCCAGAGTCTTTTTTAAGCGGAGCGATTTTGAGTAAGCGCTTTTACATCCTGTTCGTCACCCGAGACGCAGAGGGCGAACTGCGCAAGATTCCGATTCCCCTCCATTATCTTTACGTCTTCATTGTTGGCGCTCTCATTGGAATGCTGAGCATCACCGGCATGGCGGGTTCATACACTCGCATGCTGCTGAAGGTGACGCGGTTCAATCAACTGCGTACCGAAAAGGAAGCTCTCAAGACCCGTTACAACCAGCTTGAGCAGGTGGCCAAAGAGAAAGATATTCAGGTGGCCTCCTTGGGTTCGCTGGCGAGCGAAGTATCAGCGCTGTACGGGCTGAAGTCGGAACCGATTCTCAAGGAAACTGCCGAAGAAGCACAGGATACTAACGTCGAAGTTTCGCTCGACCAGCTCTATGCCCTGCGGCGTTCGGCGATGAGTGGTGCGGCGACAATCGGCATTGGTATGGGCCTGACCAGCCGTCCTGCGAGCCTGACCGATTGGGTGCGGATGGCAGAGGCGCCGAACCTATGGCCGGTTGAAGGTCGTATCACTGGAGCTTTTGGCGAGCGCCAGGATCCGTTCAACGGTGAAGGCGCGTTCCATCGCGGCATCGATATTTCCGTTGGATTTGGAACTCCGATTCTTGCTCCGGCAGACGGAGTGGTCACTTTTGTGGGGCAGGAAAGCGGTTATGGGCGGCTGATCCAGATTGAGCACGCCCAGGATATTTCGACACGCTTCGGGCATCTGTCAGCTTTCGCCGTGACCGAAGGTCAGCATGTGGCTCGTGGGCAGGTGATCGGTTACGTGGGACAAAGCGGCCGCGCAACTGGCCCGCATCTTCATTACGAAGTCTGGGTGCACAATAGCCCGGTAAATCCTTACAAGTATCTGAGAATCTCACCGACTGTATCGTTCGCCGGCAGCGTGTAGGTCTCTCCTTTCGTTTGTAGACGGCGCGAGTGATCGCGCCGTTTTTCATTTCCGACGACTCTTGGGAATAACACAGGACCGTTGAAGGAGTGGGCAATCAAAGGATGTGATGCTAAAATGTATCACATGAAGAAAGCTACAGTCCGTGATCTTCGGTATGACTTTCCTAAAATCGAGCGCGCTCTTCGTGCGGGTCAGGAAATTCAGATCACCAAGCGAAGCCGGGTGATCGCCAGATTGGTGCCGGAACATACTCCGACGGAATTGCCGGATTTCCAAGCCCGCTTAGATCGCATTTTCGGGGATAAAGTACTCGCCCCTTCCGGAGCAGAGTCCATCAGCGAAGATCGCGAGGAGCGTTGAAAACTTATCTCGATTCCAGTTTCCTCTTTTCGATGTATATCAAGGACGTGAACTCTCTTGCTGCTCTGGCTTTCTTACGGCAAAACAAGAGCGTTCTTTTCCTCAGCAACCTCACGGAATTGGAGTTCTTCAACGCTGCGGAACGACGGTTCGGACGCAATCAACTGAGTCGTGCCGAACTAGAGGAAGCGTACGCTTCCTTTGAGGGGGATGTTGCAAACGGTGTGTTGCAGGTGCTAGATATCGAACCAGCTACATGGGCCAAAACTAAGGAGCTGATTTTGCGGTACACCGCTCCTCTCGGTTGTCGCACGGCCGATATCATCCACGTCGCGGCGGCAATCGTGATACGAGCAGATAGGATGCTTACCTTCGATATACGGCAGAAAGAGTTGGTGCGCCTTTTGAAATTGCGGACCAACTGACAACATCGACGAATAGCATCCGCTATCAGATCAATCCAGCCCGTAACGTTTGCGTTTCTCCAATAACGTCTTGCGGCTGATGCCCAAAATACTAGCCGCCATCGTTTTCTTGCCGCGAGTCTGCTCCAGAACCTCGGAGATATAGGCGCGCTCCAGGTCTTCCAGTGACATCTTGTTGCGGGCGGCGCCGGAGAAACTTTCGCGCACCTGTGGCGGCAAGTCGGTGAGCTGGATTTCGCTGCCGTTGGCCGACTGGATCGTTCGTTCCATGAAGTTGCGCAGTTCGCGGACGTTGCCGGGGAAGGAATACGATTCGAGAGCGGCAATCGTGAGAGGATGCAGCAGCGGTCGTGGGCGGTGCTGCATGTCGGCAATCCGGTTCACGAATGCCATCGCGAGCGGGCGTATGTCAGCCGTGCGTTCGCGCAGCGGCGGAATCACAATAGGGATCACATTCAGGCGGTAATAAAGGTCTTCGCGGAAGGTCCGGCGTGCTACTGCCTGATCAAGATTTGTTGTCGTCAGGGCAATGATGCGGGTGTCCACTCCCGAGTTGCGACCGTTGGCGCCGGAGTCGAACCGGCGATCTTCGATGAATCGCAACAGTCGCGCTTGCGCGGGAACACTTAGGGCCGCGACTTCATCGAGCACAAGCGTGCCTCCCGCGGCGAGTTCCATTCGCCCGCCGGAAGAGGTCAGTCCCTGCTCGTAACCAAAAAGCTCGCATTCAATCAGGTCGGGGGGAAGGCTGGCGCAGTCAACGCGCACCAGAGGACGATCGGCACGCAGGCTCAGCGCATGGAGCATCCAGGCGAGCAGATCTTTGCCGGCGCCGCTCTCGCCTCGAATCAGCACCGAGGAGGAAGTTCGCGCGATGCTGCGCGCCTCCTGGATCAGGCGAACCGACGACGCATCGGCTGCCACCCAGGCGCGACTGATGCTTGCCGCGCGGTCCGCGGGTGGCGGGACGTTGACAGACGCTAGCTCTTGCGAGTGCGCGTCTTGGTGTGGGTCGCCTTCTTCCGCGACGGTGACGTAGTCCGCCGGGTTGGGGTGGCCGACCGCTTGCTGAAAACTGTGGCCGTTAGGTCCGTGGGTTCGTAACGCTTTGCCGACTTCCAAAGCCGCTCCAGATTGTAGAAATTGCGCGCTTTGGGAGAGAACACGTGAACCACGAAGTCGACATAGTCCAGCAGCACCCAGTCGGCCTGGCTGTAGCCCTCGACATGGGCGGGACGGACCCCGGTCTTCCCGAGTCTCTCCTCTACCTCATCCGAGATGGCTTGAATTTGCCGCGGGTTGCTACCAGAGCAGATGACGAAGTAATCGGTGAATGCCCCGGAGGCTTTATCCATCTCCAGGACGGCGATATCTTCGGCTTTTTTGGCCTCGGCGGCCTGTACTGCGTCGAGCAATTGGGTCATAGTCGGATTTGTTTTTTTGGCCATTAGTTAGTCGTTGGTTTGTTGGTCCTTGGTCGTTAGCTTAACCCTTCTTTATTTCTAGTACGTTTCTGGATCGCGCAGCTTTGTCGAACGCGGTTTCCGGTTTGGCTTGGTAAAGGCCCGTTTTACGGATGTACTCGGCTACTGCCGGTCCGACCAGCGAGTTGAGTTTGCGGCCGGACTGCGCGGCGTGCCGGATTTGTGTTGCCGAGATTTTTTCGCTCACGTCGGTAAGTAGATGCAGGGTAGCACCGTTAAGTACGATGTCGCCGACAGCGGGTTGGTTCTGAACTGCCTTGGTCACCAGCGGCGCCGGACGCATGCTCTTGGGCAGAGATGCTCCAACATCGCCCAGCGACCAGCCGGGACGATTCATCACGATAAATTCAGTTTCCTGCAGGAGGGCTTCCGGCTCTCGCCAATTGGCGATGTCTTTGAAGGCATCCATGCCGATCAGGAAAAAGAGACGATCCGATTTCTTGAGCTGTTTCGTCAGCCGCCGGACGGTTTCGATGGAATAGGACGGTGCATCGCCACGTTCTTCCGGGGATTCGATCGCCGATGGAACAAAAGATTTCTCTCCTTGGACGGCGAGGCAGACCATCGCATACCGGTGCGGGTACGAAGTGATTGTCTGATCTTGCTTGTGTGGCGGAGTAGCTGCAGGCACGAACAGTATCTTGCCTAGTTGAAAGCGTTCTTGAGCGGCGCGGGCGACGGCAAGGTGCCCGCGATGGATGGGGTCGAAGGTGCCTCCGAAGAGTCCGACGTTCAACGAAGACAGTTTCCTGTTTCCGGTTTCAAGTTTCAAGTAGGAAAAATTGAGGTAGCTGGGTGGTTAGGAGGAACAGGGCTGTACAATCTTGGCGCAAGATGCCGATCAGGAGGAAAGTAGGGATTCATCGTGTTTGTTTTTGGTCCGGGTCTTCGCGCGTGAGAAGAATTCCTGTAGCTGTTTCCGCGGCGTACAGGGTGTTACCTTTCTTTACACCCAGCTTCGCGAGTACGCATTCCGATAAGGGAACTAAGAAGAAATCCCCAAGGTTTTTGATTTGTACCTTCACTCGTGTGTTCTCGTTCATGATAATTCGATCGGCAGAATACCAAGAGCCTTCACACGGTTACTGCAATTAACAGCTATTTCGAGCGACGAGAAACTGTCTTGCGTGCGGAGCTCGTAGTCGCGCGTTTTTTTGCTGCCGCTTTCTTCTTTGCGGTGCGTGGTCGCGGTTTCGATTCATGTTCCTCGATCACCACTTCAGCCGTACGCCCTTCACGCAGGTCGCGGACCATGTGCGCCATCGCCCAAGTCAGTTCCTTGATGCCTTCGCCGGTTACGGCCGAGATGGGATAGAGCGGCAGTCTCTTTCGTTTAGTGAACTTTTGCAATTTGCTTAACTTTTCAGGATTAGCGACATCCGCTTTTGAGGCAGCCACGATCATTGGCTTCAGTTCCAGTCCGGCGCCGAACGTTTCGAGTTCGTTCATGATGACCTCGAAATCCTGCACCGGATCAGGCCGGCCACTCCCATCCGAGACATCCACCAGATGCACCAGCATCTGCGTGCGTTCAACGTGTTTCAGGAACTGCACTCCCAAACCGGCGCCTTCGCTTGCGCCTTCGATCAGTCCGGGGATGTCCGCTACCACGAAGCTGATTTGTTCGTTGACTTCGCCGACGGCTACCACGCCGAGATTCGGTTCCAGCGTCGTGAAAGGGTAATCGGCGATCTTTGGACGCGCAGCCGAGATGCGTGAGATCAGTGTGGACTTGCCCACGTTTGGATAGCCGACCAGTCCGACATCGGCAAGTAGTTTGAGCTCGAGGCGCAGGATGCGCTCTTCGCCGTCGCGTCCGGGCTCGGCATGTCGTGGCGCCTGATTGGTCGATGTCTTGAACTGCGCGTTGCCGCGTCCTCCGCGACCGCCGCGAGCCACGATGACTCGCTCGTCAGGTCCGGAGAAATCGTGAACCACTTCGCCGGTTGCGTCGTCATACACGATGGTTCCGACGGGGACCTTAAGTAGCACGTCCTCGCCTTCACGCCCGGTGCAATTCGAGCCTTCGCCGTGGCGTCCGCGCTCAGCCTTATATTCTGGATTGAATCGGAAATGCACGAGCGTGTTGTGGCGTTCGCTCGATTCCATGATGACGTCGCCGCCGCGTCCGCCATCGCCGCCTGAAGGACCTCCGCGCGGAACGAACTTCTCGCGCCGGAATGCAATACACCCGTTGCCGCCGTTTCCCGCTTTGACGCGGATCTTGGCCTCATCGATAAACACAAAAACAGGTTATCAGTTTTCGGTTCGCAGTTGTCAGCAAAGCCCGGCAGCAACGGATTATCGGCAACGGGTGATCACCTGCACAGGTGGAATAAATTGCGCAGGAGCCTTAATCTTGTTGACTAAGCGGTTGACCAGGTTCTGAACGGTGGTGTTCGATGTTGCAGATGTCTCGCAAATGCGTGCCCTATACACCGGTAAGCTCAAAGCTTTCGGAGATGATGGTGGCGATTGTCTCATCGAGCGGTGTTTACCTTGAAGGACAGGAACCCTACACCGACAACGGGGACGAGAGCTATCGGCTGCTGCCCGGAGATCTCGACGCCAAGCAGCTTCGCTTCAAGCATGGCCACTACGACACCAGCGAAGCGCAGAAGGATGCCAATGTGGTTTTCCCGATCGAGCGTCTGCGGGAACTCTCCGGCGAGGGCCTGATCCGCGGCGTATCGAATAAGCACATCGGTTTCAAGGGATTCTCCACCAACCTGAAGGCGCAATATGAAAACCTCGCGCCGAAAATCGCCGATGAGATCGAACGCTCGCAAGCCGATGCCGTGTTGCTCACAGGCGGCTGACCAGTCTGCCATAGGGTTATCGTTGCGGTGCAACGGGAGATCGAAGCCAAGGGTATTCCTACCATTCTTATAACCGTCGTTCCTGCCGAGTCGAAGATGATGCGGCCACCGCGCGCCATCCATCCAGTCGGACATCAATTAGGACGAGTGCTCGGCACTGCGGGAGACGTGTCGCGGCAACGCGCGGTGCTGACGAGGGCATTGGCGGAACTCGAAGTACTGCGGATGCCAGGAGAGATACAGGAATACCAGCCGTAAGCAAGAAGGACGAAGGTCGAAGTACGAAGGAAGACAGGTTTTACTTCGCGATTCTTTCCTTACTTCCTGCTCGCTGCACACCTCTTCGTTACAATCACAGTAGTGTCCCTGAATTTTCAACTGGAAGCCCAGGACGGCCTCGCGCGTGCCGGACGCATGGAACTGCCCCACGGCACAGTCGAGACGCCGGTCTTCATGCCCGTCGGCACCGTCGCGACCGTGAAAGCTGTCCCGCAGGACGTGCTCGAAGAACTGGGCGCGCAGATCATCCTCGGCAATACCTACCATCTTTATCTTCGCCCGGGACACGAGCAGGTCCGCAAGTTGGGCGGGCTGCATCGCTTCATGTCGTGGAATCGCCCCATGCTCACCGACTCCGGCGGATTCCAGGTGTTCTCGCTTAGCGACCTGCGCAAGCTCACCGAAGATGGAGTGACCTTTCGCTCGCATCTTGACGGTTCTTCTCACTTCTTTTCTCCTGAGCGCTCGATGGAAATCCAGATCGCGTTGGGCGCCGACATCATCATGGCCTTCGATGAGTGCACCGAGCATCCGGCGGAAAGAAGCCGGGCAAGAGAGTCGATGGACTTAACGCTGCGCTGGGCGGAGCGGTCGAAGAAGTATTTCGAGGAGCATAAGGGGGAAGTGCCGTGGTTCGGAAGGGAGTTAGGGGTTAAGAGTTGGGAGTTAGGAAAAGAAGTGTTGCCGGCGAACAATTCTGTGCCGAAGCAGGTGTTTCCAAACCCCCAACCCCCAACCGCTAGCCACCAATCTCTCTTCGGCATCGTCCAGGGCGGCATGTACCCGGACCTTCGCCGCGAATGTGCCGAGAAGCTCGTCGAAATGGATTTTCCCGGTTATGCCATCGGTGGTCTATCGGTGGGCGAACCCAGGGATATCACCTACGAGGTTGTTAACGCCACCATCCCGCATCTGCCGCGGAATAAACCTCGCTACCTGATGGGCGTGGGCACACCGGAGGAGATCGTCGAGTACGTCGCGCAAGGTGTGGACATGATGGATTGCGTCCTGCCCACGCGAGCCGCGCGGCATGGTCTTCTGTTCACGTCGCAGGGCAAATTGAATATCAAGGGAGCGCGGTTTGCCCTCGATGAAGGGCCAATTGATCCGGCGTGTAAGTGCAAAGTCTGCGCGCGGTATTCACGCGCCTACTTGCGCCATCTCTATGCCGCTAACGAATTGCTGGCGCAAGTTTTGAATACCATCCACAACTTGGCCTTCTACCTTGACACTATGCGAGCCGTGCGGCAATCTATACTACTTGGGGAATTCTCCCGGTTTCTTTCTGAACTCCGGTCCCGCGGATTGAACTCCCCAGCTCATACCTAAAGGGAAGGCCCGAGGTTGGCTCGTTAATCTCCTGAGCAAGGGAAACAACGGCCGGTCCAATCATTTCCCGCAGGTACAATTGGCAGAACGATATCGGTTTACGCTGCTCGTGTGTGCGGCAGCGGATTGAAAGTCATGTATATGCAAGCGTTCTTAGGCGCTTTTTATCTCCTGCAATCTCCGGCGGGCGGCGGTGCAAGCTGGCTCGCATGGGCTCCGCTGATTTTCATTTTCCTGATCTTCTATCTCCTCTTGATTCTTCCGCAGCAACGCCGGCAGAAGCAGTGGAAGGCGATGCTGTCGAATCTGAAGACCGGCGATAACGTCACCACGTCCGGCGGGATCAGGGGCACCATTGTTGCGCTTCGGGATGAAGATATTCACCTGCGGGTTCCTCCCGATAACATTCGCATTTCGGTTTCCCGCGGTGCGATCACGGGTATCACGGCGCCTGAAGAGGCGAAGAAGTCTTAAGTCGGCGACGAATTTTGAAACATTAGCTGTTAACCATGACCAAGAATCTCAAGCTCAAAACGCTCTTCATCATCGCCGTGATGCTGGTATTTCTCGGCGGCATCATCGGAATTCCCAAGAGTTTTTCTGGACAGGGAGTGCTCGCGTCCATCCAGAACAACATTCATCTTGGGCTGGACCTGCGCGGTGGAACTCACCTCATCCTGCAGGTGAAGGTCGATGATGCAGTGCGCGCGGACGCCTCGGCGGCCATCGATCGCCTGAAGAGCGAGATGCGCACAGCCAACATCAACTATGCCGACATCTCGCAGCCGGATGCGCAGGCGAAGCCCGACCAGATTGTGGTTAAGGGCGTTCAGCCGGATCAGCGCAGCTCGCTGCTGAGCATTGTCAACGAGCGGTTGCCGGATTACACCGCCACTTCCGGCGCGGATAACTCGTACGTGATCTCGATGAAGCCCGGCCAGCTTCAGGACTTGAAGAACCGTGCGGTTCAGCAGGCCATCGAAACCATCCGTAACCGAATTGACAGCCTGGGTGTGAGCGAGCCTGTAATCGAAGAGCACGGACTCGGACAGTATCAGATTCTCGTGCAGCTTCCGGGCGTGGATGATCCGGCGCGCGTGAAGGACATCATGCAGAACACCGCCATGCTGGAGATCCGGCAGGCAGTGGGCGGCCCTTACGGGTCCGAGCAGGAGGCAATGCAGCAGAACAATGGCGTTCTGCCTCCCGACACGGTTCTCATGAAGGGTGTCGTGATGCCTTCGGGCGAGCAGGCTGGGCAGGGGAACTGGTATCTTCTGTCGCGTTCTTCGGCCGTTACGGGCCGCGACCTGCGTGGCGCCGAGCCTACCGCCGATGAGAATGGCCGTCCTGCCGTACGCTTTATGTTGACCGGTCCCGGAGGGCAGCGGTTTGCCGCGTTCACCGGATCGCACGTCGGCGACAAGCTTGCGGTTGTGCTCGATAACAAGGTTCAGGAAGTCGCGACCATTCAGGAACAGATTCACGACGAAGGCCGGATTACCGGCGCGTTTAGCGCTCAGCAAGCGAAAGACCTGGCGCTGATTTTGCGTTCCGGTTCGCTGCCGGCAGGAATCGCCTATCTGGAAGAGCGAACGGTGGGCCCGTCGCTCGGCGCTGATTCGATCAAGCACGGCGTGACCGCCGCGGTTATCGGTTTGCTCGCCGTCATGGTGTTCATGCTGATTTACTACCGCGGAGCCGGTATCAATGCCGATCTGGCGTTGATCTTTAATCTGGTGATCCTGCTCGGATTCATGGGGTACTTCGGGGCGACGCTCACTTTGCCGGGAATCGCGGGTGTGATCCTGACGGTCGGTATGGGTGTGGACTCGAACGTTCTGATCTTCGAGCGTATCCGCGAAGAGCTGCGTAATGGCAAGACTCCGCCGTCCGCGGTTGCGCAGGGATTTGCGCATGCCTGGATCACTATCGTCGATACGCACGTTACGACGATCGTCTCGGCAATCATCCTGTTCATGTTCGGTACGGGTCCCGTAAAGGGATTTGCAGTTACGCTGACCTTTGGTCTGTTGGCGAACCTGTTCACGGCCGTTTACGTCTCGCGCGTGATCTTCGATTCGCACTTGAACAGCCACAAGGCGGGCGAACCGCTTTCGATCTGAATATCTGGATATCTGGATATCCGATTGAGCTTTAGTTAGTAGAAAAGATTAGGTCTGGTGAGCATTGGATTGCGGCTTCTGAATGATCAGATATTTAGGTGGCCGGATAACCAGATAAGGTTGAGGTAATTGGGTGGAATTCTTCCGCAATACGAATATCGATTTCCTTGGCAAGAAGTGGTACTTCCTTGCCTTCTCACTGGTGTTCAGCGTCGCCGGCGTGCTCTCGCTTGCATTCTGGCATGGTCTCCCGCTGGGCGTGGACTTCCGCGGCGGCACCTTGGTGTACGTGAAGTTCACTCATCCGCCGAACGATAACGATGTTCGAGCCAAGCTCGACAAGGCTGGTCTCAAGGACGCCAAGCTGCAGACTATTGTCGGCGGAACGGCGGGGACCAACGAACTGCTGATCTCGCTCGACATCAAGCAGACCAGCGAGCAGGCGCTCGATGCGGGTAAGAACACCATCATCAACGCGCTCGAGACCACCACGGATACCACCAAGAAAGACTTCAATAACGCCAGCGTGCAGACGATTGCGGAATATCTGCAGAACACAGATCCGCTGCATGCCGGGCTCGACGCACCGCAGCGCTACCAGGCGCTGGCGCAACAGATCGTGTCCATTCGCGACAAGGACAACGGCGGTGTCATTGCCTCCTTCGATCAGTTGAATGCCGCGGGTACTCCGGTCGTGCAGTCGATCGAGCAGGGATTCTTTCTTTCCGATTTCGGCGTTCGCAACGTTGAGATCGTAGGTCCACAGGTCGGTGAGCAATTGCGCAAACAGGCGCTGCTCGCCATCGGCTACTCGCTCGCCGGCATGTTGGTTTACCTGTGGTTCCGGTTCGAGCTGATTTACGGCGTCGCGGCGGTCGTGGCCGTCTTCCACGACACGCTCATCACGGTTGGCGCTTTCTCGTTGACAAACAAAGAGATATCCCTGACAGTTATCGCCGCGATTTTGACCCTGGTCGGTTATTCCATGAACGACACGATCGTGGTGTTTGATCGAATCAGGGAAAACGTTAAACTGTTGCGCCGCGAAAGTCTGGCGGACATCGTCAATAAGAGCATTAACCAGACCCTGAGCCGAACCATTTTGACTTCCGGTCTGACGTTCCTGACGGTGCTTTCGCTCTTCTTGTTTGGTGGCGAGGTTCTTCACGGGTTCTCGTTCGCTCTGGTAATCGGAATTCTCATCGGTACCTACTCTTCTATCGCTGTGGCGGCACCGATGCTGGTTGCGTACCAGGAGTGGCGTTCCAAGAAATCAGGACAGCCGGCACAGGTAGCAACTCTGCCGACGGCCCGAACGAAAGAAAAAGCACGCGCCCGCTAACCATTCGGGAAACAGAGTCATCTCTGTAAGCGGTCGCGCATTGCGATAGTTGTTGGTTGTTGCGGATGTTCCTCAGGGCCCGGAGGCGGCTGCCCTGAGGATTTCGCGTTTCACGTCTCCATGGGCCAATTCGGTATCTGGAGGGATCCGTTCCGCCCGGCGAACCCGTCGGGCCCGCATGTCTCTCCGAGTGTGTGCTTGTCCGGTATTGAAGCGTTGGCGCGGGTTGCCCGTCATCGGTGCAAAACTGCGCCAGTAGCTTACGATTTCGGGAGCAAAAACTCGTCAGTCGGTGTCTAACATCAACGAGGGAAGTATCGGTACGGAGAAACAGGCCATGTTTGAAGACAGCCTACTTGAATCCGGGGGCAGACTGAAGACCAAGCGCGGTGCGACCACGCTCTTGAGCTTCGTTCTTGAGGTCGTAATTATCGGAATCCTGATCTTGATTCCGTTGATTTATACGGAAGCGCTTCCGAAACAACAGTTAATGACGTTTCTGGTAGCGCCCCCACCGCCCCCCCCACCGCCACCGCCACCGGCAGCAGCACCGCCGGTCAAGGTGATTCGCAAGATTGAAACCGAGCTCGACAACGGACAACTGCGTACGCCCACCAAGATTCCGCAGAAGGTCCAGATGATTAAGGAAGACGAACCGCCACCGCCGACTGCCGGCGCGGGCGTTGTGGGCGGCGTGCCGGGCGGCGTCCCCGGTGGCTCGATGGGCGGCGTGATCGGCGGTATCATTGGCCAGACCACGGCGGCTCCTGTCGTGCCGAAAGTTGCGACTCCGCAGCGCGTTCGCGTGTCGCAAGGTGTCTCGGAAGGTCTGCTGGTCCATCAGGTGAGGCCGGTCTATCCACCACTTGCACGTGCAGCTCGCATCCAAGGATCTGTGGTGCTGCAGGCTGTGATCGGTAAGGACGGATCGATTCAGAACCTGAGAATGATCAGTGGACACCCCATGCTGGCTCCGGCCGCGATCGATGCGGTTAAGCAGTGGAAGTACCGTCCGTACTTCCTCAACGGCGAGCCGGTCGAGGTGGACACCCAGATTACCGTGAACTTTACACTCGCTGGCGGTTAGAAAGCCGGCAGCCCGCAAATTTCCGAACGCATGAGGAGAGCAGGACTCTCCTTATGCGGAAGGAGTTCCGCAGGGACTGCAAGCTGCTGCTGACTTGGTTTCAGGCCCATGGCAAGCGGCAAGCGGGGCGAATCGCCCGATCCCTGTGCACGTATAAGAAGTACGCCTGAAAGTTCTGAGGAGGAACAGCTAACCAATGTTCGTAGCAAATCTGGCAACTCTCGCTTTGTTATTCCAGGAACAACAGATCGCCTGGGACCCGATCTCGATGTGGCATCAGATGGGTATCCCCGCAAAGATCGTTGTGATCATCCTGTTCATTATGTCGGGCTGGTCCATCGGCGTCATGATCGACCGCTGGATGGCGTTTAGCGCAGCCCGTAAACAGTCCCGTGCGTTTGCTCCCCAGGTCGCCGGCGCGTTGAAGAACGGCAATATCGACGAAGCCATCAAGATCGCGGAGCGCAACAAGAAGAGCCACCTTGCCAAGGTGGTTGTCGCCGGTCTGCAGGAATTCAAGGCCCATGGCGAATCCAGCGACATTCCGGGTGAAACCATCGAAGCCTCGAAGCGCGCCCTTGAGCGTGCCGAAGCCATCGTTCACGCCGAACTGAAGCGCGGTTTGGGCGGTCTGGCCACCATCGGTTCGACGGCTCCCTTCGTGGGACTGTTCGGAACGGTGCTCGGTATCTTGAACGCGTTCCGTGGTATCGCGGAATCGAAGGCTACCGGTCTGGGCGCAGTCGCCGGCGGTATCGCCGAAGCGCTGGTCACCACCGCGTTCGGTCTGTTCGTCGCCATCCCGGCCGTCATGATGTTCAACTATCTGACTGGCCGCGTCGAAGCGTTCGACGTTGAGATGGATAACTCGTCCAGCGAACTGGTTGACTACTTCTTGAAGCGTCGCGGCGCCGTCCGGAAGTAAGTAAGCGAGGAGTTTCATGGCTCAGGCAAAAAGAAACGAAGGAGCTAAGGTCAACTCCAACATCAACGTCACACCTATGGTGGACGTGATGCTGGTCCTGCTGATCATCTTCATGGTGGTCACGCCCATGTTGCAAAAGGGCGTCAGCGTGGACCTGGCGAAGACCGACAGCCCGATCCAGATGCAGGATGCCGACAAGGAAGACGCCCTGATCGTCGCTATCATGCGCGACGGCACCGTGTTCTTTGGCTCCGACAAAACAGCTCCGGATCAGTTGACCAACAAGGTAAAAGATAAGCTGGCAAACCGGACGGACAAGCGGGTGTTCATCCGCGCGGACGCACGCGCTCGTTATGGCGCTGTGACCGACGTCGTGGACAACGTTCGTTCCGCCGGCGTAGACCAGGTTGGTCTGCTGACCGAACAGCGTAAACAGGGTGCTCCGCCACCGCCTCCGGGCGCGACGAGCAAGCCCTCAGGTGATTAAGGAGTAGCACTATGGGAATGGGAGTTAGTACAGGTGGCGGACAAAGCGCCGACATCAACGTTACTCCGCTGATCGACGTGCTGCTGGTGCTGCTGATCATCTTCATGGTCATCACACCGCTCACGCCGAAGGGTCTGGATGCGCTGGTACCCCAGCCGCCCAAGGATGAGAAGAAGCAGTCCGAGCCCACGGATCGTACCATCGTGGTGCAGGTGCTTCGCGGCGGCGGACAGGTCGTCTACAAGATCAACCAGGACGACGTGCAACTGCAGAACTTGCAGGGGCGGCTGTCCGACATCTATAAGACCCGTGCGGAGAAAGTGATGTTCGTGAAAGGCGACACCGATCTGCCTTTCCAGGACGTTGCCCAGGTTATCGATATCGCTCACATGGCCGACCCCGATATCAAGGTCGGACTCATTACGGCGAAGATCGAAGCGGGTCAATAACCGGCTACACCCCTCAGAACCTCGAACGTGGTGCGGCAGACTGGCGATCAGCCTGCCGCATCCGCCCGAATGGCAGGGATTGCGGACGGCGGTTCTGAACAGTAGCCCAACAGAAGTTTTTACTGATACCTTTTTACCGTGAAGAATTTTCAGGACGCGAGGCGAAATGAGCGTCCGAGATTGATCCCTGAAAAGGGGGACTTATAACGCAATGAATAGAAGCGCAAAGGTGCCGGCGTTCGTGATGCTTGCCCTGTCGCTGCTCGCGTTGACCGGCTGCAACAAGCTCAAGGCGCGCGATCAGTTGAATAAAGGCGTGCAGGCTTACAAGAATGCCAAATACGAAGATGCGATCGAGAAGTTCAAAAACGCTGTGACGCTCGATCCCTCGCTCAACGTGGCGCAGCTCTATCTCGCGACTGCCTACGCCAACCAATACATCCCCGGGGCTGAAACACCGGACAACGAGCGCGTTGGAGAGCAGGCTATCCAGGCGTTCAAGGACGTCCTGGAAAAAGACCCCAGTAGCCTGACCGCTGCCAAGGGTGTTGCTTCGCTGTACTTCCAGATGAAGAAGTTCGATCAGGCGAAGGAATACAACCGCAAGGCCCTGCAGATCGATCCGCAAGATCCCGAATCCTACTATTCCATCGGCGTCATTGACTGGACGCAAACGTACACGCCGCGCATGGAGGCTCGCAACAAGCTTGGCCTGAAGCCCGATGAGCCGCTGAAGGACAAGAAGGTCTGCGACGAAATCAAGACGAAGAACGCGCAGAACGTCGACGAAGGCATGCAGGCCCTCGACAATGCGCTCAAAATTCGTCCTGATTACGACGATGCCATGGCGTACTACAACCTGCTCTGGCGCGAGAAAGCCGACATCGAATGCGGCGATCCTGCCGCCCGCGAAGCCGACCTGAAGAAGGCCGACGAGTGGGTCGACAAGACTCTCGCGGTGAAGAAGGAAAAAGCTGCCAAGGCCGCACAGCAGACTGGCGGCATCACCATGGACCAGACCAACAAGTAGCGATTGGTCCAAAGTTTTTCGCAAGGCCCCACGCTCCCGCGAGCGCAGGGCCTTCTTTATTTTCGGCCTGTCAGTGCTCTCCGGACCCGTGATTGGAAATGGCGAGCACGGAAGCGAGGTTGGCCGCCAAAATAAACACAATCCCGTGATCCCGATCACAGCCGGTTCGGTAGGGCATCGGAGAGTCTCAGACTCGGCGCGCAAACGGCACCCTTGGCTCGGAAGCGTTAAAATTGCCAGTTCGCGTCGCTCTGCTTATGTTCAAAAAGGTTCTCATCGCTAACCGCGGCGAGATTGCCGTACGCGTCATTCGCGCCTGCCGCGAGATGGGCATTCGTTCCGTTGCCGTTTATTCCGACGTGGATCGCGCGTCGCTACATGTTCGCAAAGCCGATGAGGCCTACCATATCGGGCCAGCAACCGCCTCCGAGTCGTACTTGAACGTCGGCAAGATTCTTGGGGTGGCAAGGGCGTGCGGAGCGGAAGCCATTCATCCCGGTTACGGATTTCTTTCCGAGAATCCCGTCTTTGCGCAGGCCTGCGCCGATGCCGGTGTGAAGTTCATTGGTCCTCCGCCAACGGCAATGCAGATGATGGGCTCAAAAACCCGCGCTCGCCAGCACATGGAAAGGGCTGGCGTGCCGTTCGTACCAGGATCGTTACGCGGCCTTGAGTTTGAGGAAACACGGGAAGTCGCGGAAAAGATCGGTTATCCGGTGATGCTGAAAGCTGCCGCCGGTGGTGGCGGCAAAGGCATGCGCCTTGTTCGCGATCCCAAAGATCTGAAGTCGGCCTTCGAAGCCGCACGCAGCGAAGCGCAACGGTCGTTCGGCGACAGCGAAGTTTATATCGAGAAGTTCATCGAGAACCCGCGGCACATCGAAATGCAGGTTCTCGCCGACGAGCATGGCAATTGTGTTAACCTCGGAGAGCGCGAATGCTCGTTGCAGCGGCGCCAACAGAAGGTGCTCGAAGAAGCGCCATCGCCCATTGCCACGCCCGAAATGCGGCAGCAGATGGGCGAAATCGCCGTGCAGGCCGCCAAGGCCTGCGGTTACACCAACGCCGGAACCGTTGAGTTCATCGCCGACCAAAGCCGCAACTTCTACTTCCTCGAGATGAACACGCGCTTGCAGGTCGAGCATCCGGTCACCGAACTTGTTACCGGATACGACCTCGTCCACCTGCAGTTCCGCATTGCCGCCGGGGAAAAGTTACCGTTCCAACAGGAAGACATTCATCTCCGCGGCCACGCCATCGAGTGCCGCATCTACGCCGAAGATCCCGACAACAATTATTTCCCGAGTCCTGGAAAGATAACGCTGCTGTTAGCTCCATCCGGTCCGGGAATCCGCCGCGACAGTGGCATGTACGAAGGCTGGAACGTTCCGATCGACTACGATCCACTGCTCGCGAAACTGATTGGCTATGGCGATAGCCGCGAAGAAGCCATTTCCCGTTTGCAGCGCGCGCTGTACGAGTACTTCGTGGGCGGCATCAAGACCAATATCAGCCTGTTCCGGCGCATCCTCAGCGATCCCGATTTTCAAGCTGGGAAACTCGACACGGGTTTCCTTGACCGCCTGCTTGCCAACCCCGAGCGCTTGGTCGTCGAAGACGAACGCCGCGACGGTAAAGCCAGAATCGCCGCCATTGCCGCAGGATTATTTGCCGTGCTCGAACCTGCGGCGACTACGTCCAACGGCACAGGCAAAAATGGCGCTAAACCGTCGTCCGATTTCGGCTCCCGGTGGAAGCAGACCGGCCGCGCCGAGGCGATGAGGAATCTCTGATGATTTACGAAATCGCCATCGACGGCAAAAATCACCGGCTCGAGCTGAACCAGGTCGAAGGCCGATGGGAGTGCACGCTCGACGGGGAGAAGATCGACGTCAACGCCGTCATCGCCCGTCCCAACGTGATGTCGCTGATCGTCGATGGCGAGGCGTTTGAAGTGAAGCGCGAGATGACGGCCGTCGATCTGCATCTTTGGGTCAAGAGCGCACGTTTCGCCGTCGATGTGCGTGATCCCCGTTCACTACGCAGCCGTCGTGCTCACGGCGGAGGCGTCGAAGGTCCGCAAAAACTCCTGGCGCCCATGCCTGGGAAGATCGTCCGCATCCTTGCCCCGGCTGGAACCGCCGTAACCGCCGGTCAAGGCGTGCTCGTGATCGAAGCCATGAAGATGCAGAACGAGCTGAAGTCGCCGAAGGACGGAACGGTGAAACAGGTGGTTGTCGCCGAGGGTACATCGGTATCCGCGGGCGAAGTGCTGGCGATCGTGGAATAGCGATCTCTTCGACTTCATGGCAATGAGATTGCATCGAGCTAGAGTGTGAAACGTCCGATTTGGCTAATAGTGCTCGTATTGACGCTGCTGAACATCTCTGTTGCCGAAGAAGACCAAGATTTCAGCAAGCATCGTGAGGCATATCCTGGCCCTGTGGTTAACAGCGATCCCGAACACATCGCGGCAACGCACCGTGATCTCCTTCAGATCATGGTTTCCGACGATCCTCTCGATGCCGATACTGTCCCAGAGCCTGCAATTCCACTTCTGACGATTCTGAAACACCAGATCCGGCAATTAATTGGGGTCACAATCTTCTCACAGCCAACTGCAGTTTCTGCCGATCAACTGCACCAGAAACTCGTAGTTTCTCTTCAGCAAAGCGACATCATAGTCGGCTATAACGAGTCTGGTAGCGATGAGGGCCTCTATGGAGTCGTGGAAGAGCTTTCGGTAAAGGCGCCAGAGGGTCACTCGAACATGCTGGTTGTTCAAGTGAAATATGCTGTAGCCTGTGGCAGCGATTCCACACTGTATGTTTTCGAACACACTGGCACGCAATGGCGAATGCGAATAGCGCTCGAACAAAACGATTACGAAGCCGTTGCTGGCGCGCTCGGCTTTTTTGACTACGTAATTTCCCCACCTGATGAGCAGGGAAACTGGTACCTGCTCTACGCAACAATCGGTAACTGGTGTACGTCGAACTGGCACGGAATTACATACAGGGTCATCACGCCGGGTGAGGATGCTTATTCACCAAGAACTGTCTTTTCAGATGGTGACGGTGTTTATATCGGTGAAGACAACGTCTATAAACTCACAGCTAACCGCAATGATTTCCAGGTAAGCTATCGAAGTAATCATCAGCTTGATTCCGGGCTGTTGATTAGGACTCATGTTCATCACTACACGTTCTCACCTAAGCTAGAGCGGATCGCGCCCTTAGCAATGTCACCAAACGGTTTCCTGGATGAATGGATTCATTTAGCTTGGCCAGAGGCTGAGAAGTGGACAAGAAACCCAACTAACTATGTCCACCGCCTTCACGATCTGCTGCAGAAGGCAGAACTAGGTGGAGAGATAGAACTCGAACAACCTTGCACGAATTCGAAATCGTGGCTGATCGGACTCGCTGATGAAGATCTGACCTTGTATGCCAATGTGGAACTGTTAGGGAATGACTACTACCTGCGCGGGTTGTCTTTTCGTCGCCCCCGTGGATGTCCAGGTACAACACGTCCAGAGCAAGAGACCGACGAGTTACCCTAATTCATGCTCATCCTCATGGCCGGACTCCCCGGCACTGGCAAATCAACTCTTGCGCGACAAATTGCCGAGCGCCTGCATGCCACCATCCTCAGCAAGGACACGATTCGTCACACCATCTTCCCGCCGGAATTAATCGAGTATTCCACCCAGCAGGACGACTTCGTCATGGACCTGCTACTTCGCACAGCCGAGTACATCTGGCACCGTGATCCACAGCAGATCATCATTCTCGACGGACGCACCTTCTCCCGCGCATTGCAACGCCAGCATGTCATCACGTTTGCAGATTCGCATCGTCAGCCATGGCGCATCGTCGAGTGCGTCTGTGACGACAGCACTGCAAAATCACGACTCTCGCAGCCGGAGGCCGATCATCCCGCCGGCAACCGCACTCCCGGACTCTACGACAAGGTAAAGAGCCACTGGGAGCCGATAACGGAACCTCACATCACCATCCGTACCGATCAGCCTATCGACATCGAAGCCATCATCCGCCAACTAGTCTTGTGACGCCGCAGGCTGTGGCGCAGGAGCCGACGCTCCCTGCCGCACGAATTTCATGAAGTCCGATTCCGCCAGCCGCGACGGATGCACCTCTCCACCCAAGCCGAAGAAACGGCAGAAGCTCATGATCAGCGGACGCCACCGCACCGGATCGATATGCGGCCGCGGTCCATCGCCTTCGAGCAGCCTCTCGTCCACGTGCAGCTTTACGATGTGCACTTCAAAGCAGTTTGCGTTCACGTTCTTTCCGAACGGGCGAACATCGTGTAGGACGCCCTCCATCTGCACCGGGCACTCGAGAACTCTGGGCGGCGCAATTGAGACCGATTTCACCGGCGTAAAACCGGCAACTTTAAATTTGTTCGGCTCGTATCGGTATCCCCACGAAGCTTTCTTCTCCGGCACCGGATTCTTGCCGGTCGTAAGCGCCAGCCGGTCAACATGAGTGACCAGATCATCGGAGGGAAGATTGATCACGCACTCGCGCGTGCGGATCAGATTGTCGGAGGTCTGGCTCATCGCTCCGAGGCCCAGCATCGCGCTCCAACCCAGCCACCACGCCGACGACATCGGCGCCAGGTTCGGAGAGCCATCTGGATTCAAAGTGCTGATCAACGCCACCGGCGTCCCGAAATACAAGATTGTGGGCTCAATTGTCTTGTGCATCACACGACCATACCCACGCCGTCTTCGGCACGCGCTCCGAAGTTTGCGGTCAAACTGCGCACTTTCTATGTCTGCTGTGGAAATAAAGGTGTTGCCCGCAGCGCCGCGAACGCCGAAAATCACTATTCCTCATGCTGGCGTATCTTTCAGGGTCCATCGAGTATTCTCCGGATTACGGCAAGTCGTGGAGGGCTGATATCGCGCCCTTCCTGCGCGAACTCGGCCACGACATCTACGATCCAGCATTAGACGAGAAGAAGAACCTCGACGACCACGAGGTCCGCGAATTCCGCCACTGGAAGACCACAGACCTGCTGCGATTCCAGCAGACGATCCGCAAGATCATCGCCTGGGACCTCGATTGGATCGAACAGAAGACCGACTACATCATTTGTTTATGGGACGCCGCTGCCGCTCGCGGCGCCGGCACACACGGCGAATTGACCATCGCGCACCGCCTTGGCATTCCGGTCTATCTCGTTCTCGGCATGCCGCTCGAACAGGTCAGCGGCTGGATTCTCGGCTGCGCCACCGAGGTATTTGAGAATTTCGAAGATTTGAAAGTGTTCCTTGCACGACAGTATTCTTTGCAGGCGGCCTCGCACGCAGGAAAAGCGGCCGCCGACTGATATTCGTTACTCGATACTCGTTACTGGGTACTAAACAATGAATTTCGCCAAAGGTAGTCTCGGCTGGATCGAAGTGGTTTGCGGTCCGATGTTCAGCGGCAAGAGCGAAGAGTTGATCCGCCGCCTTCGCCGCGCCGAAATCGC